>NZ_JBIKRX010000040.1:0-24794 GCF_044348915.1 Flavobacterium sp. | reverse complement strand
CATCTTCCTTAAATCGCTTGTTAAATGTTATTGAATTCACACCTATAAATTTCTCCCTTGTACTCATTTGACAAAGGTAATACTATTTTCGTTTTTGGGCGGCCTAAACGCCTATACCTATAATTTTTAATTTATTTTCAAAAGCATAAAGTTCATCTAATGTAAAAGATTCCTTTTTAATTTCCTCAACACAATTTAAAATATCTAATATCCAACCTCTCGATTCTAAACTTTTAGCCCTTAAAAAATCAGTCCTTTTTAATTTTATATGAACTTTTTCTTGTTCAATTATTTTTGAATTTTCAACTATAAAAATTCTTCCACTTTCAGGGACTTTTGAAATATCAATATTACAGCCAATCCAGCCTGCTCGTTTAGCATTTATGGATAAAGGTTTTCGTTTGATTATAATTTCTGGAGTGAAAAAATGTTTTGGAATTACTAAAAAATTGTCCACAATATTTTTATCATAGGTCAAAAAGAAAAAATTTGGATTTGTATCCGAAGTAATCCTTTTTATCATACTGTCATAAGCACCATCATTAATTATGGTACTTAATTTTCCGTTTTTACTTTTTAATTCAAATTCTTCTTTACAACCAAAACAATAAAAATCTGCAACAGGCATATTATTTTCAAAATCATTCAATGGCAATTGACCGCAGTTTGGACAGTATGAATTTTCTTTTACCCAGTTTTCGGTTAAAACTCTTGCAATCTGAGAATTGCTTTTATATCCTTCTGCTATGTCTATATTGAAATTTAGGTTCATTAAAAGGTTGAATTTGCTTTCATTTTTGTATGTTAAAATCCAAAAATACCTTTTTTTAACTTTAGTTTTTTACAATTGAAATTAATTTAATTAGATTTTTTATGAACACACTATTTCGCCAGAGAAAAGAAGGAGATTTATTTTCGGATGCAAAAGTTGGCAAAGATATTTCCCAACAATTCATCATTCATAACCTGCCCGGTAATTGTCCTAAAATGATACAAGGCTTCCTTAATATCAATAGCCATTAAATCACTCGAAAGATTAGTTTCTAGTTCGTATTTACTTTCTGGATTTCGTCTAAAGCTTTCAATAAAGAATCCTAATGTCTTGTATTGGAGACGATTGTTTCATTATTTCGCAAGGCATCCGTATTCACAAACGAGAGCAACTGGTTTTTGAGATCTTCAGCCTCAATATTCTGTTTAGCGGAAATGGTGGGTAAATTACCTCTTAAACTTATTGAAGAAATTTCAGTTATACTTATTTTTAGGCTTGAAGAAGAATTTTTAAATGTATTTGTTATTTACATTATTAAAAAAAATAATTTATTATTTAGTAGTTACATATTAAAAAATGTTAATAAATTTACAGTCACTTATTCAAAATTGATGAAATTTTTTTATTTAATACTATTTTTTGCAAGTTCTTGCATCGTAAATGCACAAATAGATTGGAAAAGATCTAGTGCAACTGGTGACCTACCGACTTGGATGGGCACAAGCAATACCGAAAGAGGTATTGCCGCCCTAGGCGACAAAATTTATGTGGTTTCTAGAAAATCAGGAAACCTAATTAAAGTAATTAATGGCACTAATGGTATCGATTTACCAGATATCATTAATTACACAGCTGTTAGCGGCGGTACTTTTGCTTTAAATGACGTAGAGGTTAGTAGCAATGGAGCAATTCTGGCTTGTAATTTAACAGAAACATCAAATAGTTCCGCTTTTAAGATATACCGCTGGAATTCAGAAACTGCAACTCCATCGCTATATATTTCTTTTCTAAATACTGGCGTTGTTGCAGATAATCTTCGATTAGGTGATTCATTTACAGTAACTGGAGACATCACTGGAAACGCCGTAATTATGGCAGGTGGTCAAGTTTCTGGAACTTCAGGAACATCGGCTGTACATAAAATAGTGCGATGGATTGTAACCGGAGGTGTTTTAGGAGAACCAACTATTATTACGCTTAGCTCTTTAGGAATAACTAGTGGTAATTTAGTGGCAACACCTGAAACAATTAGCACGAATCCAAATTTTTTTATAAAATCTAACGGCAGGGCAATTTATAAATGCAATTCAAATGGAACACTAACTACCGAAACTACATCACTTATTGCTTCATCAGCTAATGATATAAAATATTTTGAAATAGGAACGAAAAAGTATATTGCTGCATTTTCCTATGGCACAGGAAGTGAGAATGTAAAATTGATAGATGTAACTTTCGGTTTGTCATCAGCTACACTTATTGCTTCGACCCCAACTCTTGGAACAACTGCTAATGCTAATGGCACCGGAGGATTGGCGATAAAAACAGTTCCTGATCCTTTAGGCGGATCTGCCAACTCCATTATTGTTTATGCCCTTAGTACGAATAATGGAATAAGTGGTACTACACTTCTAGACAGTGGAGGGATTGCTGTAGCCGCTCCAACAGCAGCCGCTCAGAGCATTTGTAGTAACCCTGGAACAGTCGCCAGTTTAACAGCTACAGGAACAAATTTAAAATGGTATAATAGTGCAACTGGCGGCACTCCTTTAGCTACAGCTACTGCTGTAGTAGCAGGAACGTATTATGTTTCTCAGACTGTTTCTAATTTAGAAAGTTCTAGAACTCCAGTTGCTGTTACCATAACTGCTTCAACAACTACCGGGAGTATAACTCAATCACAAGTAGGAGGAACTTATACTTGGCCAGCAAATGGATTAACTTATACTTCCAGCACAACAGTAACTTATGTCTCGGGATGTAATACAGCTACTTTAAATTTGACAATCACTCCCGCTACCGATGCAACCCAAGTCGCAGTCAAAGGGATAAAAGGTGTCTGGGTAACCAATGTAGCTTCTACGGCTCTAAATTCTTTAAATAATATTAAAGAAACTGTACGAATTTGTAAAAATTCATCGATTACTGATATTTATGTAGTGGTTTGGAATAAAGCAAGAACCCTCTATGTAAGCGATATAATGAATCGAGAATTTGGAATTCCAATTATGGAAAGTTTTTCTGGACGAGATCCATTACAGGAAATGATTACTGAGGCACATAAAGAAAACATTAAAGTTCATGCTTGGTTTGAGTATGGATTTGCGGCATCAAATGGTCAAAATGGAGGTATAATACTGGCAAAATATCCGCAATGGAGTGCTCGCGATATTAACAAAGCTTTATTAGTTTCGAGTAACGGTTTCGAATGGATGAATGGTATCAATCCTGAAGTTCAAAATTTTATAAAATCTCTTGTTATTGAGGTAGTAAAAAAATACGATGTTGACGGAATACAAGGTGATGATAGATTACCAGCTATGCCTGTAAAAGGAGGATATGATGATTATACTGTTGCATTGTATAAATCAGAAAACGGAGGTGCTTCGCCGCCAACAAACGAAAATAACACCGCATGGATTAATTGGAGAACAGATAAATTGACTGAATTTCTTGGAGATTTATATAGCGCTGTAAAGGCCGAAAAACCCAATGTTATCGTTTCTTGTTCGCCAAGTGTTTCGCCTTGGGCCAAAGCAAATTATCTGCAAGATTGGCCTACTTGGTTGGATAAAAAGTATTGTGATTATGTAATACCACAAATATATAGATATGATTTTGCATCCTATCAGTCAACACTAAAATCACAAGTTTCTGCTTTAAAAAACAGTGCCGACAAATCAAAACTTTATGCTGGTGTTTTAATCCAATCTGGAACCTATAATTCTACAAATCTATATTTAGAACAAATGGTTAATGAAAATAGAGTTAATGGTATTAGTGGAGAAATTTTCTTCTTTTATGAGGGATTAAAATTTAATTCCGAGTATTTTACAACTAAGTACCCATTAAGTGATTTAACAATTTCGCAGCCAACAACACCACCAACTTTAGCTTTATATCAAGTTGCAACACCAGTTGTAGACGAGTTCGACGTTATAGTCTATCCAAATCCCTCTTCAGATGTATTTATACTTGAAGTTCAATCATTTGGAAAAGGAAATGCGGCAATAGGAGTTCAGGTTTATGATATGACCGGAAGATTAATTAAACAAGGTCAAGTTAAATCTAATACAATTAAATTTGGAGAAAATTATCCACCTGGTGTTTATAATGTTATTGTAAACCAAGAAGAGAAAACGAAAACATTTCGTTTGATTAAGAGCTAATTTTAATATTTTTTTTGAGAGAGGCTACCCGAAAGAACAGCTTTTTTTTTGTAAATCAAAAAAACCTAAAAAAAACTATATTCTATATTATCTAACCCACTTAAAAGCTGTTTTATCAAATAATTTACTGCAGCTTTAAGGATTTAGCTAAGAAAAATAATTAGCCATTGCGATTTCCTTTTTTACTGTTTTTTTATGATTAGAACAATATCGATAAGTTTATAAAAAAGACATACTGCAAGGCTTTGGATAGATTGCTTTATGTTTTACTTTCCGATACAAAAGTTGGCAAAGATATTACCCAACAATTCATCATTGGTAACTTGACCCGTAATCATCCCAAAATGATACAAAGCTTCGCGAATATCGAGTGCCATTAAGTCGCTCGATAGGTTAGTTTCGAGTCCGAATTTCACTTTCTGTATTTCGTCCAAGGCTTTTAATAAAGAGTCGTAATGTCTTGTATTGGTGACAATTGTTTCATTATTTCTTAAAGATCCGGTATTGACAAATGAGAGCAACTGGTTTTTGAGTTCGTCGACTCCTTCTTTATTTTTGGCTGAAATTAGTAAAATGTTAGGAATCTCTTTTTCTATGTTTTCGATGGAGTCTGCAGCTAATAAATCTTTTTTATTACCAATGACTATTAAAGGTTTTAGAGGGAATTGATTTCTGATTTTTTGAATTTCAATCTTTATGTTTTCAAAACTGCTCACTGAAAACTGAATACTGTCCACTATGTATAAAACCACCTGCGCTTGTTCTATTTTTTCAAAAGTTTTACGAATTCCAATGCTCTCAACGTGATCTTCTGTTTCGCGAATTCCAGCTGTATCGATAAATCGAAATCCTATGCCACCAATCACCAATTCGTCCTCAATCGTGTCCCGAGTTGTTCCCGCAATATGCGAAACAATGGCGCGTTCTTCGTTCAATAAAGCATTCAGTAAAGTCGATTTCCCTACATTGGGTTCACCTACAATCGCCACAGGAATCCCGTTTTTGATGACATTCCCCACCGCAAACGAATCAATCAGGCGTTTCAACACAAACTCAATCCGATTCAGTAGTTCGTGAAATTGACTTCGGTCGGCAAATTCTACATCTTCCTCGGCAAAGTCCAATTCGAGTTCGATCAGGGAAGCAAAGTTCAATAGTTCTTCTCGCAGTTTGGCAATCTCATTCGAGAAACCGCCACGCATTTGCTGCATTGCAATTTGGTGTGACGCTTCATTATCAGACGAAATCAAATCGGCTACCGCTTCGGCTTGGGACAAATCGAGTTTGCCATTCAAAAAAGCACGTAAAGTAAATTCTCCTGCATTGGCCATTCGGCAGCCTTTTCTAAGCAACAACTGAATAATTTGCTGTTGGATATAGGTAGAACCATGACAGGAAATCTCGATGGTATTCTCGCCCGTATACGAATTTGGCCCTTTGAAAATGGAAACCAAGACTTCGTCCAATACTTTCTGTTCGTCAACGATATGCCCCAAATGCAAAGTATGCGTTTTTTGCTTGGTTAATTCTTTGTTCTTAATTGATTTAAAAACCGAATTGCCAATAGCAATTGCCTCCTCGCCGGAAAGTCTAATTATGGCAATGGCTCCAGCTCCAGAAGGTGTGGCAAGCGCCACTATAGAATCGTTGTTCAGCATTTTTTTTATTCTTGTTTGCAAATGTACTAAATCTTGATAAGTTTCTGTTTTTTTATGCGAATTGAAAACGGGGCTAATGCCAGGGCATTCGCTTTTAAGATTTTGGTTATTGATACTATATTTCGATTTGTATATAATGGCACACAGATGACGCAGATGGAACGGATTTTACACAAATTCTCATTCTTTTTACTGAATTAAGATAAGAAATCCGTGCGAATCAGTATGATCAATGTCATCTGTGTCCCAATTATATTATTTGATAAAAAACAAGCTAGCATTTAGTTTTAAAAGCGAATGCCGTGCTCTAATGCGAACTTATACCTTGCAATTCTTATATTTGTGTTTTATTACAAAAAAATGGAATCGTACCAATCAAGAAGTCAACACTATTCGCAGGATTTAAAAAAAATCAAAACAAAATACAATACTATCAGTTTACTTCGCTTGGGGAGTATTCTTCTTTTCTTCCTTTCAGGCTATTACTATCTTCAAGATAGCCAAATAGCGTTCTTGATATTTTCGCTTGCGTCTTTAATTGCTTTTTTCCTGTTGATGCGATTTCATACTAAGTTGCAATTTCAAATGAAGATGGTAGAAGCCCTGATTGCGATCAATTCTGATGAAGTTGACTATCTCGAAAACAACAAAATTCCTTTCGAAAATGGAGCAGAGTTCATCGATTTTCACCATCCTTATGCCTATGATTTGGATATTTTTGGCAATCATTCCTTGTTTCAAAATTTGAATAGAACCGCTACTTTTATTGGCAAGAAGACTTTTGCCAACCAATGTGTTCAACTTTTGCCAAATGAAGAAATCATCCGCAACCAAGACGCAATTAAGGAACTTACCGATAAATTAGTTTGGCGTCAAGAGTATAGCGCTTTGGCCAAAATTAGTCAGGACACTAAACGCTCTTATGAGTCGCTGTTGCAATGGAGTACATTCAATAGCACGCCATTATCCAAAGGGACTGTGGTTATTTCGATACTTTCGCCTCTGCTTTTTCTGGGCTTTGCTTTGTTGTATTGGATGACTTCAAATCTTATGGTATTGAAGGTCTTGAGCTTCGTATTTGTTTTCAATTTGGCTTTTTTGGGTAGGTTTATGAAAAGAATTCAACTCGAAATTGCGAACTCATCGAATATTGATAAACTCATTGCGCAATACGGTTTGCTGTTGCAAAAGATTGAAGCGGAATCTTTCCAGGCTGAGAAATTAGTTCATTTACAAAAGGAATTGTCTTTTAAAGATCAAAATGCAAGCGTGCATCTGAAGCAGTTAGCTGGCTTGTTTTCGAGTATGGACAGTATTCAAAATTTGATCACCGCGGTTTTATTCAACGGGACTTTTTTATACAATCTGCACGTCTTTAAATCGTTGATGGAATGGAAAAATCAGCACTCTCAATCACTTGAAAATTGGCTGGCTGTAATTGGAGAATTTGAAATGCTGAACAGCTTGGCGAATATGTCTTACAACAATTCCGACTTCGTTTTTCCTGAATTGAATTCCAATTTTGAAATTTCATTCGCAGATTTGAGCCATCCTTTGCTTTCTAAAAAGGGTAGGGTAGGCAACACCATCGATTTTCAACCTCAATCTTTTATGATTTTAACGGGTTCCAATATGTCGGGCAAGAGTACATTTCTGCGAAGTTTAGGAATCAATATGGTTTTGACTGGAATGGGAGCAGCAGTGTGCGCAACAAGAGCCAAAGTACATCCGATGCCGGTTTTGGTGTCGATGCGATTATCGGACTCTCTATCAGACAGTGAATCCTATTTCTTTGCAGAAATCAAGCGCTTGAAACAAATTATGGACGAATTGGAGCAGCGGCCTGCTTTTGTACTATTGGACGAAATCCTAAGAGGAACCAATTCCGACGATAAACGAAACGGAACAATCGAAGTGATCAAAAAAGTGATTGCTAAGAAAGCGATTGGAGCGATCGCCACTCACGATATTGAAGTTTGTTTGACGACCAAAGACTATCCAGAAACCTTAATCAACAAGTGTTTTGAGGTCGAAATTGCTAACAATGATTTGCACTTTGACTTTGTACTACGCGATGGGATTTGCAAGAACAAGAGCGCTACTTTCTTGATGAAAAAGATCGGAGTTATTTAAACGTAACCGCTATTGAGCCATTTTTTTAACTCTTAAACCATTTTAAACTCTTAAATCCTTAAACATCGTAAACTCGTAAACAACAGTTTAGGGTTAATATTTTCATAAACATCTCATAAATAGTATTGTATTTCTATTTTTTTTGCTTAAATTTAAGGTAGAAAATTAGTAGAGCGCAATTGCACTTTTATTGGAGAAGGCATTTCAACAATGACAATTTTTTTAAATTGAAATTGAATTTGATTAGCTCTACAATACAGACAATTAATAACTGCATTTGAAATAACTTTAACTTAGTCAATATGAAAAAGATTTTGTTTCCCACAGATTTTTCCGAAGCTGCAACCAACTCCTTTGTACACGCTTTGGAGTTTGCAAAAATTGTGAATGGCGAACTCATTTTATTGCATACTTTTGAACTCCCAATTTATGACAATCAGTTTGTACCTGTGAATTATAACTTGGTTTTTGATTCCCTTCAATTGACTGAATTTGATATGTTTAAAGAAGAAATTCCAAAACTTCACGCCATTGCCGAAGCACGTAAGCTTGGCCACATCAGAATGAGTCACCGCTTGATGGATGGAAGTTTACTTTACAATATCAAAAAAGCAATCACTGAGGAGAAAATTGATTTTATTGTAATGGGAACTTCAGGATCGACCGGTTGGGAGGCCTTCTTTTTGGGCAGTAATACTGGTAATGTTTTGGCAGCGGTCGATGTGCCTGTTTTGAGTGTTCCATTAGGATCAAAATTTAATAAAATTGAAACTATCGGATTCACCACTCGCTATCGGGATAAAGACAAAAAAGCACTCAAAGAAGTGTTGAAAATTGCCAAAAAAACCCACGCCAAAATAAATTGTTTGTACGTAAGAACAAATAAATCCGATGTTTCACCATCTACTATAAAACAATGGGAAGAAGAATTTGTTGGCGAACCGATTCAATTTTCAATAATTCCTAGTGATGATGTGCAAGACACTATCGCAGACTTTATTTTGTTCAAAGGTATCGATGTCTTGGCAATGTTGACGTACAAAAGAAACTTTTTCGTTGAATTGTTCAAGCCTAGTTTGACGCAGAAATTTTCAAATAAATTGCATATACCAGTTTTGGCAATGCACGAATAAAAGAAAAGCCCCAATTTCACTAGAAATTGGGGCTTTCGAATATAAAAATGGTTTGGTTAGTTAGCTTTTAAAATCTGCCATCTGCAACCTGCAACCTACTATCTGCAACCTGCCATCTGCAATTAATTATTCAGCATTACCGGCATTACCAACATAGTCACCGTTTCGCCCTCTTCTAAACCATCAACAGGAGTAAGAATTCCAGCTCTATTTGGCAAAGACATTTCAAGCATAATCATATCCGATTGTAAGTTGGTCAACATTTCGGTTAAGAATCGAGAATTGTATCCAATTTGCATATCATCTCCTTGATAATCACAAGTCAATCTTTCCTCAGCTTTGTTCGAGTAATCAATATCTTCGGCAGAAATATTCAATTCAGCACCAGCTATTTTCAAACGAATTTGGTGAGTAGTTTTGTTAGAGAATATCGCAACACGTCGAACAGAATTCAAAAATTGTGTTCTGTCAATCAATAATTTGTTTGGATTTTCTTTAGGAATAACCGCTTCATAGTTTGGATATTTTCCGTCAATCAAACGACACATCAAAATGTAATTATCGAAAGAAAAAGTCGCATTTGAATCGTTGTATTCAATCTTCACTTCGGCATCCGAAGCACCTAAAATATTTTTAAGAATAGTCAAAGGTTTCTTCGGCATAATGAAATCGGCTACTTGTGAAGCTGTTACATCAGTACGAGCATATTTTACCAATTTGTGAGCGTCCGTAGCAACAAAGATCAATCCTTGTGGAGAAAATTGGAAGAAAACACCCGACATTACCGGACGTAAATCATCATTTCCTGCAGCAAAAATGGTTTTACTAACCGCAGTTGCTAAAACATCGGCTGGAACCAAAGTCACAGAAGGTTCGTCTAAGTTTACCGCTTTTGGAAATTCTTCTCCCGGAGCATACGCCAAAGCATATTTTCCTGAGTTAGAACTAATTTCGATAGTACTATTTTCTTCAACAGTGAAAGTCAAAGGTTGCTCTGGAAAGGTTTTCAAGATTTCCAAAAGTAGTTTTGCAGGAACAGCAACACTTCCTTTGCTAGTAGAATCGATGTCTAAAGTGGCTGACATTGTTGTCTCTAAATCAGAAGCCGAAACCGTCAAAGTGTTATGATCCAATTCAAAAAGGAAGTTATCCAAAATAGGTAAAGTATTACTGCTGTTGATAACATTACCTAGAACTTGTAATTGTTTTAATAAGTACGAACTCGATACTATAAATTTCATAGGAAGATTATATTTGTTTTTTATTGGAATAGGGCATCGCTATTATCCTAAAGGCGATACAGTCTACAAATATATCGTAAACTATCGTAAGAATAAAACTTTTTTTATTAACATTTCTTGCAATTACAACTGAGCCAAAAAATTTTCAAACAATGTTTTTTATTGTTTTTTCAACCTGTAAGAGAGTAAGGAAATTAAGTTTTTTTTATGGTCTTAATGGACCTTAATCTCTTAATGGTTTACAAGAAATATTTTAATGTTTATCGCATTTATACAGAACCATCGCGGATTACTTAGCATATTTTCTCTTTCTCAAAAAGCTAAAAACAACTCCAAAAAGCCCTAAAATAAGCAGTGGTAGCCCAATAGTGAGGATTTGTGTTCGGGTATAACTTTCGTAAACTTTTTCCTTATCTAATAAAGGCAAATCAAGATCTTTACTCCGAATGTTAATAAGTCCGCTGTCATCCAATAAATAATTGACGCAATTCATCAAGAGATCCTTGTTGTCATACAAATTCCCAGAGCGTTGATCAAAGCCCAATTCCACCGGTTGAAAGTTTTTATCCAATTGGTTGCGAATCAAATCACCATCCGAAATCACAATCATTTTATTGTCCTTGCCTTGGGCCTGAAAGCTGGGCTGCGCAAAAGGCAACACCCGATTTTCGTACACCGAATGAAACGAACCTTCCAGCAAAACCGAAAGCGAAATATTTCCGGTATTCAAATAATGATTGGGAGAGGTGGCTTCTTCTACAATTTTCAAATTAATCTCAACAGGCGAACCAATGCGTTTCGAATATTGAGACGATTGCAACAAAACCGTTTTCTTGATGCCGTTCTTCAAAGTGTCTATTCCACTAACATAATCGAATTTGATTCCACCCAAATTTTTCACGATAGGATGTTGGCTGATAGGATACACTTGCGGTGCAAATTTCCAATTGAATTCCTGATATTGCGTGGCACTTCCTTGTTCTCCAGTGGCCAATTTTATTGGGCTTCCTTGTTCATCTTTGACCAAGTCTGGATTGATGCGGAATCCGTATTTGAAGAACATATCATTCAAATTCAAATCTCGCGGAAACGCCAAAGTTGCACCATATTCGTTGTACAAACTGTCCATTTCCATATTGACTTGATCTACCAACCACAGTGTTTTTCCGCCATTAATGATAAATTGATCCAAAACTTGCTTTTCGGAATCGGTGAAGGTTTCCGTTGGCTTGGCTATAATGGCTAAGTCGTATTTTTGCAAAGCTTCTAATCTTCCTATTGGGTTTTTGGCTACGGAATCCAAAGGAAAAGGAGCAATGTGGTAACTTTCTCGAACTTGCATCAGGAATTTAGCAATTTGCACATCTGCGAGTTCGCCGTTTCCTTTGATTACGGCAATTTTCTTCTGTTTGGCTTTGGTGATTTTATTGATGCCATCAGCGATAGAATATTCCAAATGTTGCACTGAACCGACCACTTTTTGAGTTGTCGAAGCGCCCATAATATTTTTCAACAAAGGAATATTGACTTCCTTATTGTTGTAAACGGCAATCGCCCAAGGGAAAACCATCTCCTGAGACTGTTTTCCTTTGTCGTCAACGGTGATGTTTATTGGAGTAAGACCTTTTAAATACAACTCCTTGATGTTGTCCATACTTTCGTCTTCGTTCTCCAATGGATTGACAAATTCGAAAATAATGTTTTTATTGTACGCTTGAAACTCTTCGAATAAATCTCTGGTCTCGCTTTGCAAACGCTTGAATTCCGCAGGTAAATCGCCTTGCAAATAGATTTTTACATACAAAGGATTTTGTACTTGCTTGATGATATTCAAAGAAGTAGTCGAAAGCGTGTATCTTTTGTCTTTGGTTAAGTCAAAACGATGGAAAAAATAACTGCTAATCACATTCAAAACCAAAAGTAATGCAACGACAATCAACAGGGATTTTATATTGTTTTTATTGGAAGTTGTCATTAGGATTTAATCGATTTTAGGTTATAAACGGTAAAGGAAAGGAACAAGACAGTAATGCTCACAAAATAAACCACATCCCGACTATCAATCACACCACGACTCATACTTTTGAAATGATCTTGCATTCCAAAAGCTGAAATCAGCCCTTGAAAACTAGGGATAATAGTTGCCAAACTTTCGAAACCAAAATAAAAAAAGAAACACAAAAACACGGCAACAATAAAAGCTACAATCTGATTTTCGGATAGAGTAGAAGTGAAAATTCCAATTGCAGAATAGCCGGCAATAAGAAACAACAATCCAAAATACGATCCCATTGTACTGCCCATATCAATATTTCCTTCGGGTGAACCTAGACTTGAAATGACCCAAACATAAATGAAAGTTGGAACAATCGCCAGAACGATTAATAACATCGAACCCAAGAATTTACCGTTCACGATTTGCCAAATACTCAAGGGTTTTGTGAGCAATAATTCTAGAGTTCCTTGCTTTTTCTCATCCGAAAAACTACGCATAGTCACCGCAGGAATCAGAAAAATCAGAATCCAAGGAGCCAAAGAAAAAAACGGACTCAAATCGGCAAAACCGCTATTCAAAATATTATATTCTCCCTCGAAAACCCAAAGGAATAAACCGTTCCCAATCAGGAAAACGGCAATCACCAAATAACCAATTGGCGAGCCAAAAAAGGATTTAATTTCTCTTACTATTATTGATTTCATATTGTCATTACGAGGAACGAAGCAATCTCATTCCGTTTATATTTGTTTATTGTTAAATGACTGACCACTAATTACTGCAAACTGGCAACTTTATCTACACTCCACGCTTCGGGTTTGTCGTTGAATAATTTTTTTGTGAATGCCCAAACTTCATTAAAAAGCTCCGATTGTCTATAATTTTCCAAGTCTTCTTCGGTTTCCCAATAACTGTATGTAAAGAAAAGCGATGGATTGGTTTTGTCCTGATACAGTTCCAATAAACGGTTTCCGGGCGCGTTTCGTATTTTATCTTTGATAATTTCGAAGTTTTCCAGAAATGCTGGAATATTTTCTTCGTGAAAGGACATTTTTACTATTCGTATGAACATTTTTAATTTTAGATTTAGGAATTTTAAACTGATTACTAAAAACTGCTAACTGAATACTATATTGATAACATCCCTATAATTCAATCCCAGCAAACTATTGGCAGAACCTAATTTTGATGGATTACTCTTGAAAATAGCAATTTCTAGAAATCCCGCTTCATTGAAAATCGCTAATTTTTCGCCTTCATAATTCTTCAATGGATATCTATCAGAACTTGCTATCGCAGAATAATTGGGCAGAATGGTTTTGACAATTTTGTTTTTAAACTGAATTTCGTACGGCCTGCTTTTGGCTATTTCCAAAAATTGCTTTTTAGAAATATTGGTTACCGCATTGCCAAAATGGTCAATGTAAATCACGTATCCTTTTATCGAACTTCCGTCATTGGCAGTAACAGCTTGTAATTCGGTGACTTGCTTGATGGCTTTTATTTCTTTGCCAATCACGTTCAGCAAACCGCCTTTGGCAATATGACAAGCGACTTTTACGAAAACATCCAAATCGGTCGCATCAGTGGGGAATCGGTCGTGAATGTTGATAGAGACAATTTTTTGAGGTATAATTTTTTGCACCAGCATACTCAAAATGCCATTATCGGCGGCAATAAAATAATGATCGTTCCATTGCATCACGATATGTTGGTTTTCTTTGTTGAATTCCATATCCACACCAATAAGATGCACACTACCTTTTGGAAAACTGGAATAAGCCGCTCCAATAATGTAACTCGCTTCTAATGTGTTGAATGCGTCAATATTGTGTGAAATATCAATAATAGTAGCCTCGGAATACTCGGTCAAAATCTTACCTTTCAAAGCACCAACAAAGTGGTCTTTCAAGCCGTAATCGGTGGTAAGAGTAATTATTGACATAAAATTGTTTATAAATAAAAAGCGAATGCAAGCTAAAACTCATTAAATTTGAGAAATGCAAAGCTAAAGTATTTTCGGCTTTAATTAATTAGATTTTTACATTTTGAATTTAAAATAAACCCCAATATGATTAAAACATTATTAGTTCTCTCACTTTTCTTTTGCATTTTACAATCTCATTCTCAAAAATTGGTGTCCAAGTCTAATGGAACTATTTTAAATTCTGAAAACCAACAAATTTCGCCTGACCAAGTTAGGGAATTATTAAAAAACAATCAAAAATTATTAGCCGATTATAATGCCGGAAGGTCTAAAAAAACCGTTGGTAATGTTTTGCTTATTGGAGGATTAGGCTTAATGGCTATCGATGTAGTGATAGGAGCAAATACCGATGGCAATACTACCGTGACTGGAAATTCAATACAAACCGAGCGTAATTATCCTTCCGCATTGACTTTTGTCGGATTAGCAGCTTTGGCAGTGGCCATTCCCGTTAAAATAGGCTTTTCCAAAAAGATTAAAAATGTTGTCAATGAGTATAATTATCAATCAACATTAGGATACAATGCATTAAATAACTCAAAACTAGATTTAATTACCAATGCCAATGGAATTGGCTTACGACTTTCCTTAAATTAATAACTTAAAAACTACCGCTTTTGAACGAAAGAATCATCGAGCTCATAGACATCGCTCCAAAAGATTTTTGGGGCGCTCAAGACACTCATCTTGAAATGATTAAAAAGTATTATCCCAAACTGAAAATTGTAGCCCGAGGAACTACGCTGAAGGCTTTTGGCGAAAAAGAAGTCTTAGATGAGTTTGAGAACCGCTTCAACCGCTTGATGCTTCATTTTACACGCTACAACAACATTGATGATAACGTCATTGACCGCGTACTGCAAAGTACCATTCAGGAAGACGCCAAAGGGTTTGGTCACGACAAAATTTTGGTACACGGTGTAGGCGGAAAGATCATCAAAGCGATGACTCCCAATCAGCAATTGCTGGTCGACACCATGGTTAAAAACGATATGGTTTTTGCTGTGGGTCCAGCAGGAACAGGTAAAACCTACACTGGTGTGGCTATGGCCGTAAAAGCGTTGAAAGAAAAGCAAGTCAAACGGATTATTTTGACTCGTCCTGCGGTCGAAGCCGGTGAGAATCTTGGTTTTCTTCCTGGTGATATGAAGGAAAAACTAGATCCCTATATGCAACCTTTATACGATGCTTTGCGTGATATGTTGCCGAACGAAAAGCTCGAGGATCATATCGCAAAAGGAATTATCCAAATTGCACCTTTAGCATTTATGCGAGGACGAACGCTGGACAATGCCTTTGTCATTCTTGATGAAGCCCAAAACACCACACATTCTCAAATGAAAATGTTCCTGACTCGTATGGGGAAAAACGCCAAGTTTATGATTACTGGCGATCCGGGCCAAGTCGATTTACCGAGGCGAACGATTTCGGGTCTGAAAGAAGCTATTTTAGTTTTGAAAGATGTGGAAGGAATTGGAATCATTTACCTCGACGACAAAGATATTGTACGCCATCGCTTAGTCAAAAAAGTGATTGATGCCTACAAACAGATTGAAAATCACGATTAGAAATTCATCAAAATAAATTTTATTTTCAGCCACAAATTACTCGAATTGTCACTAATTTCTTTTTATTAGCTATAAAATTTGTGAAAATTTGTATAATTTGTGGTAAAGTTTTTTTAGAGTATTTCAGACTTGAAATTATGTTGTTACCTATTTCTTTTGTGGCTTTAACTCTTTTCATTGCGTAGCTTTTCAAAATAGAATAAATTTGCAATTCTTCAAGTAGAGACGAATTAGCATGAGTTTAAAACAAAAAGTAAAAGTTATAATTACCGATTTAGACGGTACCTTATTAAATAACAACCACCGAGTTTCCGAATATACAAAGACCGTTTTTCGCAAGCTTTCCGACGAAAATTACTTAATAATTGTCGCGACAGGTCGTCATCATTTAGATGCAATGCCACTTTTAAAAAATTTAGGCTGCCTTTTTTACTTGGTAACCTCTAATGGTGGCCGCATTCATTCCCCTAAAAAAGAACTGCTTTACTCCTTTGATATAAAAAGTGAGTCCATAAAATCGGTTTTAGATTTAGGAATCGACTCTGAGTTTACAACAGTGTTATTCCAAGAAAATGTTTGGTTATCGAATAAAGTAAATGAAAAATTAAACAGTTTTCAAGAGGAAATGAATTATCCCAATGAAATTGTAGATTTTGAAAAGGTCAAGGATTTGAGTGCCATAAAATTATTTTTCACTCACGACCACCATCACAAATTACTGGAACTAAAAGATCGGATAATGAAAGACCATTCTGAGGAATTTCATTATGCTTTTAGCCTTCCTTTTTGTTTGGAATTTATGGACAAATCAGTGGACAAAAGTGTGGCTATCGCTAGAATTTTGGAAAAAGAAGACCGCTCTTTCGAGGAATCAATTGCGTTTGGAGATGGTTTCAATGACGAAAAAATGCTTGTTGCAGCTGGAAAATCTTTGATTATGGAGAATGCTGTTGAAAGTTTTAAAAGCAAACTTCCCCAAATGGAAGTGATTTCTTCTAATGAAAAGGACGGTGTTGCAAGATATTTGTCAGCGCTACTTTTGTCTTAATAAATCTCGAATGATGCTTTTTGGCTCGAAAATATTGCTAAATTTGCATTTATAAAATAACACACTACAATGAACACAATAACTACAACGAATTTCAATTTTCCGAATCAAAAATCAGTATACCGAGGCAAAGTAAGGGAAGTGTACAACATCAATGATGAACTTTTGGTTATGGTGGCAACCGACAGGCTTTCGGCTTTTGATGTGGTTTTACCAAAAGGGATTCCCTATAAAGGTCAAATATTGAACCAAATTGCTACCAAATTTATGGAGCTTACGCAAGATATTGTACCCAATTGGTTGCTGGCAACACCGGATCCAAGTGTGGCAGTTGGTCATTTGTGCACGCCGTTCAAAGTAGAAATGGTAATTCGTGGTTATGTTTCAGGTCACGCCGCTCGTGAATATGCTGCAGGAAGAAGACAAATTTGTGGCGTTACAATGGCCGAAGGATTAAAAGAAAACGACAAATTCCCAGAACCAATCATTACCCCAACGACCAAAGCTGATAATGGATCGCACGACGAAGATATTTCACGTGAAGACATTTTGTCAAAAGGGATTGTTGCCGAGGAAGATTATTTGGTTTTAGAAAAATATACTCGTGCTTTATTCCAAAGAGGAACCGAAATTGCTGCCAGCCGCGGATTGATTTTGGTTGATACTAAATACGAATTTGGTAAAACCAAGGACGGTGTTATCGTTCTTATTGATGAAATCCATACACCAGATTCTTCACGTTATTTTTATTCAGAAGGATATCAGGATAGACAAGATAGGGGCGAAGAGCAAAAACAACTGTCTAAAGAATTTGTTCGTCGTTGGTTGATTCAAAACGGTTTCCAAGGGCAAGAAGGACAACAAATCCCGGAAATGACCGACGAATACATCGAAACCGTCTCGGAAAGATATATTGAGTTGTATGAAAATATTCTAGGTGAAAACTTCGTAAAAGCGGATATTACAAATATTAACGAACGAATCGAAAAAAATGTTTTGGAGTATTTGGCGAATAGATAATCGCTAAATGTTATGATACCAAAGCCGCTATTCTAATCGAATTAGCGGCTTTTTAGTTGGCGTTCGTAGCAACTAATCCAATCTTCTACGGTCATTTTTCCTGCAAGTTCGCCAAGTAAATCAAAAGGTATTTGGTCGATTTTTTTGAATCGAATACAACTTTTGCCCATATCCAATTTTTGCTTACAGTGTTTAGGATACTCAGTTGTAAACCAATCCATAAGTTCAGGACTTGCATAGATGCCCATATGGTACAAGGCAATAAAATTCTTTTGCGAAGCAATACTCAAAAAGGGCAAGGGTAGTTTAGGATTGCAATGATATCCGCTTGGGTAGAGGTCATGAGGAACTACATAACCCAACATTCCGTAACTCATTTCTTCTTGAAATCCTTTTGGAAGATTATTCAAAACGCTATTTCGGAGTTTTAAAAAGAACTCTTTTATTTCTTCGGGAAGTTCATTTATGTATTCTCCGACTGTGGTGACTGTAGATTGCATAGTTTTTCTTTTTCGTAAAGATATTATTTTTCTTTTTTCTCTATTCCTTGTCCTAGCTTTTTTTGGTGTAAATTAATTTATTTTTTTTATTAAAGATCTTGTTTCTATGTGGTTATAAGAGAATTGTGCTGAAATATATTGGTTGCCTCCATTTTTGAAATATTAAATTATTGTTAAATATCAGTACTATGCAAAACAAGATACTGTCTTTTAGATATATATTTGCATAGGATATTATTATATGTTTTTAGTAAATACGAAAAAATAACTTTTAAAAAATAACTATTATGAAAAATTTAATCATTTACACCGGACTTGCATTAGTTGTATTAACTAATTTAGACAATAAATCTGTTGATTACATGAGTGGAGTAGTAGCTTCACAAGAATCAAAAAAAGAAGTTGCAGCCACTAATAGTGTTAAAGCAATTATTTCAACTACTGGGCAAATAATTTTAACTAAGGAAGTGAAACAAATCGGTTATAGCAAAAAACATAGCTCCTCTCGGCATTTTTCAAATCTTGATTTAGTTAAATCAAACTATGTCCTGGAACCTGTCGAGATAGTTTCAACACAGAATGTTGCAAAAACTGCTGACCAACTTATCGCAGAAGACAATGCAATTACAGGGAATAACATTTCGAATGAAACACTGATCTTGGATTTTAATATAATCAACAGTATTGTAGAAGATTATGTGTTTGTTGAGTCTACCAACATTCAAAAAAGAAAAAAAACTGCGGATCAACTTATTGCCGAAGATAATGCAATTACAGGGAATAACATTTCAAATGAAACACTGATCTTGGATTTTAATCTAATCAACATTATTGTAGAAGATTATGTGTTTGTTGAGTCTACCAACATTCAAAAAAGAGAAAAAACTGCTGATCAACTTATTGCTGAAGACAATGAAATCACCGGAAACAACATTTCAAATGAAACCCAAGCTTTGGATTTTGATGTAATCAATAAACTTTCTAAATCTTGAAGATAAACAAACTCTAAAATATAAGCGAAAAGGGAAAGTAAATAATCTAATTTTACTCAAAAAGCACCATTACGGCTCGATAATGATGCTTTTTTTTATGCTTAATATTGAGCTCTTAGTTTTTTTGAAGTTGCTTATCCTGAGTTTTCGAAAATAAAACTAAACCCGAAATGGCATTAATAGTAGCAAATAACATATCGGACTGTGCTATTATAAACTAATCTGTTCAGAATATCTTACGATACTATGCTTCCAATGGTATTGTCTATATTGACACGAAAAAGAAATAATTGTTATACCCTATATCGGTGGCATTGCCGGCAATAAAAAATTTTTTTTTGCATCAATTTTCTCTTTATTGTTGCAAATTACGTTTGATACTAAAATTTATTTTTTTGTGGCGCGTTCCAATCTGTCATTAATTGATTTTCCTAATCCGATATCCGGAAATCGTTCAGCGATAATAATATCGAGATGGAGTTTATCTAAGTTATGTAAAGCACTATATAAGTTGGTTGCCGCTTCCTCTAAATTATTATTAATTGATAAAATTTCTTGATGAATGACGTGTTGGCTGTTTATTTTTTGTGAGAATAATAAAAGGCCTATTTTCTTACCCTGAAACGACTTTATGCTTTGCTCAATATTTTTCTCTAAAATCGTAGTTGTTGCTGGGGCATAGTGTTTTGATAACATACCAGGCGCATCGGGAGTATGCTCTTCCTTATTTTTAATTTTTACTAAACCAATTACAGATTCTATATCCTCAACAGCAATTGCACCTAATCTATATAAAATGGGGTCATCGCCTTCAAATCCAATAATTGTTGATTCAATACCATTTTTACAATCACCTCCATCAAGAACCATTTGAAGTTTATCGCCAAAATATTCTTCAACATGTATGGCTTTAGTTGGGCTAATACAACCAAAAGGGTTTGCACTTGGAGCAGCTAGCGGAAAACTTAATTGTTTCAGCAAAGCTAATGTAACCGGATGATTAGGTATTCGTATGGCTACAGAATCTTTTCCTGCAGTGATCAAATCAGGCACTTTACTATTCTTTTTTAAAACCAAGGTCAAGCCTCCAGGCCAGAAAGTACTTGCTAGTAAACGAGCTTTATCTGGAATATAACTGGTTAATTCCTCTAATTGATTGATATTATGAATATGAACAATTAGAGGATTAAATAACGGGCGATTTTTCGTTTCAAAAATTTTAGAAACAGCTGTTTCACTATATATATTTGCAGCTAAGCCATAAACAGTCTCCGTAGGAATGGCTATTAACTCGTTTTCATTTAATATTTCGATTGCTTTTTGTAAATTGTCGGATATCATTTTATTTAAATCTTTGATTCAACTAATTAATGCAACTTTTGACAGGAATAAATAAAGTAAATTTTTTCAGAAAAAGAAAAGAAAATAAAATATATTCTTTTCCAGTTTTCGCCAAAGTAAAATTTGTAAAACTAGCTCTTCGTCCAAAATTCGCATTAAATATGAATCATTTAAAACGAGCCCAAAGATACACAATAGCGGTATTTAAAAAAGAAAATCGCTTGCAAACTTTTATTGCAGAACAAAAATACAAAAGCAAAGCGGTTGAGTTTCCAAAATTTCACGCTAAAACATAGAAACAATTCTATAAAAATCATTATAGATTTCTTTTAATAAACTGTGTAAATTTGCACCTTTAAACACAGATAATGCTACAGGTAAAAAATATTTCCTTCACTTATGTCGATAATCCCGTTATCCAGAATCTTAGCTTCGAAATTGCCAAAGGTCAGAATGTAGCTCTAATAGGGGAGAGTGGTTGCGGTAAAAGTACGTTGTTAAAACTTTTATACGGAATGTATAATTTGGATAATGGCGAGATATTTTATGATGGCAATACGATACTCGGGCCAAAATACAATCTAATTCCGGGCGAAGATTACATTAAGTATCTAGCCCAAGATTTTGATTTAATGCCCTACATCACAGTCGAAGAAAATGTGGGCAAGTTTTTGTCTAATATTTATAAGGCTGAAAAGGAAGCGAGAGTTCAGGAGCTTTTGGCAATGGTCGAAATGACGGAGTTTGCCAAAGTAAAAGCAAAATACTTAAGCGGTGGTCAGCAGCAGAGAGTGGCACTAGCAAGAGTTTTGGCTTTAGAACCCGAAATTCTCTTACTAGATGAGCCGTTTAGCCAGATAGATTCCTTTCGAAAAAATTCACTTCGTCGTAATTTATTCAATTATTTCAAGAAGAAACAAATCACTTGTATCATCGCGACCCACGACAGCGCCGAAACTTTGTCTTTTTCGGATGAAACAATAGTATTACAAAATGGAAAATTGATTGCAAGCGGAAATTCAAGACAACTTTATAACAATCCACCTAGTTATTATGTTGCGTCGCTTTTTGGCGAAGTTAATGAATTGAAAAAGTCTCATTTTTCCGATTCCGATGAAGCAGATGAAATCGTATTATTTTTTCCCCACCAATTGAAGCTAGTGGAAGCGGGAAAATTCAAAGTCATCGTCAAGCAATCGTATTTCAAAGGAAGCCACTATTTGATTAAAGCTGCATTCGAACGAAAAGCTGTTTTCTTCGAACACCACTCAGAATTAGACTCGAATCAAGAAGTGAGTTTGCTCCCCATCAAAGCCTCATCAAAGCCCCATATACTCTCCATATAGAGTATGAAAACCTTACCTATACAATCATTCATTTATACGTAAAAATAACTAGGCGTTCGAATACAAATTATAGCTTCAAAATACATAAAAAATCCTTTCCTCTATAGTACTAAGGAAAGGATTTCAAGTTTAGGGTAACGAAATTGCTATTTGAAATACGAAAAAGTTTCCTCGTTTTCTATTTTCAATAAAGTTTCATAAATCAATTTGATTACATTCTCCAAATCATCACGGTGTACCATTTCAACCGTAGTGTGCATATAACGCAACGGCAAGGAAATCAAGGCCGATGCCACACCGCCATCACTGTAGGCAAAAGCATCGGTATCAGTTCCCGTAACTCTCGAAGAAGCCAGTCGTTGAAAAGGTATCTTTTTCTCTTCAGCGATATCAATAATGAGTTCTCTCAAATTGTTTTGCACAGCAGGAGCGTAAGTAATTACGGGACCTTTTCCAATTTTGGTTTCACCTTCAATTTTTTTGTCAATCATCGGTGTAGTAGAATCGTGGCAAACATCAGTAACGATGGCTACATTGGGTTTGATGGTTTTGGCAATCATTTCGGCACCTCGAAGTCCTACTTCTTCTTGAACAGCATTGGTAATATACAAACCGAAAGGCAGTTTGATTTTGTTTTCGTGCAACAAACGAGCCACTTCAGCAATCATAAAACCTCCCATTCTATTATCGATGGCGCGGCAAACAAACTTATTTTCGTTCAAAACCATAAATTCATCCGGATAGGTAATGACACAACCCACGTGAACGCCTAAGGCTTCAACTTCTTCCTTCTTCGAACAACCTATATCAATAAATAAATTGTCGATTTTTGGAGTTTCTTCCTTTCCACGATTGCGAGTATGAATAGCAGGCCAGCCAAAAACACCTTTTACAATGCCTTTTTTAGTATGAATATTGACTCTTTTCGAAGGGGCAATTTGATGATCAGAACCACCATTTCGAATCACATAAATCAATCCATCATCCGTAATATAGTTCACATACCACGAAATTTCATCGGCGTGCCCTTCAATAACTACCTTATAAGGAGCATCGGGATTAATGATTCCGACTGCAGTGCCATAAGTGTCAGTAATAAATGTATCTACATAGGGTCTTAAGTAATCCATCCACAGTTTTTGTCCAGAACTTTCATATCCTGTAGGGGAAGCATTATTCAAATAGTTTTCCAAAAATGTAAGGGATGTCTTTTTTAATATCGATTTTGAACTCATAAATATTTTTTTGGCTAAATTAAAAAAATGGCACTACAGTTGCATATAAATGTATAATTTTGTCTCATATATTATATACAGCTATGAAGATTACTAAGTTTTTGTTGTTATTCCTTTTTTTAGCCCTTTCAATCAAAGCGCAAGTAGCTCCAAAAGACAGCATAAGTTCGGGATTTTACATCAGAGATAATGATACTATTTTCAAAGACACCATTCAATTAGAGGAAATAGTGCTTTATAAAGGGAAAATTGATATTGAATCAAAAAAACAATTTGAACTTCTTAAAAATCGGGTGTACAGGACTTATCCATACGCAAAACTAGCTTCAGAACGATTGACAGCACTCAATAGGGGGATGGCTAGCCTAAAAACAAATAAAGAAAAGAAAAAATACTTCAAAATAGTCGAAGGTTACCTGAACAATGAGTTCGAGGCCCAACTCAAAAAACTATCTCGCAAGCAAGGTCAAATACTTATTAAGTTGATTTATCGCCAAACAGGAGTAACCACCTATGATTTGGTCAAAACCTTAAAAAGCGGATGGACAGCATTTTGGTCAAACACGACGGCCAAAATGTTTGATCTCAACTTGAAAGCACAATATTTGCCGTATCAGGTCAACGAAGATTACCTTATAGAAACGATCCTTGTGAGAGCCTTCGAGTCACGCAGACTGATCAATCAGCCACCTGCAAAACCTGTGGACTACGACAACCTAACCGATTTTTGGATAAACAAAGCAGTAGAATCAGCCAAATAAATTCTTTTTTGGCGTTCCCTTTCAGGTCGGGCTATTCGTTTCAATCTATTATGTCTTCCTGATTGTCATCGGAAAGACATAATAGGATTTCCACTTCACACGAGCAAAGCGAACTGGCGAAGCAATCCCTAACGCAAATACCTATAAAGAGACAATTTCTACTTTCTCTTACGATTAAGAAATACTATTATAGTAGAATGCAATTCAATTTTTAGCTACGAAGTCAATCAAGTCAAAAAAAGTTTCTATTTCAACCTGCGGGATTTCAGTGGTTTAAAAAATACTTTCAAAAAACTTCAAAAAAACACTTGTTTAAATCAATATTTAGAGTACTTTTGCACCCGCATTCAAGCAGACGTTCTTTTATAATATCGAAAAAAAACAACAAAAAAAGTTGTGTGGATTTCAAAGATTGTATATCTTAGGCCTCCGCAAAAATCAATTTTGATTGTTGAAATTTTATTTCAAAAATAAAATATTTTTTTCTTGCATAACAAAAAAGAAGTTGTACTTTTGCACCCGCTAACCGAGAGGTTGGTTAGGAAATAAAAAAACGAAAGTTCTTAGACATATTGAATTGACAGCCGTTTTAAGAGAGATCTTAGAACAAGAATAAAGAGAGTAAGAGAATCGTAGAGACGATGATTTATCACGTCTTTGCAAAGATAAAAACC
>NZ_JBIKRX010000112.1:0-7872 GCF_044348915.1 Flavobacterium sp. | reverse complement strand
ACGAAATTGCTGCTGGTTCTTTAGTGTGTCCAATAGAATATAAACTACTTTGATCATGTAAATTATAACCGAAATCAGGTTTTACTTTTTTACAAATGGTTTTTAAAATATTGGCTTCTGGAGTCACCAATGCCAACGCGTCACGATTGATGTCAATGCCAAAAGAATTTCTTCTTTTCCAGACTTCGGCTCCATCGGGATTGAGCATCGGGATGAAATGTATTTCCAAATGGTCTAATAGATATTTTCTAAAGGCATCGTTATCATCTTTTGCATCCAGGAAATTAAAAATATCAAATAGAGCCATTGTAGCAGTTGACTCGTCACCGTGCATTTGTGACCAAAGCATCACTTTGATTTTTCCTTTTCCAATAGACAAATGGTTGATGCTGCGTCCTTCTACCGAATTGCCTAAAATTTCATTTTTGAAAATTCCCTTTTTAGTATGTTTTTCAATTAATTCAACTACATCTTTGTGTTTTATAAAACGGTTTGTGATAGTTTTATCTATATAAGAATCATAGTTTTCCCATAGCAAATCTGTTTTGCAATTGTTTTTAAAGTTTTGAGCTTCGACAATCAAGCTTACGCAAAGAAAACTCAATAGGATGTAGATTTTATTTTTCATTTATTACTTTTTAAAATAACCAAATATAAGCATCGGAAAATCCATCCCTCCATAATTTTTCGTTGTGTTGACCACCTTTGACAATCTTTTTTTGAGTCAAATTTTTGCATTCACACCTTTTTTTTGAAATCAAAGCATCGATTTTGTTCAGGTCTAAAACCATATCTGCATCACCTTCATTATCACCACAAAGGAAATATATTTTGGTTTTAAGCTTTGGAGTTTTCTCTGTTAATTCAATTATTTCGTTGCGGTTGAACCAAAACGAGGGCGAAAAAACTCCTGCTTTACCAAAAACATCTGGATATTTCAGAAGCGCATAATAGGAAACCAAGCCGCCAAGGGAACTTCCCATAATACCTGTGTTTTTTGCATTAGTCTTTGTTCTGTATTTGAAGTCAATTGCTGGTTTCAATGTTTTTACAATGAAATCAAGATAATTATCGGCATTTCCACCTCCATATTTTGCATTTTTATAAGGAGTTAATTCCTCCATTCGTTTTTCGTTTCCGTGTTCAATTCCAACCACAATAACGGGAGCATGTAGGCTGTCTAGTTTTTCGTCTACATTCCATTCTCCTACATAGGAAGTCTTGGTATCAAAAAGATTTTGCGCATCCTGCATATAAATCACAGGATATTTCTTTTTAGAAGCATCGTAATCTTTTGGTAAATAAATCCATATTTTCTTGGTGGTATTGAGCTGAGGCGCTTCAATACTAAAAGCAGAAACTTGTTTTGAAGCCGTGTTGTGGTTCTTGTCTTCGCTCGTCGGGTTGGGCTGCTGTGCAGAAGTTGTAACTGTTGAAAAACAAATAAATAGGATTGACATCAATAATCGTTGCTTCATTGTAAAGTTTTGTGTTTTGGATTAAAAACAATATTTTAGCTAAAAATAATAATTTGATGCAAACAAACGAAGAAAAAATAAGTTTACTTTTAGAAATGATAGCATTTGCGACAATTGACGGCAAATTGCATAAAAATGAATATGCTTTTTTAACAATTGTGGCTAAGGAATTGAATATAAGTAATGCTGTCTTAGAAGATTTGTTTCACCAAGAATTGCCTCCAATAGTAATAAAATCTGAGTTTGAGCGCTTCCATCAGTTTTATCGATTGGCTTTACTAATGTATTCCGATGGTGTGATACATTCAAAAGAAGAAATCGCTATTATACAAATAGGAATCAATATGGGACTGAATCCAATAGTTACGAATCGTATCCTCAAAATGATGAAATCGAAACCAAGCCCGATTATTGAAGCCGATGTTTTATTGGATATTTTCAAAGAACAGCACAATTAATTTGATTTTCAACCTGAAAACTTAATGATATTGATGCAAATTGCAATATTCAAAAGTCTAGTGTTAAATAAAATCTTAAATCCTAACTCGAAGTGTCGGGACTAAATCTTAAATAAATTATCTTTGCCAACTGAAAAAAGTTATATGAAGTTTGATTTATTACAAAAAGATCCACATACCAAAGCCAGAGCAGGAAGTATCACTACCGATCACGGCGTTATTGAAACCCCAATTTTTATGCCTGTGGGCACTGTTGCTTCGGTAAAAGGAGTGCATCAGCGGGAGCTCAAAGAAGAAATTAATCCTGATATTATTCTTGGAAATACTTACCATTTGTATCTACGTCCACAAACCGAAATATTGGAAAAAGCGGGTGGTTTGCACAAATTTATGAATTGGGATCGTAATATTTTGACCGATTCTGGAGGTTATCAAGTGTATTCGCTTTCTGCCAACCGAAAAATTAAGGAAGAAGGCGTGAAATTCAAATCGCATATCGATGGTTCGTATCACGTTTTTACCCCTGAAAATGTAATGGAAATTCAACGTACTATCGGCGCTGATATTATTATGGCTTTTGATGAATGTACGCCTTATCCTTGCGATTATCGCTATGCACAACGTTCGATGCGCATGACGCACCGTTGGCTAGATCGTTGCATCAATCATTTGGAAAAAGTGCCAACAAAATATGGTTATGACCAAACATTTTTTCCAATAGTTCAAGGAAGTACTTATAAAGATTTACGTCGTCAATCTGCTGAATATATTGCCAATTCTGGACAACAAGGAAACGCCATCGGAGGACTGTCGGTAGGTGAGCCTGCCGAAGAAATGTATGCAATGACCGAAGTGGTTTGTGAAATCCTTCCTGAAGACAAACCGCGCTATTTGATGGGTGTTGGAACTCCAATTAATATTTTGGAGAATATCGCCTTGGGAATTGATATGTTCGATTGTGTGATGCCAACTCGAAATGCCCGAAACGGAATGTTGTTCACCGCAAACGGCACCATCAATATCAAAAATAAGAAATGGGAAGATGATTTTTCCCCAGTTGACGAAATGAGGCATACTTTTGTAGATACAGAGTACACTAAAGCCTATTTGCGTCACTTGTTTGCTGCCAATGAATACCTTGGAAAACAAATTGCTACGATACACAACCTCGGATTCTATATGTGGTTGGTTCGTGAAGCTAGAAAACATATCTTAGTAGGAGATTTTAGAACTTGGAAAGAGATGATGGTCCGTAATATGAGCCAGAGATTGTAAAAATTGTTTAAAAATGTTTAAAGTTTAAAGTTGTTTACACCCCAACAATTTTAAACCTTTAACTCTTAAACCTTAAACAAAAAAATGCTAACAATAATAGACAAATACATCCTAAGAAAATACTTGACCACCTTTGCGGTGATGTTAGGGTTGTTTGCACCTATAGGTATTGTAATTGATGTTTCGGAAAAAATTAATAAAATGATAGAGAACAAAATTCCGTTGACGGAAATTTTGATTTATTATTATCATTTTACGATTTATTTCACCAATTTGTTATTTCCAATATTTTTATTTTTATCGGTAATTTGGTTTACATCAAAATTAGCCAATGACACCGAAATTATTGCTATCCTAAGTTCTGGGATTTCTTTTACCCGGTTTTTAAGGCCTTTTATTATTGGAGCTTCGATAGTTTCTGTAATTATTCTACTTATGGGCTTTTTTATCGTTCCAAAATCTAGTGAGGGGTTCAATAATTTTAGGTATACCTATCTAAAAGGTGGCGGTAAAGAGGCAATGAGAGGAGAAAGCACCGACGTGTTTAGACAAATTAGTAATGATGAATTTATATATGTTAATAGTTTTGACGTAGCCTCAAAAACTGCCTATAATTTCACATATGAAAAATTTACTAAAGATAAGTTAGCCTATAAAATTGCTGCTTCAAGGATACAATGGAATCCGAAGACCAAAAATTATACAATGTATGATTACGTCAAAAGAACCGTTGGAGGCTTGGATGATAAACTTGAAAAAGCAGACAAAAAGGATGCTAAATTCAGTTTCGATTTAGAGGATTTAACGCCTGTCGTTTACATTGCCGAAACATTAAATTTGGGTAAATTAAACCGATTTATCGAGAAAGAGAGAAAGCGTGGATCATCAAATGTCAATGTTTATTTGGTTGTTTTGTATAAAAAATACAGTATTCCGGTATCGGCATTCATTCTGACTATAATTGCTGTTTCCGTTTCATCGATGAAACGACGTGGGGGAATGGGTTTGAGTCTTGCAATTGGAATTGCTGTTGCGTTTTCATTTGTGTTTTTTGATAAGATTTTCGGGACCTTGGCCGAAAAATCAAGCTTTCCACCTTTTTTAGCAGTCTGGTTTCCGAATATGATCTTCGGTATTTTGGCAATTATTTTATTACGTAATGCAAAAGAGTAGTTTAAAAAGCTATTTAAATCTTCATCTAATAGTATTTATTTGGGGTTTTACAGCAATTTTAGGAGCATTGATTTCAATTCATGCCGATGCCTTGGTTTGGTATAGAATGATTTTGGCAGCTGCTTTTCTATTTCTTTTTATCCTTTTCAAAAAAGGTTCTTTCAAGATTCCAATCAAAGAATTTTTTAAATTAATTTTTGTTGGATTGATGATTGCCGTGCATTGGATATTTTTTTTCGAAGCGATTCATGTATCCAACGTCTCAATTACTTTGGCAGTTTTTTCATTAGGTGCTTTTATAACCTCTATTTTGGAACCCGTTTTTTATGGAAGAAAAGTACTTTGGTATGAGGTTTTGTTTGGGCTCATAATTATAACTGCGCTTGGTCTGATATTGCAAGTTGAAATTCATTACTTCACAGGGATTTTATATGCGTTTTTTTCAATTATCATTGGAGTGTTGTTTACACTTATGAATGGAAAATTGATCGAGAAACACGAGCCTTCAGTGATTACATTTTATGAATTTTTGGCAGGAGTTTTTTTTATTTCGATTTACTTTTTAATCAAAAATAAATTCAATGTTGATTTCTTTATTTTATCTGCAAATGACTGGATGTATCTTCTTATATTATCGTCTGTTTGTACGGCCTATGCTTTTACAGCTTCATTAAAAGTGATGCGAATTCTATCGCCGTATACAGTAATGCTAACAACTAGTTTGGAGCCAGTTTACGGAATTGTTTTGGCTTTTTTTATCATAGGAGGAAAAGAAAAAATGAGCGTTGAATTCTATATTGGTGCGGTTTTAATTGTTGTTACCGTAATCTTGAACGGAATTCTAAAGCATTATCTTTCCAAGAAAAAATAATATTTATCAAAGAGTTTAACTATCAATTTGTTAGTAATTAGATGCTGAATTTACGTTTTTGATAATTTTAAATTTTATATTTGCATTTCAAATCACCGCATAAACGAATAAAACCTATGGAATATTTAGATTTTGAACTTCCAATAAAAGAGCTTGAAGACCAGTTGGATAAATGTCAAATTATTGGGCAAGAATCAGATGTTGATGTCTCAAATACTTGCAAGCAGATCAACAAAAAACTCGAAGAAACTAAGAAAAAGATATATAAAAATCTAACTGCTTGGCAAAGAGTACAATTGTCAAGACACCCTAACAGACCCTACACATTAGATCACGTAAAAGCGTTATGTGGAGATACTTTCTTAGAGCTTCACGGCGATAGAGGTTTCAAAGATGACAAAGCAATGATTGGTGGCTTAGGTAAAATTGGTGGACAATCTTTTATGATTATTGGCCAACAAAAAGGGTACAACACTAAAACTCGTCAATATAGAAATTTTGGAATGTCAAATCCTGAAGGTTATAGAAAAGCTTTGAGATTGATGAAAATGGCAGAAAAATTTGGAATACCAGTTGTGTCTTTTGTAGATACTCCAGGTGCTTTTCCCGGTATTGAAGCTGAAGAACGTGGACAGGGAGAGGCAATTGCTAGAAACATTTTCGAAATGATTCGATTGAAAGTGCCTATTATCGTTGTCATTGTGGGTGAAGGAGCTTCAGGTGGAGCATTAGGAATAGGTGTTGGGGATAGAGTGTTTATGATGGAAAATACTTGGTACTCGGTTATTTCTCCGGAATCCTGTTCTTCTATTTTATGGAAAAGTTGGGATTATAAAGAACAAGCAGCTGAGGCTTTGAAATTGACTTCGTCGGATATGAAAAAGCAGAAATTAGTCGATGATATTATTCCTGAACCATTAGGAGGAGCTCATTTCGATAGAGAAACTGCTTTCGCAACAGTAGAGCAATATATCTTGAAAGGATTCAATGAATTGAAAGACTTATCAACAGAAGAATTAGTCGCCCAAAGGATGGATAAATACAGTAAGATGGGTGAGTTTAAAGAATAAAATCTTACAAAATAAATATTAAATCCGAAGCCTTATCGTTTCGGATTTTTTTTGACTTGTTAACAAAAAAAAATTGTTTATCAACATTTTTTTGTAATAACTCAGTTGGCTTTTTTTTCTAATTTTGATTACTTTCGTTCTATGGAAAACATTAAAAATATTAACCCAATACGCATAGACAAGACTACCATAATTAACCTTGAAAAAGGCAAGTTGCCACCACAAGTTATCGACCTAGAAGAAGCAGTGCTTGGTGCGATGATGATTGACAAAAAAGGAGTAGATGAAGTAATCGATATTTTGCAGCCTGATGCTTTTTATAAAGAAGGGCATAAATATATCTTTGAGGCTATTGTTCAGCTGTTTACAGATACTCAACCTATTGACTTATTAACAGTTTCGGCTCAGTTGCGAAAAAATGCAAAATTAGACCTTGCTGGAGGCGATTTGTACTTAATTCAGCTTACACAAAAAATTTCCTCTTCTGCCCACATCGAATTCCACTCACGAATCATTCTTCAGAAGTTCATTCAGCGCAGTTTAATACGTATTTCTTCAGATATTATCGAAGAGTCTTATGATGAAACCACGGATGTTTTCGATTTGTTAGATAAAGCGGAGTCTAAACTTTATGAGGTAACTCAAGGAAATATAAAACGAAGCTCGGAAACAGCTCAAAGTTTGGTTTTGCAGGCCAAAAAGAGAATTGAAGAAATTGCAAACCAAAAAGGATTGAGCGGTGTTGAAACCGGTTTTACAAAATTGGATGCGATTACCTCAGGTTGGCAACCAAGTGATTTAATTATTATTGCTGCTCGTCCAGGTATGGGTAAAACGGCTTTCGTATTATCGATGGCTCGTAATATTGCAATCGATTTTGGTCATCCAGTAGCTCTCTTTTCATTAGAGATGTCCTCAGTACAGCTGATAACAAGGTTGATTTCTTCGGAAACAGGTTTGTCGTCTGAGAAACTAAGAACAGGTAAATTGGAAAAATTCGAATGGGAGCAATTGAGTGTCAAAGTCAAAGATTTAGAAAAAGCACCTTTATATATTGATGATTCGCCTTCACTTTCTATTTTTGATTTGCGGGCAAAAGCCAGACGTTTGGCTTCTCAACACGGAATTAAAATCATCATTGTCGATTACTTGCAATTGATGACCGCTGGAGGAAACGGAAAAGGTGGCGGAAATAGAGAGCAAGAGATTTCAACAATTTCTCGAAATTTAAAAGCTTTGGCGAAGGAATTGAATATTCCTGTGATAGCTTTGTCCCAGTTGTCGCGTGCTGTAGAAACGCGTGGATCGAGCAAAAGACCTTTATTGTCAGACCTTCGAGAATCTGGTGCAATTGAGCAAGATGCCGATATTGTATCTTTTATTTACAGACCCGAATATTATAAAATTGAAGAATGGGACGATGATGAGCAGTCGCCATCAGCAGGCCAAGCGGAGTTTATCATCGCCAAACACCGTAATGGTTCGCTTGAAAATGTAAGGTTGAAGTTTGTTGGAAATCTAGGTAAATTTGATAACCTTGAAGAGTA
>NZ_JBIKRX010000111.1:0-7880 GCF_044348915.1 Flavobacterium sp. | reverse complement strand
TAGATACAATAGAAGGTCAAATATGGGGACAATCTTCGATGTGTTAATGAAAAAGATGGTGAAATTTGAATAAATATCAATAAAATCAATAGATAACAAGGGTGCTCTAAGCGCCTATACCTATTAGGAAAATAAAAAGGCTTGGCAATGACGCCACCAATGGGTTGGAATTCTTGGAACACCTTTGCCATCAATATTGACGAAAAATTAGTCAAAGAAACCGCCGATATTATGGTGTCATCCGGAATGGCAGCGGCAGGTTACAATTATATTGTACTCGATGACGGTTGGATGTCCAAAGAGCGCGATGAAAATGGCAATCTAGTTGCCGACCCAATCAAATTTCCAAACGGAATGAAAGTCCTTATCGATTATGTGCATTCCAAAGGTTTAAAATTTGGTTTGTACAATTGTGCGGGAACTAAAACTTGTGCGGGTTATCCGGGAACTCGTGGGTATGAGTACCAGGATGCACGTTTTTATGCCAATTTAGGCATCGATTTCCTGAAATACGATTGGTGTAATACGGCTGGAATAAATGCTCCAGAAGCTTATGCTACTATGAGCAACGCCTTGAAAACAGCAGGAAGACCTATCGTTTTTAGCCTATGCGAATGGGGCGATAAAAAACCTTGGGATTGGGCAAAACCTATCGGAAATCTTTGGAGAATTTCGGGAGATATTTACCCTTGTTTTGATTGCGAATTCAAGCATCCCGAAAATTGGTCCTCTTGGGGATTTATGAAAATTGTCGAAATGCGAAAAGACATTCGTAAATATTCCGGCCCAGACCATTGGAACGATTTCGATATGATGGAAGTAGGCAACGAAATGACCACTATCGAAGACCGATCGCATTTTGCAATGTGGTGTATGATGGCATCTCCGCTAATCGCTGGAAATGATTTCCGAAAAATGAAATCAGAAACCTTGGCCATTTTGACTAACAAAAACTTAATTGCTGTAAACCAAGATAAATTAGGAGTTCAAGGATTCAAATTAACAACAGAAGAGGGCGTAGAAGTTTGGGTAAAACCTTTGTCCGACGGTGCTTGGGCAATCACTTTCTTGAACCGAACCGAAGTTCCTAAAAAAATCAATTTTGATTGGAAGAAAAACCCAATAAAGGATGCTGATTTTGGTTACGAAGCCGATTTTAACAAAACCATCTTTAAGATCAAAGATCTTTGGAAAAACAAAGAAGCCGGAACCACCAAAAAGAATTTCACCGCCGATATTATTCCTCACGACGTAATTGCTTTGAAATTAATTCCTTAAAACTAAAAGAGATGAACTTCAAATCTAAAATTATTGTGCTTTTTCTATTTTTTAGTTGCAGTATTGTAAGTGCACAATTAGTCAAAAAGCATGGCCAACTTAGTGTGAAAGGAACGCAATTAGTAGATATAAACCATAATCCAATTGTTTTAAGAGGAGTGAGTTTCGGATGGCACAATTGGTGGGGGAAATTTTATAATAAAGAGGTAGTCAAAACCCTGCACAACGATTGGAATGCTACCGTTTTGAGAGCTGCAATGGGAGTTGATGCGGATAAAAATTGCTACATTAAGAGTCCAGAAGATTCCAAAGCAAAGATTGAAGCAGTTATAAATGAAGCTATAAATCAAGACATTTATGTAATAATTGATTTTCACAGCCATAACATTCATCTTAAAGAGGCTAAAGTTTTCTTTGACGAAATGTCAAAAAAATACGGAAAATATCCTCATATAATTTACGAAGTTTTTAACGAGCCAGATAATGAAACTTGGGCCGAAGTTAAGGCTTATTCGGAAGAAGTTATCAAAGTGATAAGAGCAAATGATCCAAAAAACATCATTCTAGTGGGTAGTCCACATTGGGATCAAGATGTCCATTTGGCTGCTAAAGATCCAATAGTTGGCTTTGATAATTTAATGTATACCATGCATTTTTATGCAGGAACACACGGCAAGTGGTTGCGTGATAGAACCGACGAAGCTTTAATAAAGGGCCTGCCTATATTTGTATCTGAATCGGCTGGGATGGAAGCTTCAGGTGATGGTCCTTTGAATCTAATTGCTTGGCAAGCATACGTCGATTGGATGGAGAAAAACAAAATCAGTTGGATTACTTGGTCGGTTTCTGATAAGAAAGAAACTTGTTCTTTTCTCAAAGAAAATGCTAACACATCCGGAAAGTGGAAAGATACAGATCTTCAAGAATCAGGTTTGATAACTGGAGAATACTTACGAAAGTATAATGCAAAACATTAATAAAAACCAGTTGGGTGTAATTATTTAATAACGTCAGTTCGAGGTATAATTTTTATTCTAAAAAAAGCAATATATAATGACGTAAAGAAACGAAAATGTTCTTAGGATGCCCGCCCATAGACTGTGAGGGCCGAGCGTAAAACAGTCCTGTGAACTGTTTTAGCGAAGGAGCCAGCCGGTGCGTGGGGCGCTTTTCGAAAATTTTGAAAAAATCCAACGCTGTTTGAGCGTAGCGAGTTTGTTGGATTTCAGAATTGAGAAAACAGCGGGTTGGCGAACAGTCAAGGGCTAGCGTTTTTTGTTTCTTTTTTGGAGGGCCGAGCGTTAAAAATAGTCCTGTGGACTATTTTAGCGAAGGAGCCAGCCGGCGCTTGGGAAAAGAAAATTAAAAACACATTATTCTATCGATAAGTAGAATTTTAATTAGAAAATCGCTTTTTTTCTTACAATTATATTTTATTATTTAGTTGATAATAAGACAATTAACAAATATCGTCAATGGTGTGTTTTTTGTGAGATCCCGATCGCTATCGGGAGGAAAAAAAAATGCCTGCCCGCCGCAGGCAGGTATCGAGAACCGTTTTTAATGATAATTTTTCTGTTCTCGATACAATTTTCTGTCGAAAATCACTCGAACTGACGAAAAATTATCATCAAAAACTAATTACACCCAACGGTTTAATAAAAGGTAAATTTTATCCCCATAATTTTATAATCTTTGTGATTTGTTTAAAAAACTGTAAATGAAAAACAGAGTGATTGGAATTATGGGGGCTATGCCCGAAGAAATCGAAGGAGTAGTTGCGTTGCTTTCGAATTGCGTTGAAACCACAATGGGTCAGCGGACCTATTTTTCGGGACAAATTAACGGAATAGAAGCTGTTGTGGTCTTTTCGAGATGGGGCAAAGTCGCTGCAGCTACAACAGTCACAACTTTGATTCAACAATTTAATATCAGCGAATTGCTGTTTACGGGAGTAGCGGGAGCCATTAGTCCCGAGCTAAAAATTGGCGACATCGTTTTGGGTAAAAGATTGATTCAACACGATATGGACGCTAGGCCTTTGATGGCACAGTATGAGATTCCATTGCTTTCGAAAACCTATTTAGAAAGTGATGAAACTCACTTGGCTATTGCTTCAAAAGCGATAAATGCAGTAATTGAAAACAGAAGTTTACACGCTGTTATTGGAGAACAGGAATTGTTGGAATTCAATATTTCGCAGCCAAATTTGTTTATTGGTGATATCGCAAGTGGCGATCAGTTTTTCTCTAAAAACGAACAAAAAGAGAATCTCAAGGCTCAATTGCCCAATGTGCTTTGTGTAGAAATGGAAGGCGCAGCGGTAGCTCAGGTTTGTTATGAATATAAAATCCCGTTTAGTATTATTCGAACCATTTCAGATGCTGCAGATGACTCGGCTCACATTGATTTTCCGTCTTTTATTAAAAAAATATCGAGCAAGTACGCTGCCGAAATCATAAAAAACATTTTCAAAATACTTTAAAATGGTTCGAATTATACCAAGGTATTCGGGTAAAAGGATTATTTCAAAACGTGTGTTGCCAAGACCAAATGAACGTCATAGACATCTACCGACTTTTTAAATTGCTTAACAATACTCGGCTGTGTTTCACTAGAAACCCAAATTTTAAGTTCTGCCTCCAAATCGAAAGTTCCTGCTGTCTCTACACTAAATCGAGAGATACTTTTATAAGTAATGGATTTATATTCAATTTTGCTGCCAGTTAAACCTTGTTTTTCTATCAAAATCAAACGTTTGGTCGTGAAAATAAAAACATCACGGATTAGTTTGAAACCCAGTTCAATTTCTTCGCCTTCGATTAATAATTTACCATAATCTTTGATTAAGCTTTCTTGGCTTACTGTTCCTGCATTGCCCATTAAGGCGGATAAAAATCCCATAATTCTATGTTTAAATGTTTTGACTTCGTAAAATTACGATAATTAGCGGTTGAATATTCGAAAATTACTTCAATTTTAAATGAATTTTGGCAATTGTAAATGTTTCGACGACGTAATTTAAGCCGGTTTTACAGGCTTCATTGTTAACTGTTCTTTAATAAATTGTGCTATTTCTTGGTTTTTTATTAATATGACAGAGAAACAATTGAAAAATAACGTTTTGTTGATATTGCTTGTCAATTTTTGTCAAATCTATAGTTGTTTTTAATGTTGTTTTTATAAATTGCAACCTTTGAATTAAATGAAAATTAGGTATGTCAGAAAGAGACGGGGAAGCGAATGCTGAAAAAGCAAGGTTAAAGTTAAGGACAGATAATAAAGGTTGGAAAAAGTGGGGACCTTATTTGACCGATCGTCAATGGGGAACAGTTAGAGAAGATTATTCACAAAGTGGTTATGCTTGGGGTTGTACAACTCATGATATGGCTAGATCTAAAGCCTACCGATGGGGGGAAGAAGGAATCGGCGGAATTTCGGATAATAAGCAACATATTTGCCTAGCCTTTTCATTTTGGAATCACAAAGATCGAATTCTAAAAGAACGTTACTTTGGTTTAACGCCAGCTGAAACGAACCACGGAGAGGATGTAAAAGAAATTTATTATTATCTCGATTCGACTCCTACGCATTCCTATCAAAAGATGCTTTATAAGTATCCACATGCGGCTTTTCCTTATGAAAAAATCATTGCTGAAAGTCAAAGGCGTTCTCGATTTGAACCTGAATATGAATTAATCGATACTGGTGTTTTTGACAATGATGAGTATTTTGATATTACTATCGAGTACGCTAAAGCTGATGAGCAAGATATATTAATAAAAGTAACTGTAGAAAATCGTTCTAAAGTTGCTGCTCCAATAACTGTACTTCCTACTATTTGGTTCAGGAATACTTGGAGTTGGGGTTACGAAAAATACAAGGAAAAACCGAGCTTGAAGGGAGTTGGAAAATCGCTTATCGAAGTCGATCATAACATTGTTGGTAAATTCAATCTATATGCTGAAAAAGCAAAAAATCTTTTGTTTTGCGAAAACAAAACGAATTTTGAAAGACTGTATGGTTCACCAAATAAAACACAATTTCCAAAAGACGGTATAAATGATTATATCGTAAATAAAAAAAAGAAGGTAATAAATCCTGACGCTATTGGCACCAAGGCTTCGGTTCACTATGATGATGTAATTCCTGGGTTAGGCAAAAAGGAATACCGTCTTCGGTTTACAAATACTACTCCTGAAGATGCTTTTATTGATTTTGATGCTATTTTCAAAAAACGACTTGATGAAGCGGATGCCTTTTATGCCACCATTCAAAAAGGAGTAACAGATGAAAAACTGAAATCCATTCAGAGACAAGCCTATGCAGGAATGCTATGGACCAAGCAATGGTATTATTATAATGTTTATGAATGGCTAAAAGGCGATCCATCTACACCAAAACCCGAGAGAGGACGAAATGAAGGCAGGAATAGCACTTGGAAGCACTTGTATACTTCTAATATTCTTTCGATGCCCGATAAATGGGAGTATCCGTGGTTTGCGGCTTGGGATTTAGCTTTTCACACTTTGCCTTTGGCTAGACTGGATCCTGATTTTGCCAAAAGACAATTGTTGGTCATTCTTAGGGAATACTATATGCACCCCAACGGGCAAATTCCAGCTTATGAATGGTCGTTCTCGGATGTGAATCCACCAGTTCACGCATGGGCAACTTGGAAAGTATACGAAATTGACAAAGAAGCCAATGGAGGAGTAGGAGATACGGTGTTCTTAGAACGTATTTTCCATAAATTGCTACTTAATTTTACGTGGTGGGTTAATTTGAAAGACGAAAACGGGAATAATATCTTTGGTGGTGGTTTCCTTGGTATGGATAATATTGGAGTTTTCGATCGTTCGTATGACTTGCCAACAGGTGGACATCTCGAACAAGCTGATGGAACCGGTTGGATGGCGATGTATTGTTTGAATATGTTGCGTATTGCTTGTGAAATATCGCTTAAAAATCCTGTTTATCAAGATATGGCGTCCAAATTTTTTGAGCATTTCCTTCATATTTCCGGGGCGATGCAAGCTTTGGGCGATAACCACATAAGTCTGTGGGACGAAGAAGATGAGTTTTATTATGATATGCTTCATAAGCCAAATGGTGACGCTGAATTACTTAAAATTCGTTCGATGGTGGGTTTAATACCCTTATTTGCGGTCGAAGTTTTAACACCGGAATTGCTTGAGAAATTACCATTATTCAAACGAAGAGTGGAATGGGTTTTGAAAAACAGACCGGACTTGGCTAGTTTGGTTTCCAGTTGGTTTGCACACGGAAAAGGAGAAACACGATTGCTGTCAACACTGAGAGGCCATAGAATGAAAATGATTCTCAAGCGCATGTTTGATGAGAAAGAATTTTTATCAGATTTTGGCGTACGTTCTATGTCAAAATACCATAAAGAACATCCGTATAAATTCAATCATCACGGTGGAGTGATTCAAGTAGATTACACACCAGCTGAGGCGACAGGCGATATGTTTGGCGGAAACTCGAATTGGAGAGGGCCTATTTGGTTCCCAATGAATTACTTGATATTAGACTCATTAGAAAAATTTCATAATTATTATGGCAAAGGATTTAAAGTTGACTTCCCAACCAATTCAGGCAATGAAATGAACCTTAAAGAGGCTTCGAAGGGAGTCGCAAGAAGATTGTTAGCATTGTTTCTCAAGGATGCTGATGATAAAATTCCGATGTATGGTGAATATGAAAAGTTTCAAGAAGATCCATTGTTTAACAAAAATAATTTGTTTTTTGAGTATTTCGATGGAGATACTGGTAAAGGTTTAGGAGCCAATCATCAAACAGGTTGGACAGGACTTATTGCTGAAATCATCTGGCATTTGAATAAAAAAGAAGAGTAGTTTTTCAATACCCTGCTCAATTTTAATTAGTGTTGCGTCGTGTTTTTATATTTGAAAACACGATGCAACAATTTAATTAGTACTAATTTGTGGCATAAATAAACTGTACAATCGCCCATACTTTTAGACTGTCAACCAAAGCAATGGACTTCTAGTCCATAGTGATTTATTTAACCCACAAAATCTTCGTGGCCATTACAAATTTTCATTGAAGAATGAAGGGCTACCTTTCCTTCTTCAGATAGGACTACTTTTTGACGATTAAGGAGAAATTCGAGAGCATTCTCTTTTGGGAAGGTTGTACCCGAACAGGAACCAAATTGGACATCTGTTCCCCAAGTGTCGCCAATTGCTTCAACTAGTTCTTCAGGTGTCCATTGTTCGTTATTATTTTCTATCAAAAATATAACTTCGTGTATGTGTTTAATAGTATTCATTTCTAAAGTGGTATTTTAAAATTTCTAAAGGGTTTTCTTTAACTAAATTTTATATCAACCTGATTTAGTAGAAGTTGATGGCTTCTGAAATAATTCTGTAGATATTTCAAAACTGGCTTCAAAGATACTTCTTTTTGGGTTTATTTTATTTGTATAAAAATATTTGTAACTAATCAGTCTCAAATATAGGGATTTTATTTCATGTCAAAATGACGTGAAATAAAATTCGAATTCATGCCACATAGTCATTGGATTTATTAGGTGAATCTTTTTATATTTTGTACTT
>NZ_JBIKRX010000039.1:0-25253 GCF_044348915.1 Flavobacterium sp. | reverse complement strand
TTTTAGATACAATAGAAGGTCAAATATGGGGACAATCTTCGATGTGTTAATGAAAAAGATGGTGAAATTTGAATAAATATCAATAAAATCAATAGATAACAAGGGTGCTCTAAGCGCCTATACCTATGTTTCTAATAATCCCGAATATGAAAAATTTGGTTTGGAAGTACTCCCAGATTTGATAAAAGATATTGGGCCTGCTGGCGGAATTTACACTGCTTTGCAGCATTCGGAAACCCAATTTAATTTTGTGGTAAGTTGTGATATGCCTTTTGTTACTGCTGCTGCCATCGAATTTATAATAAATAATACGAAAGATAATCAAATAGTTTTAATTGAGAACAAAGGAAGAATAGAACCTTTGTTTGGAATTTATGCTAAAACCTGCGAGCAAGCTTGGTTGCATCTAATAGAGCAGCATAAAATCAAATTGCAAGAAATGGTTTTGCATTTCAAATGGAAGATAATTCCAGTTGAGAATAACGAAATTTTTGCAGCCTCTTTTTTCAAAAACATCAATACTAAGGAAGATTTTAACAACGCATTAAACCGATTTTAATATGGAAATAAACCTACTTGCCTTTGGACAAATTGCAGAAATTACGGGAAAATCAGCTTGGAAAATGACTGGAATAAAAGACACGAATGAGTTGATAAAAAACTTAGAGGAACAATTCCCTACTTTAGTCAAAGTAAAATATTCGATTGCAGTAAATAAAAAGGTGATTCAAGAGAATACAACAATCCATGAAAATGATACGATAGCTTTACTTCCACCATTTTCAGGTGGGTAAAATTTTATTATGAACTATTAAGGAAATTAAGGTTCATTAAGAAGACAACTTAATTTTCTTAATTTCCTTACTGGATTAAAAAACAGGATATGAACACAGAAAACAATTATAATCGATATCAAAGACAAATACAACTCAAAGAAATTGGGTTAGGTGGTCAAGGGAAAATTGCAACCGCAAAGGTGCTGGTTATTGGCGCTGGCGGTTTGGGATGTCCTGCTTTGCAATATTTGGCTGCTGCTGGTGTTGGGACTATTGGTATAGTCGATTTTGATGTGGTTGAAATATCCAATTTACAACGGCAAATTCTATACTCCGTTGCTGATTTGGGGCAATCCAAAGCGGATACTGCAGCGCATAAGTTGAGAGCGCTTAATCCTGATGTAAAAATCGAAGTTTATAATGTTCAAATTACCAATAAAAATGCGCTTGAAATCCTTGAAAACTATGATGTTGTAATCGATGGTTCGGATAATTTTGCGACGCGCTATCTGGTAAATGATGCCTGTGTAATTCTTGATAAACCTTTGATTTACGGTGCTGTTTTGCGTTTTGAAGGGCAAATTGGCGTTTTTAATTTGGTAGACCCAATATCGAATAATAAAACCAATTATCGCGATTTATTTCCCAAACCACCTGATGCTGCTTCGGCGATTTCGTGTAATGATGTGGGAGTTTTAGGTGTGATTCCTGGGATTATTGGAACGATGCAAGCCACAGAAGCCTTGAAAATTATAACGGCTAGTGGTCAGCCATTGGCCAATAAAATTATTTCGTATAATGCTTTGGAAAATAGCTTTTATGATATTGAAGTGTTCGCGAATCCAATGGTACAAACAGACTTTCCAAAGGATAAAGCAGCTTTTTTAAACTATAATTATGAATGGTTTTGTAACTCTAACGCCCACATTGCCACTATTTCTGCTGAAGAATTTGACCAACTTCGAAAGAACGAGGCAATCACCATCATTGATGTTCGGGAAAGTGGAGAACTTCCTATAGTCGATGAGTTTTCATTTCAATTGATTCCTTTGAGCGAATTTGAGAATAGAGTTTCGAGAATTTCGACGGAGAATAAAATAGTAGTTTTTTGCAAATCGGGTCAGCGAAGTGCAAAAGCGATTAGAATTATTAAAGAAAAATTTCCCAACTGCGAAGCTTTCAGTTTAGCTGGAGGGATTGAGGTTTGGAAGAGTATAAATAAGTAATAAGCAACAATATGAAAGAGAAAAAAAAGCACAACGTATTTATCAGCGGGCCGATAACGCCAGATTTTATTGCCAGTAGCATTGCCAAACACAGTTCAAAAACAGATATCGGAGCCCACGACATATTTTTAGGACAAGTCCGAAGCGATATTATTGATGATAAAACAGTAGTTGCTATCAACTACGAAGCCTATCAGGAAATGGCCGATGAACTTTTCCACGAAATCAGAGAGGCTGCGTTTGCCAAATACAATTTAGTGTGTATGCATATTTATCACAGCCTAGGAGTAGTCAAAGCAGGCGAAATATGTCTTTTTGTATTTGTTTCATCCAAACACCGCAAAGTGGCTTTCGAAGCTTGTCAGGATATTGTAGAACAAATAAAAGCAATGACACCCATCTGGGGAAAAGAAATTTTCGAAGATGATTCTTTTGTTTGGAAAGAAAATCAAATTTAAAATGATAATAACAACCAATAAACCAACCAACCAATCAACCAACGGTTGAAACCGTTGGTTATGGTATAATCTTCTAACCTCTAACTTTCAACTTTTAACTGTCACCCTGAGCTTGTCGAAGGGCAACCTCTAACTTCTAACTTCTGACTTCTAACTTCTGACTTCTAACCTCTAACTTCCAACTTCCTATGGTCAATATAACATACAAATCGAGTACACTTCGCATTGCAAAAGCGCAAGCAATTTTAAAAGTCAGTAAAAAAGAGACTATTGAAGCCATTGTCAATAAAACGGTTCCAAAAGGAGATGTTTTTGAAATGGCCAAAACCGCCGGACTCTTTGCCGTAAAACGAACCAGTGATATGATTCCTGATTGTCACCCCATTCCAGTTGAGTTTACAGCGGTCAATTATAGTATCAATGACTTAGAAATTACGATCGTAATCGAAGTCCATACTATATATAAGACAGGAGTAGAAGTCGAAGCAATGCACGGAGCTTCGGTGACAGCACTGACGATGTATGATATGCTGAAACCAATCGACAAGGGAATCGAAATTCACGGCATTAAACTATTGGAAAAAAAAGGAGGTAAATCTGATTTTACCGATAAATTCCGCACTGATTTGAAAGCCTCTGTGATCGTCTGTTCCGATAGTATTTCGGCGGGGCATAAATTCGATAAAGCGGGCAAAGCCATTATTCAAAAATTAGAAAGCTGCAATGTCGGTATTGAAGATTATTCCATTATTCCAGATGATACTATTGGCATTCAAGAAAAGGTACTAGAATTATATGCGCAAAATACCGACCTTATTATATTAACGGGCGGGACAGGGCTTTCGCCAAGAGATAATTCACCAGAAGCGATAAAACCGCTTTTAGATCGAGAAATTCCAGGAATTATGGAAGCCGCTCGCAATTACGGCCAAGATCGCACTCCATTTTCGATGTTGTCTAGAGGAATCGCTGGAATGAAAGGCAAAACGCTAATTATGACCTTACCGGGCTCTACCAAAGGCGCTCAGGAATCTATGGATGCCTTATTTCCGTCGCTGCTGCACATTTTTAGAATTGTAGAGGGAAAACCCCACGAATAATTTTTTTTCGACGAAGCGATTACAAAAACTGTCATTTATGGCAGTTTTTTTGTTTTAATACTTTTAACATTTTATTTTGAAAGCGCTTTTTTTTTGCGGGAATTTTGGCTTTTTCCTCAAATGTTTGCAATTATTTTTATTAACTCGTTAAATTCGATTTTAATGGCCTCATTGTCAATTAGTTGTTAAAAAGACTAATTTGTGTTTTTTTTATTGAAATATGATAAATATCATTTTTTTAGAAGTAGATATCCTATAATTTTATTCCATCAAATATCTTAATATTATGTTAAGAATACTAAAAAGAAAATAATAAATTAAACAATCAAAATTATGAAAACAGTTAAACAAACTATGTTAGTTGTTTTAGGGCTTCTTTTTTTCGCCTTAATAGGATGTACCCACGAGGACTATATTCCTGTTCCTGGCGCAGATGGCGCAGATGGCGCAGCAGGAGTTTCTGGTACAGCATCTTGTGAATCCTGCCACTCGGTAGAGCACCAAAAACCTATTATTGATGCTTACAATTTATCAGCACACGGTAAAGGAATTCAAAATGCGGATGGTTCATTTACAAAACATATTTATGGTACCAATACGGTCCTTCCAGATGGTTCACTAAATAGTGACAGGGCTTTTTGTGCTGAATGTCACTCTCAAGAGGGATACATCGATGTGAAAAAATATGGTAGACCCAATCCAACAGGATATGCTAATTTTGGTTCTATTTCCTGCGAAGGTTGTCACGGTGTAACTCACCGTTCATTTAATTTTACAAAAGATGGTAATGATTACGGTTTAAGAAACATTGCTGCGGTACCACAAAAAATCAATCCAGCCTTTACTTTGAATGCTTCACCTACTGGTGGTGTAAGTTCATCAAATACTTGTATTGGATGTCACCAAACAAGACCTGATTCAAATGGGTATTACAAAAGACCTGTTATTGAAAGTGGTGAAAAAGATGCTTCTGGAGCTGTGGTTATAACTAACGACCCGGTTAAAGGACCATTGTACAGATTCTGGTCTCAAAGAAAATTGGCCGATGCAGTTAAAGGTTATCCAGCGGGAACAACATTTTACAAAAATTACTCTAATTCATTGGATCGAGCTGTGCACGTATCCGAACAAGGAGATTTATGGATGGGAATTACAGGTATTGATATTGAAGGTACTGCCACTCGTTTGCCTGCGGCTAAAACTGCGAAGCACTATACTTCTGCTTCTTGTGTACAATGCCACATGGATAAACCTAAAGCTGGAACTGTAAACACGGGTTCGCATACAATGAAACTTTCTTTCCAATCTTGTGTGTCTTGTCACCCAGCGCCTGAAACTTTATTGACTAGTTTCCATGCGAAATTCGATACTGAAGTTGCTAAGTTGGTAGCGGCATTTAAAGCGCAACCTACTTATTTTAATGTATCTTCAAGTGGTAGTGTGACTCTCAAAACATTTGATAGCGTAACCGGCTTACCGTTCCCTACAACTCCAGCTTCAGGAACCAATACTCCGACTACTTGGTATCAATCAAGAACTGATTTCCCTCTTAAATACGTACAAGCCTATTGGAATTACAAATTAATAACAGGTGATGAAGGCAAAGGAGTTCACAATCCACCTTACACCATGGCTTTGATTCAAAACTCTATTGAGGCTTTAAAATAAAAATGACTTACCTCTGGGATTTAAGTCCCAGAGGTATTCATTTATTACACTAAAGAAGGAAACTTAGTTTCCTGTACAATAGCGCACAGAACTTTAAATCTTTTGGCAATGAAAATTGTTGCATAAGACTTTATAGCAATTATTCAATAAAAAAATAAAGATGAAATGAGCATAAGTATAAATTGGTCGCTAATACCACATATGATATGCGAATTACATATGACCATTAAAAAACAATAAAGTAGGAACATATGAAAAAAATATTTCAATACTTAATGATGCTAACAGTGAGTTTGATGGCAACATCCTGTTATTATGATGAAATGCCACCAGAACCTGAGATTCCTATTCCGGATGTGGTGTCTTACTCGAAAGATATCCAACCACTATGGAATCAGGACTGTATCAGTTGTCATTCGCCAGGTACAGCCGCACCCGATTTGACATCGGCTAATTCCTATCTTGCCTTAACGAAAAATAACAAATATGTTATTCCAGGGAATGCGGCAGGAAGTGTTTTGCACAAATCGCTAATATGGGATGGAGCAATGCCAATGCCAACAATAGTAAAATGGAGCGATTCCAAAATTGCTTTGGTAGACAAGTGGATTAATGATGGTGCTCTTAATAATTAACTATAAATTGAAAATCATGAAATTATTAAAAACAATATTTATAGTTGTACTTGTTTTACCAACAATGATGTTGGCGCAAGAGCAAAAGGATACTGTTGTTGTAAAAACAGACAGTATTGCACCCGAAGTTGAAGTTGAATACGAACGTGCTGCTTTCGAAAGTACCTCGTTGATTGATAATCAAACCGATCGTGTATATTCAAAAGGGACTATCGAAATGATTATGAATCACCGTTTTGGTCTAGTTACTGGAACCAATGATTTGATTGGAATTTGGGCTCCTACGAACATTCGTTTAGCGGTAAACTATTCTATTACCGATAGAATTACAGTTGGATACGGAACTACTAAAGATTATAGATTGCAAGATTTTAGTCTTAAGGGAGCAATTTTAAAACAAACAGTAAATGGTAAAATGCCTGTAAGTGTAACTTACTACGGTAACTGGACTATTAGTGCTTTGCCAAAAGAAAATTTTTATAATTTATCTGATCGTTGGTCGTTTTTCAATCAAATTATTATTGCAAAAAGAATTAATAAAATGTTTTCAGTGCAGTTAGCACCAAGTTATTCTCATTATAATGTTGTACAATCTCCGATGAGCAATGATTTGTTTGCAATTCAATTTGGTGGTCGAGCCAAAGTGACTTCTACGATGTCAATACTTTTAGATGTAAATCAACCTATTAGTTCTCAAGATGTGTTGCCTAAATCTGGTTTTGCAGTGGGAACAGAGTTCTCGACAGTGGGGCATACGTTTCAAATATTTGTTAGTAATTACAGAGGAATCATAAATCAAACCAGTAATATGTTCAATCAAAATGATTTTTTCGAAGGTGATTTTGCTATTGGGTTTACTATTGGAAGAACTTGGTAATTGTTTAATAACCCATTTGTGTAAAAAACTACAATTGGTCAATTAAATTTGAAAAAGAGGATACTCTTTCCAATTTGGATGAGTGATCCTCTTTTTTTGAAATGTAAAAAAGAGTTTCTGGTCTTGTTTTGAGTTTTGTAATTTTAATTAATTAGTATTGAGATGTTTACGATAAATTGTTAAAATTTGAAACTATGATATTTATCATTAAAAATTAGATGGAATTGGCAGAAATTTACAAAGAATTCAAATGCGAATTATATAGAAAGAATAGTTAATTGTTCAATGAATTTCTAAAAAGTAATATATAACAATATGGAAAAAGAAAATAACAATTCATCCAGAAGGAATTTTCTAAAGCTCGGTGCTTTAGGAGGAATTGCTTTGGCAGGAACCGCAATTGCTAGCGCCGTTACTGAGGAAACACCTAAAACAACTGGCAAAAAAGTCAAAGTGCTTACTGCCGATGGGAAACTCGTAGAAGTTGATAGTTCGCTGATTGATCATCATGCAGCAAATGATGATTTTTCGAAAGCAGAACTTCGTCAAGGAGTAGCAGGAAAGAAATTTATTCGCGTAATCGATTTGGGTAAATGTTCTAATGAGAGAAAATGCATAACGGGTTGTCAAAAAGCACATAATGTTTTGGCTCCTGTCGAATATATTAAGGTGAAGAAGATGCAAAATTCGCCTCTTGAATCGCCTTATTGGTTCCCTACAATGTGTTACCACTGCGATAATCCGCCTTGTACCAAGGTTTGCCCTGTAGATGCTACTTTCAAGCGTTCAGACGGAATTGTAGCTATGGATTACGAACGTTGCATCGGTTGTAAATTCTGTATGGCAGCTTGTCCTTATTCGGCTCGTACCTTCAATTTTGGCAGACCTGAACAAGTGAAATTTACCGAAGAGCACGGAAAAGATACTTCAGATCCAAATCATTGTACAACCCCGTATGCTCAAGAGGGCACTGTTACCAAATGTGATTTCTGTACCGACCGTTCTGCTCAGGGATTATTACCAGCTTGTGTTATCGAATGTCCAAATGGTGCCATTTATCACGGTGACGAATTAGAAGATGTTGTTTCTAATGGAGAACATACGGTTAGACTGAAAAAATTATTGGAAGATAGAGCAGGATACCGTCAATTTGAAGAATTGGGAACAAAACCAAGGGTGTATTATTTACCACCAGTGAAACGTGATTTCCCGTTTTAAGACGCAACCGAAGCTCAAAATACGAAAGAGTAATCATTTAAAAAGTATAGAAAATGTCTGAAAATATAAATAAACACGAAAGCTTTACTCAAGAGCAGTATATGGTGATGAAAGATGATTTACTTCGGCCAATCGAAAAAATCGGAAAATCCGGAAAAATATGGATTGCATTTCTGGTAGCGGTTTTTCTTGCTGGAGTTGTTGCCTACATTATTCAAGAAACAAAAAGCAAATATGTAACCACTAGCCTTAGAGATTATACAATGTGGGGTATCTATATATCCAATTTTCTTTTTATGGTCGCCATAGGATTAGTCGGGGTGTTGATGTCAGCGATATTGAAACTTACCAATTTTGAATGGTACCGGCCACTTTCACGAATTGCCGAAGTCATTGCCATTGGCGCAATAATGTTTGGGGGAATAAGTATCGTTGTTGCAATGGGTCGTCCGGATAGATTGCTCAATTTACTGGTTCACGGACGGATTCAATCGCCAATTATTTGGGATGTGATTGGTATCAGTACGGATTTGACAGCCTGCATCATTTTGCTTTTTATACCGTTGATTCCTTCATTGGTTACTTGTAAAAATCATTTGAAAAACCTACCCAAATGGCAGCTAAAAATGTACAATATGCTTTCGTTTGGCTGGCAAGGAACACCTGAACAATGGGCAATATTGAAAAGAACGATGAAGATATTGACCGCCTTAGTTATTCCGTTAGGAGTTATTATTTGTACCATAACCGCCTGGCTGTTTGCTACCACGCTCAGAGCAGAATGGGATAGTACTAACTTTGGTGCCTATTTTGTATCCAATGCGTTTTTGTTGAGTGTTGCGGTAATGACTTTAGCCACTTTTGTTTTTCGTAAAGCCTATAATTTCGGAAAATATTTAACAGAGATGCACTTTGATAAATTAGGACAAGCGATGGTCTTGATGGCTTTAATACACGCTTATTTCAACGTAAATGAGTATTTGATACCTGCCTATAAAATGTCAGGTTTGCACGAAAATACCCTTTTGAACTTATTTATTGGTGAAGATGCTGCATTTTATTGGTCAGTGGTGGTTTTTGGTATAGTTGTGCCTATTTTATTGCCTTTATTCCCAAAGATGAGAAAGCCACTTCCTTTGGCTATTATTTCATTAATTGTATTAATAGCAGGCTGGTTCAGATTGTATTTAATTGTTATTCCTGGTTTGTTGCATCCCTATCTTCCAATTCAAGACGTACCGGATTCCTGGACACATTATTTTCCGAGCGCGGTCGAAATGACTGTAGTTGCTGGCACATTTGCTGGTCTGCTCTTGTTGGTAACTTTGTTTTCGAGATATTTCCCCATCATTTCGGTTTGGGAAGTTGCCGAAGGTGAATTAGAGGGGAAAGAAGAAATATTTAATTATAAATAATTTACAAATGAAAAAGTATAACTATTTCTTAGTAACATCTTTAATGATTTTGTTTGCTATAACAACATCATTTGCTCAAGATAAAGTGGCAAAGATTGCGCTGACTTTTGAAAAAGTGGATTCACTCAATGTTTGTAAAGCATTTGTGACTTCAGAAGGACAACCCGTAATCGAACTACCTGTAAAATTATCTGTAAAAAGATTATTCGCAAACCTTCCAATAGGTGATCCTATTGCAACAGACTCCACTGGCGTTGCCACATTCGAATTTCCTAATGATATTCCTTCACCTGATGGAAAATTAACTATATTTGCTAGTATAGTAGAAGATGAAAACTATATGGATACCGAAACTAGCGGTGTGGTGAATTGGGGTACGATAGTTATCAGTGATAACTCTAATATTGATGAACGTTCCTTTTCAGCAGGAAGAGATAGAGCACCAATATATTTTATAGCCATTTCTTTGCTCATTATTGGTCTGATTTGGGGAACTTTGATTTACGCAGTATTACAAGTATTTAAAATAAAACGCTTAGGAAAATTAGAAGAAATAAAAGAGTAATTATAACTAGTATTAATATTAAAATTTGAAAAACATGAAAAAAATCTTTTTTGGCTTAGCAATTATGGCTGCCTTTATGTTCACACAAACGTCTAACGCTCAAGCAAAACCAAAAGGAAAAGAATGGAAAGTTCCTGCTGCTGATTCTGGCAAAAAAATGCCTGCCGGTATAAATGCCGCAGATGGTAAAGCTTTATGGGGAACCAATTGCAAATCTTGCCACGGTGTAAAAGGTTTAGGAGACGGTCCTAAAGCAGAAAAAATTGACATCTCTTCTGGTGATTTTTCATCAAAAGAATTTCAGTCTAAATCTGACGGGGATCATTTTTACTATACCAAAATTGGTAGAAAACCTATGCCTTCTTATAAAGAGAAACTAAGTGACACAGAAATATGGCAATTAGTGGCTTATATGAGAACTATGAAAAAATAGTAGTAAGTTTAAAATGGAAAGAGGGTTTGAGCAATCGCCCCCTTTTTTTTATGACACTATTTCGGCACGGGTTGCTACAATTACTATCAATAAAAAAAACTGTTCGCCGCGGCGAACAGTTTTAATTGTGGTATGCAATGCTGGATTGTTATTTACTCCACTCAGCAATGCTATCTTTATTCATTTTCACATAATCTTGATTTTTGGCGGCTTCTGCTGCAGCAAGTGAAATTTTAGCAGTTTCAATTGCTCCTTTTTTATCACCTTGTTTTGCTTGTATCAATGATTTCAATCTTGTGTACCAAAAAGGTTTATCAGCATTCATTTCTAAAGCTTTGTTGATGTATTCAAGGGCTTTAGCCGTATCGCCGTTAGATTGAAGTAAATATTGGGAAGCAGAGAAATAATCACCTGCGCTTGGACCGGCCAATACTTTATTAATGCTTGCCATAGCCGCTTTTGCAGTTGGAACTTCAAATTTTATTGCAACAATAGTTTTCTCCCAAGAAATTTCTAAATGAGCATAATTGTTATCTATGTTATTAATTCCTACAGTAAAGCTTTCAACCATACGGTCGATATGTTCTGATTTTACTGTTGTTTTTACCGCTACTTTTGTTTCGTCCCAATTTTCTGGATTTCCCCAATTATCAGTTTTGCTATAGAAAAAGATTTCCCAACTATCCGCTCTTGGAGTACTGAATAGGGCATATTTTCCTTTAGGTAATGTTTTGCCATCGATAACTACATCTTCACTAAATGAAACTGTTGTATTTTCATTGGCTCCAGTTCTCCATAATTTTCCAAAAGGAACTAAATTATTGAAAACGTCTCTTCCTTTGGCGCTTGGTCTTGAATAAACAATTTCAACATTGGTTAAACCTACTACCTGAGTTATGGTTGATTTCGGACTAGGCTGAGGTGTTTTGATCTGAGCTTCAGATGCATAATTGGCAATAATCATTGCAAAAACAAAAATAATTTTTTTCATAATGTATAGTTTAGAATTGTTCAAAATTACAAATTCAAACCACTAAAAATGTTAATTATTTCATAATTTGATTTTTAATACTTTGATATAGTCACAAAACTCAAGTCGTTTAAATTTTCAACTACTACATCAGCGAGCGACAAATCTTGCAGCTTCGAATTTTCGCTATTATAACCCAAACAAAAAAGGCCAGCGGCTTTGGCAGCGCGAATTCCATTGGTGCTGTCTTCAATGACAATGCAATTTTCCTTCGGGGCGATAGATAAACTGGCCGCATATTCAAAAATTTCTGGATGTGGTTTTGAATTGGGAAAATCTTCGCCACTCACAATATGTGAGAAATACTGATGCAAATTGAAACGGTTGAAAACACGTTCAATAGTCACTTTCGCAGCGGATGAAGCCAAGATCAACTGCATTCCATTTTGGTGTAAATCTTGGATTAACTTTTCAACACCTTCTATCAGATATAAATCTTCTTTGCTATCGAAAGCATCATTAAAAAGAGTTCTTTTTCTTTGGATCAATTCTTCTACCTCGCCATCAATAGGAAATAATTCTTTTAGTTTCTGGAAAGTATTTCGGGTGGAGTTCCCCATAAAAGAAGTAAACATATCCTTGGAAACATCAATATTTAATTCGGCAAAGTGTTGAAAATAGGCATAGCTGTGAACGGGTTCTGTGTCAACAATTACACCATCCATATCGAAAATTACTGTTTTTATCATTATTTTTTTAAGTAGTTGCAGATTATATTTTTTTACTGTAAATTTTTACTGAATACTGATCACTGAATACTGACTACTAGTCTAGTTTTCCATCAAAATAAAGGTTCCATTTGTCTTGAACTTTCATTACTTGTTCGATGACTTCGCGAGCGGCGCCTTTTCCACCCTTTTTATGTGAAATGTATTTAGAAATAGCTTTAATCTCTGGACTCGCATCTTGAGGGCAAGTCGGCAATCCTACCAATTGCATTACGTGATAATCAGGAATGTCATCACCCATATATAGCACTTGTTCGGGTTTGATATTGTAAAGTTCTATGTATTCTTTATAGGTTTCAACTTTGTCCGGTGAGCCAAGATGAATGTCGGTAATGCCTAAATTTCGCAAGCGCACACGAACACCTTCGTTGTTGCCTCCAGAAATCACACAAACATTGTAACCGCTTTCCACTGCCGCTTTCAAGGCGAAACCATCTCGAATATTCATCGTTCTTAAAATTTCTCCTTCATTGGTTACAAAAACGGAACCATCAGTAAGAACACCATCGATATCAAAAATAAAAGTGGTGATATCATTCATTATTTCTTTATAACTTCTTGCCATTACTTTGGATTGATTGAGTTAGTATTTTATAAATTGTTTTTTGATTTTTGTCAGTTAAAGCGGTTAGATGTGATTGAATTGTCTGCTGGTCATTGCGTTTTGCAGGGCCAGTTTGTGCATCTTTAGGCGAAAGCGCCATCACCTTGTTTGCGGTTTCCAAAATTAAGGGCTTTAAAATTTCGAAAGAGACTTCGTTTTCGATGCAAATCTCTTGCCCAATTTGGTACAAATGATTCACAAAATTATTGACAAAAACTGCTGAGATATGCAAGGCTTTTCGTTGTATAGAATTGATTTGGTACACATTATCGGAAACGCTTTTGGCTACTTTTTTCAAGAATTCAAAATCGCTTTCGTTTTGGCTCTCTAGACAAATCGGAATTTGATTGAAATCTAATGTTCTATGTTTTGAAAAAGTTTGTAAAGGGTAAAAGATGCCTTTTCTATTTTTTGCGTCGAGTGCATCCATTGAGGCAGTTCCAGAAGTATGAACAACCAGACGATTTTCGAAAGGCAATTGTGCAGAAACTTCAGAAATAGCATCGTCGGAAACCGCAATAATGTATAAATCGGCTGCTGCCAACTTAGTAAAAGTGGTGGTGATTTTATCGGAATCGAGTAGGGGAAGGAGGTTTTCTTTTTGTCTTGAAAACGCTTGAATTACCTCAATTGTGGTGCTTTTGGCGAAAGCCTGAATCAGATGATGGGCAACATTTCCAGAACCAATTAGTACTACTTTGATCATTTGGCAAAATTAATGAAAAAAATAATAAAAGTTGGTACAATGTATAGCAATTGATTTTTAATTAAATGCTGTTAAATATCATATTTATACAAGAATCATTAGCGTATATTTGGCCTAAATTAACAAATACTTAACGACATAAATTCAGTATTTATTACTATTTTTGAGGCGATTTTATAATAACATAATTTCTTACAGATGATCAATAAATTAATTTCTTTTTTATTTTCAACACGATTAATGGCGATACTTTTCGTTTCTTTTGCAATTGCAATGGGAGTCGGAACTTTTATCGAAAGCAAATACAATACAGATACGGCCAGAATTTGGGTGTATAACGCTTGGTGGTTTGAGGCAATTATGTTGTTTTTTATGATTAATTTCATCGGCAACATCAAACGATACAACTTATTAAGAAAGGAAAAATGGGCGACTCTTATGCTGCATTTATCTTTTGTATTCATTATAGCTGGAGCCTTCATTACCCGTTACATTAGCTATGAAGGGATGATGCCAATTCGTGAAGGCAATACTGAAAACATTTTTTATTCTGATAAAATGTACCTCACGCTTTTTGTTGATGGCGAATACCAAGGCGGAATGAAACGCAGGGTTTTCGAAAAACCATTATTACTTTCATCAGTTACCAATAACAATTTTTCTATTGCAGATCAATTTGGGGAGACTCAATTTGAGGTGCAGTATGATAACTTTTTGCTCGGTGCCAAAGAAGTCATCAAACCCGACCCAAAAGGCATTTTTTATTTCAAACTTGTTGAAGCTGGAGATGGCGGACGACACGAGCATTTCTTGAAAGAAGGTGAAGTTCAGAATGTGCACAATACGCTGTTTGCGTTGAACAAACCAACCAAAGGAGCCATAAATATCACGCTCACCGATAGTACATCAACCATTCAAACTCCTTTTGAAGGACAGTTTATGCGAATGGCCGATAAGTTGGAAGGCAAAGTGGTAAAAGATATCGTTCAACCTTTGATGATGCGTTCCTTGTACTCTATAGGAGATATGAGACTTGTTTTTCCTGAACCAGCTATAAAAGGTGTTATTGGGTATGAAGCGGATAATGATTTCAAAGCCAAGCAGCACACAGATGCTTTAATAGTAAAACTTTCTGCTGAAGGGCAAGAAAAAACAATAACTTTATTGGGAAGCAAAGGGCTTGTCGGGGAACCACAAACTGTAAAAATAGGTAACTTAGATTATACTTTTACCTATGGAAATAAAATTCATAAGTTACCTTTTAGTATTAAATTGAATGATTTTATTGCTCAAAGATATCCAGGAACAGAGAAGAGTTATTCATCCTTCGAAAGTCAAGTGACTGTTCGTAATAAAGCGGAAGTTTTTGATGCTAGAATTTTTATGAATAATATTTTAGATTATGAAGGCTATCGCTTTTTCCAATCCTCTTTCGACCAAGATGAAATGGGAACCGTGCTGTCTGTAAGTCACGATTATTGGGGAACACTGATAACCTATTTTGGTTATTTTCTGTTGTATTTTGCCTTGATGGCGATTATGTTTACCAAGTATTCCCGTTTTGCGGATTTAAAACGAAAATTAGAAGTAGTCAAAACTAAAAAAGCCGATTTATTGACTGTTTTAGTACTGCTTTTTAGTATTGGAACTTTTGCACAAGAGCATAACAATGCCCGATTTTTAAATGAAAAGCAATTGGATTCCATTATCCAAAAGCGAAAAGTGACGGAAAATCACGCGGCAAAATTTGGACGATTAATTATTCAGGATGCTGGCGGTAGAATGAAGCCAATCAATACCTTTTCTTCGGAATTGTTGCGAAAAGTGAGTCATAGTGACACCTACAAAGGATTGAATTCAGATCAAGTTTTTTTATCGATGACAGAGGGAGGAAACATTTGGATTCAAGTGCCTTTAATTTATATGAAATCGGGTAATGATAGTATTCGTAAAATTATAGGAATAGATGCAGACAAGAAATTTGCCGCGTTTATTGACTTTTTTGACAACAAAGGAAATTATAAATTAATGTCTTATTTGGAAGATGCTTACAAAGCAGCAAACCCCAACCAGTTTGAAAAAGACTTTATCGAAACGGATAAAAAAGTAAATTTGATGGAATCTGCCTTGAGCGGTAGCATTATGAAAATTTTCCCGATTCCGAACGATCCTAATAACAAATGGGTTTCTTTTCCAGAATTGGCTACTGCTAATATCAGTGGAATGGCAGGTTCCTACACTCAAAACATTTTATTGATGTACTTCACCGAATTAGAAAAGGCATCTACTTCAGGTCAATATGATAAAGCCAATGGATTATTGGAAAGCATCAATGGTTTCCAAAAAAAATACGGCAGTAAAGTGGTGCCAAGCGACGAAAAAATCACTTCGGAAATTTTGTATAATAAATATGATGTGTTTAAAAAGCTTCCGTATTGGTATATGTATGCCGCTATTTTGATGCTTTTATTTACCATTCTGAAAATATTCAAAGAAAGAAAATGGTTGAATTATGCCGTCAATACGATGCACATTATCGTTGGCTTGCTTTTCGCCTTGCATACTGCAGCATTAATTGCTCGTTGGTATATTTCAGGTCACGCACCTTGGAGTAATGCGTATGAGTCGATTATTTATGTTGGTTGGGCAACGATGTTTTTTGGCTTGGCGTTCGACCGAAAATCGAAACTTACTGTGGCTTCTTCTGCCTTTGTTGCCGCAATGATTTTAATGGCTGCCTACATGAATTGGATTGATCCAGAAATCGGGAATTTGCAGCCAGTTTTAAATTCGTATTGGTTGATGATTCACGTGGCCATTATCGTCGCAAGCTATGGCCCATTTGCTTTGGGAATGATTTTAGGGCTCGTTTCTTTACTTCTGATTTTGTTTACCACAGAAACGAACAAGGAAAAAATGAAGCTGAATATTAAAGAAATAACCTATATCAATGAAATGGCATTAACCATTGGATTGATAATGTTGACTATAGGGAATTTTCTTGGTGGACAATGGGCCAACGAAAGTTGGGGGCGTTACTGGGGTTGGGATCCAAAGGAAACCTGGGCGTTGATCAGTATTATGGTATATGCTTTTGTAATTCACGCTCGTTTTGTTCCTGCTTTGAGAGGAAAATGGATATTTAATTTAATGAGTGTCGCAGCTTTCCTATCGATTTTGTTTACCTATTTCGGAGTGAACTTTCACTTAGTAGGTTTGCATTCCTATGCTAGTGGTGAAGCACATTCATTAAACTGGATTTGGTATTCTTTAGGTGCAATTGCAGTAATTGGCGCAATAACCTATCCCAAAGCTCGAAAATACTATTCAAAGAATTCTAAGAAATAGGATTTTTGCCAAATATAAAAAGCTTCCCGTTGTAAACCAATTGGAAGCTTTTTTTGTTACTTATAATGGACACTTCAGCTCTCCTATACCAAAAACGCGTAGAGAATAGTCCAAAATCCTAGGCTATTTGTCACTCCGTAGGACCCGCTACGCACCAGAGTAGGGACGCTTTACAGTGTGACAAACGAACTATTCAGAAGGAATCACAATACATTTTTGGTATTGACCATCATTTTGTAGGCACCCAGTTCAATATTATTAAAATTTTAAGAGATGTTTTAGTTTTTGGAAAATCAATTTAACTAATTTTATCAAAAAATTAATGCTACTATGAAAAATCTAATTATGTGTGCCTTCGCTTCATTTTTTATTTGGAGCTGTCAAGGTCAAAACAAACCAGCTAATACCGATGCAAAAATGGAAAAACAAACTATTTATCAATTTAAGGTAAAAGATTTATCTGGAAAACCATTTGACTTTGCTTCTTTGAAAGGAAAGAAAATAATGATTGTCAACACAGCTTCAAAATGCGGTTTAACCCCTCAATACAAAGAATTGGAAGCATTGTACAAAGAATATTCGGCAAAAGGTTTTGTTATCGTAGGTTTTCCAGCCAATAATTTTGCGGGCCAAGAACCGGGAACTAATGAAGAAATTGCTACTTTCTGTCAAATGAATTATGGTGTTACTTTCCCGATGATGGACAAAGTTTCAGTAAAAGGAAGTGATATGTGCGCCGTTTATCAGTTTTTGACTCAGAAGTCGAAAAATGGATTAGAAGATAGCGAAGTAAGTTGGAATTTTCAGAAGTATCTTTTGAGCGAAAAAGGGGAATTGGTGAAAGTAATTTCTCCGAGAACAGTTCCCACAGATGCTGAAATTGTAAATTGGGTAAAAGGATAGTAATCAGTGATCAGTTTTTAGTAAACAGTTAAAAAGAGTTTGTGGAAGCAAGCTCTTTTTTTTGATTTAAACACAATCTAAATCTTTTCATTCGTAAAAATACTCGCAACAGCCACTTCATAATTTCGGATACTTTGTGCTTTTTTGATTTGTTTCAATACTTTGTGCGGGTTCGAAAATGTGACCGAAAAGTATTCCCATAGATGATACATTTTCAACAAAATATGAGTTTGCCCAGACAACGATTCGCTATAAATGGCGTATAAAGTATCGTGAAATTCACGGAATAATTCCATTTTGTTTTTAGGATATTCAAACGAATTGTTTTTTATCATAGTTGGTAAAAATGGATCCGATATCAATCCGCGACCGATCATCCAGTGGTCTATGCTTGGGAAACGCTGCTGCATTTCGTGAAATTTGGCTACCGATGTAATATCGCCATTGTAATACAGTTTGTGTATTGTGTTGTCGATGCAAAGCTGAAAAGCATCCAGATTTACACCACCTTTGTACAATTGTTTGCCAATGCGTGCGTGAATCGCAATATTTTTAAGTGGATAGGTATCTAGAATAGGTAAAACATCCAAGATTTCTTCGCAAGTTTCATAACCCAAACGCATTTTCATAGAAACAAGAATGTCTGTTTCAGCATGCGCTCTTTCCAGAATATGATTGATTTTTTGGGGATTGCTGATTAATCCAGAGCCCATTCCTGATTTGGTAACCATTGGATAAGGACAACCCAAATTCCAATTCAATTCTTTGTAACCCAATTTACGGACGTATTTAGCTACGAACAAAAATTCATCGGCATCATTCGTAATTACTTGCGGAATGACTTCTATATCCAAATTGTTTTCAGGCAATAAATCCCTTTCATACGAGGCTTTTATTTCCAACTTTCCGTTCAGCCGAATATAAGGCGAATAAAAAGTATCGATTCCTCCAAATAGCTTGTTTTGGGCATTTCTAAAACGAAAATCGGTGAATCCTTGTAATGGAGAAGAAAGAAGAGTGAAGCTCATATTATTAATAAAGGGGCAAAGATACTGTTTTAGACTGAAGATTTTCTTTACTCTACAGGACATCCGCTTTTAAAACTAAATGCTACTTTGTTTTTTATAAAACAATTTAATGGCACACAGATGAGACGGATTATACTGATTCGCACGGATTTCTTATTTTAATTTAGTAAAAAGAATGTGAATTTATGTAAATCCGTTCCATCTGTGTCATCTGTGTGCCAATATATAAAACTTGAAATATATTGTCAATAACCAAATTTTTAAAAGCGAATGACCTGAATTTACTCCAAAATCAACTGCATAAAAACCGAATGCAACCAACGGTTGAATTTATAACCCGATTCTTTGATTATACCCACCGTTTTAAAACCAAATTTTTCGTGAAATTCCACACTACCTTGATTTTCTGAGTCTATCACAGCAATCATAGTGTGGAGTTTTTGCTGTTTAGCCAAGGTAATCAGCTCTTGAAGCAGGAGTTTACCAATGCCTTGCCCGTGAAAATTTTCATTGACATAAACCGAATGTTCGACAGTAAATTTATAAGCTTCGCGAAATCGAAACTCGCTATACATTCCAAATCCTGCCACATTTCCCCCAAGCTCTGCGACAATCACTGGAAAGTTTTTACTGATTTTTTCTTCTAGAATTGCTTTTTGTTGTTCGTAGCTCCGAATTTTGTAGTCGTACAAAGCAGTAGAATTCAAAATATTGTGGTTGATGATATCCAAAATAGCTTGGGTATCTTCGGTTTGGTATGGTCTAATATAAATTTTCATTGATCAATATATTTCTTCTCAAAAGTATGAAAAAGTTGCTCCATCTGAAGGAATTCGGCCGTCAAATTTGTAACTTTGCTATTAAGTTAGGGTTGTAAAACCTCGTACTTCTAACATCTAACCTCTACCTTCAGAAATGGTTTATCCAAAAATACCGCTTGCGCAAAGCATTATCCAAATTTGTTTAGCCAAAGGAATAAAAAATATTGTAATCTCTCCAGGTTCACGAAATGCACCTTTAACAATTGGCTTTGCTAGCAATCCTGAATTCAATTGTTATAGTATTGTTGACGAGCGTTGTGCGGCCTTTTTTGCTCTTGGTATAGCACAGCAAACCAAAATGCCAACTGTATTAGTCTGTACTTCGGGATCCGCTTTATTAAACTATTATCCTGCATTTGTAGAAGCTTTTTATAGTCACATCCCTTTGATTGTACTATCGGCAGATAGACCTCAGAATAAGATTGATATTGGCGACGGCCAAACCATTCGTCAAGAGAAAATTTTCCAAAACCATTCTTTGTATAATGCCAATTTAACCGAAGAAGCATCGGTGGAGAACGATGTTAAAATTAGTCACGCCATAAACAAAGCCTTTTCAAAAAAAGGGCCTGTTCATATCAATGCTCCTTTTGAAGAGCCATTGTATCAGACGGTTACTAAGCAATCTGTCGATTCGACAATTTTAGCGTTAGCCAAAAAACATCCGAAATTATCGATTGAAGAAATCATAGAATTTACAAATATTTGGAATAAATCCAAAAAGAAATTGATTCTTGTTGGTGAGCTAAAACCAAATGAAATAGAGGAAGAATTTATTTCTTTTTTTTCCAATGATGCTTCTGTAGCTGTAATGACGGAAACTACATCCAATTTGAATCATCCTAGCTTCTTGAATAACATTGATACCATAATTACGCCGTTTACCAAGAAAGAATTCAATCAATTTCAACCCGATATCCTAATCACTTTTGGTGGAATGGTGGTTTCCAAAAGGATTAAAACGTTTTTGAGAAATTACAAACCGAAACATCATTGGCATATCGATGTTTTGAGAGCTTATGATACTTATGGTTGTTTGACCCAACATTTTAAAGTGAAGCCCAATCAGTTTTTCAAGCAATTTTTGCCCTTTACTATTCCAATAAAAAGCAACTATCATTCTTTATTCGAAACTATTGCTTCAACTAGAAAGGCAAAACATCGGGAATATCTATCTAAAATTCCTTTTTCGGATTTAAAGGCGTTCGATGCAATTTTACCTGCCTTGCCTGAGAATAGTATATTGCAAATTAGTAATAGTTCAGCTATCCGCTACGCTCAATTATTTGATATAGATCCATCTATCAATGTTTTTTGTAATCGTGGCACTAGCGGAATTGACGGAAGTACATCAACAGCAATTGGAGCAGCCGTTGCTTCGATGAAGCGAGATGAGAAACAAACTGTTTTGCTCGCTGGCGACATTGGTTTCTTTTATGACAGCAATGCTTTGTGGAATAATTACATTCCAAAAAACTTCAAAATTATCCTCATCAACAATGGGGGAGGAGGGATATTTCGAATTTTGCCAGGTCATGAAGAAACGGAGGTTTTTAATACTTTTTTCGAAACATTTCATTGTTTGACAGCCGAGCAATTGGCAAAAATGTATGATCTAAATTATTCTATTGCCAGTGATGAGGCAAGTTTAGAAAAGAGTTTGACTGCATTCTTTGCTCAAAATGATAAACCTAGCATTCTAGAAATTTTTACTCCAACATTACAAAATGACAAGATTTTGCTGCAGTATTTCAAGGAATTGAGTTAACATTTTTGAAATGTACATCAAACAAAAATGCCCGTAAATCCTACGATTTACGTGCATTTAGTTCTTGATAATAAAATTATGGAGGTGCTTTAGGACGAGAATAATACCAATTGTAATTTTAAAATGGTCTAATCCATTTAATAATTTTACAATGGTTTATGCCGATAGACAATATAATGAGTACAATTTATTGGACTCTTATATATTGCTAATCGGTATAATGTTAAACTCGGCTGTTTACTTTGGTTTTGAAATGATATCTTACCTAGATGCAAATTTAATTGTAATTAAGCAGTACCAAGATAACTAAAACTCTTTTTCCCCAAATTCACTTGTAGGTAATTTGTTTTTGCTCGAGAGTTTATTGAAGTTATAGCTGAAATTGAGCATCAACACGTTGGTTTCATAAATATAGTTCGTGGTGGTGTAAAAGTCGTCTCCCCAAGTGGTAATTCGTTGCTGATTGGAATTCATATTTCCAAAATCAATGAATTGCCATTGAAAACCGATACTTCCTCTACCGTCAAAAAGCATTCTTTTTACCGACAAATTGGGAGTTAAAAAGCTTGAATCTTCCCCTTGAGCAGTTGGTTTTTTCGAGGTATAATTGAAATTTGCTGTAACACTCCAATTTTTGTCTAAAGTAGCCGTTCCATTACCATTAATAGAATAAACCCAGTCTCCATTGCTTACGGTTGAGGTTTCCCCTAGGATGTCTAATTCCCCATTAATTTTGTAGTTGTACACATTAGCTCCCAAATACAATGAAAGCCATTTTTTGGGCTTGTAATTCGATCCAAATTCCATTCCGTACAACCTAGCTCTTTTGGCATTGGTGTACACACGATTCAGGATGGTATCATTGTACACGCTATTGACTCTTTGAACTGGATTTTTGATGTTTTGATAGTATAGCAAATAAAGTTCCCTTTTTGAAGGTATGATTCATACCAATTTCTGCTAAATCAATGAACTGAGGCAATAAATCTGGATCTCCTTGTTCAAGTGTTTCAGAGTGTTCACGTTCCGGTATTGGATTTAACTCGGAATTGTTGTTGCGTTGCACTCTTTTGCTGTAGCCTACTTTGGCATTCCAAGCGTCATTGAAAGTGTACAAAACATTGGCAGACGGAAAAAGATTGCTAAAATTCATCAAATGCGGACTCACATCAGTCGAGAGTACCACCTCTCTTTTGGCGTATTCGTAGCGCAAACCACCCACATACTGCAGCTTTTCTGTTTTTCCGGAATATTGCGAATAGACCGCATTAATCCAATTGGTGGTTTTGGCAGTTCCTCTAAATACCGAATTGTCGACTGGTGGAACAGGTTCTGGGTCAATCGTGTATCCAAAATTACCATCCTGAAAGTCATAGCGATATTGGTAACCACTTTCGAGCTTGCCTTTTCCAATTTCGATAGCATAATCTAATTTTCCTCGAATACCATATAAAGGATTCGTATACGGATTGGTCACTTCTTGAAAGACATCCTGTTTGCCAGGATAATCCATATTTAAGTTGATGGTATTTCCATACAAATTCGCGTGTTCGTATAAGGCAGAAGCGGTTAAAGTAGATTTGTCGGCAAAACTGTGTGTGTAATCAAAATTAGCCAAAGTGAACTTACCTTGTTTGGTTTGCACATTCGAGTTGAAGTATGTAAACTGATTTAAAATAGCAGCGGTTGTTAAGTCGGATGTACTATTGTTATAAACTAAATCGGCTCTTCGGGCTTGGTATTTCTTACCTAAATAAAAAGCAAAGTTGAACGCATTATTAGCATTTGCGGCATAGGAGATGGCAGTTTTTGCACCGTAATTGAACTTATCAAAACTTCTTTCTCCGCTTGATGGGAATTCGGTCATGGTGTTGGCGTCGAAATCTTTGGTGTACACATAGCCTTCGCGATAGCCATTATTGTCATTTCGCAAATAATTTAAGGTCAATGCGATATCCCATTTATTTTTTTTGTAATTAGCTGTAACGTCAGCCCCAAAACGAATGGGTTTCTCTAAATTATTATAATCATTAGTGCTAGGTAATCCGGCAGAGGCATTGGTTGTGATTGCCAAACCATCCAAACTTCCTTTAGTAGTCACAATGTTGATGATTCCACCTTTGCCGTCGGGATCGTATTTGGCTGTTGGAGCAGTAATCAATTCAATAATCTGAATCGTGTTGGCTGGCATTTGACTCAAAATAGTTGCCGCATCGGTCAAAACCGGTTTGCCATTGACTAGTACTAAAAAACCATTGGAGCCTCGAAGACTTATTTGGCCTTCACCATTAACGGTAACCGAGGGTAAATTTTTGATTACATCGATCGCAGTTCCGCCTTTGGCCGTTTCAAACTGGCTGGCTTTGTATTGTTGTTTGTCTATTTTATTAGTGGAATTGGGTTTTTTATTGGAAACAACCACCTCGTTTAAGACTTGGCTGCTTTCTTTCAATTTAATTTTATCCAATTGAATGGCTTGATTGCTTACTTTGATATTCTCAATAAGTTGTTCTTGGTAGCCTATAAAGTAAATTTTGAGTTTATACGTTCCTGCTTTTACATTTTGAATCGTGAAATTTCCATTTTTATTGGTAACAGCTCCCGCAATAACAGCGTTGTCTATTGGATTTATCAAGGCTGCACTAGCATATTCGATAGGTGCCCCATTTTGATTATCAAGAACAGTACCTTTGATGTTTGTGTTTTGTGCTGAAATGTTGTTAAACCAAAAAAGAATAGCAAGGCTGTATAAGAAGTATGGTTTATAAGTCATTCGTTGAAAAAAGTCTTGAAGTTATAATTTAAGATGCAAATATAGGTTAACCGCAATCAATGCTATTGTTATTGGACAAATAATTTAAAGCTCTGCTCTATGGTGCAAATTCCAGTGATATTGACCACCCAATTCCAATTTAAAGTGACCACCTGATTCCAATTCAAAATGACCACCTGATTTCGGAGTAAATTGACCACCCCAATTTTTCATTTAAAACTACTTTTTTTCATCTGTTAATTAATACTCAAATATACTCAATAAATTATACCTTGTTTAGACTTTTTTTCTTCCGCATCGATTCTCCTAGCAATTCGATTCTGTGTGATTGATGTATGAGTCTATCCAAAATGGCATCGGCTATGGTTTTTTCGCCAATTATATCATACCAACCCTGCACTGGGATTTGTGAGGTAACGATAATTGATCCATTGTTGTGCCTGTCTTCGATGATTTCTAAAAGCGTAATTCTGTTATGACTATCGAGTGCCTGGAGTCCAAAATCATCAAGAATAATTACATCTTGTCGCTCTATTTTGGCAAGTTCTCGTAAATAGGAACCATCCGCTTTAGCCATTTTTAATTTGGCAAATAATTTTGAGGTGTTAAAATAACTCACTTTAAAACCATGTATACAGGCTTGATAGCCCAATGCGGTTCCTAAATAGCTTTTGCCTACACCAGTACTTCCAGTGATTAAAATGTTTTCGTTTTTTTCTACAAACTCACATTCTGCAAGGCGTAGCACCAAGGTTCGTTCCAGATTACGTGCAGGATCAAAACTAATGTTTTCAATGTTTGACTTATAATGGAATTTGGCATTCTTGATACTTCGTTCAATACGCCTGTTATGTCTTTCATCCCATTCGGCATCGATAATCATTGACACAAACTGATCGAGTGTGTAATGGTCAGTTTTACCGCTTTCGATAGCGGTTCTAAAAGCATTATGCATTCCATAAAGCTTCATTTGTTTCATTTTGGTTACTGTAGATTCATTCATATTTATTGGATTTAAATTTAGTTAATAGGTATAGGCGTTTAGGTCGCCCAAAAACGAAAATAGTATTACCTTTGTCAAATGAGTACAAGGGAGAAATTTATAGGTGTGAATTCAATAACATTTAACAAGCGATTTAAGGAAGATGCAGACTGTTATGAATACCTTTCGTT
>NZ_JBIKRX010000038.1:0-25357 GCF_044348915.1 Flavobacterium sp. | reverse complement strand
AGATACAATAGAAGGTCAAATATGGGGACAATCTTCGATGTGTTAATGAAAAAGATGGTGAAATTTGAATAAATATCAATAAAATCAATAGATAACAAGGGTGCTCTAAGCGCCTATACCTAAAAGAAGAAATTTATGCTGGAGAAAGTTATTGCATTTAGTCTACGAAATAAACTCATTATTTTACTCTTCACGCTTTTGATTTTTGGATTTGGAATTTTCTCCATTACCCAAATTTCTATCGGTGCTGTTCCTGATGTGACCAATAATCAGGTTCAGGTGATTACTACTTCCCGAAATCTTTCGACACAAGATATCGAACAATTTATTACGTATCCTGTCGAAATTGAAATGGCTAATTTGCCCGGAGTACAAGAAATTCGCTCCATTTCAAAATTTGGATTATCGGTGGTAACCATAGTTTTTGATGATGATTTAGGAACCTATCTTCCTCGCCAACTAATAGCTGAAAAAATCAAAACGGCTTCCGAGAAAATTCCGCAGGGTTTTGGAACTCCCGAAATGGGGCCAATTACCACTGGTCTGGGTGAGATTTACCAATATACTTTAGAAGTAAAACCAAACTTCAAATCCCAATACTCCGTTACCGATTTGAGAACCATTCAGGACTGGGTTGTCAAAAGACAATTATCTGGTATCAAAGGCGTTGTCGAAATCAATACTTGGGGAGGTTACCTCAAACAATACGAAATTGCCATCGTTCCTTCCAGTTTGAAAGCAATGAACATCAATACTTTGGACGTGTTCAATGCCTTGGAAAAAAACAACAGCATTGCTGGTGGCGCTTACATCGAAAAAACGAATCAAAGTTATTTCATTCGCGCCGAAGGAAAGGTAAAATCTATTCAAGACATCGAAAATATCGTGGTCAAAAACACGAATGGTTTACCGGTTTATGTCAAAAACGTGGCGCAAGTTCGCTACGGAAATGCCAATCGTTTTGGAGCCATAACGGGCAACGGCGAAGGAGAAAAAGTCTTGGGTCAAGTGATGATGCTTAAAGGTGGCAACTCGAAACAAGTAATTACGGATGTCAAGAATAGGGTTGCCGAAATTCAAAAACGTTTGCCAAAAGGCGTTTACATCAATGGCTTTTTAGAGCGAAGCGAATTGGTCGGAAAAACAACATTTACCGTTGCCGAAAACTTGATTTTAGGTTGTTTGATTGTGATTTTTGTGGTTGTTTTATTATTGGGCAATTGGCGCTCGGGTTTGGTTGTCGCTTCGGTGATTCCGCTGTGTTTGCTTTTTGCGATTTCATTGATGAATATTTTCAAAATTGATGCTAACTTGATGAGCTTAGGTGCCATAGATTTTGGTATCATCATCGATGGAGCAGTGATTATAGTCGAATTTATTGCGTTTCAAATTGCTCATAAATCCAAAGGCTTGGCACTCTTATCCAAAGATGACCGCCAAATTGAGATTGACCAAATCACTTACAGTAGTGCTTCTAAAATGATGAATTCGGCCATTTTTGGGCAATTGATTATTCTGATTGTTTTTATCCCAATTCTTTCGTTAACCGGAATTGAAGGCAAAATGTTTAAACCAATGGGAATGACTTTTAGTTTTGCTTTGGTGGGAGCGATGTTGCTTTGTTTTACTTATGTTCCCGTTGTTTCGTCACTATTTTTAAAACCAACGGAAGAAAATCCAAAATCAATATCCAACAGATTAATTCAAATGATGCAATCTTGGTACATTCCCGTAATCACTTGGGCTTTGGCCAATACCAAAAAAGTATTGTATGCTGCATTAGGCTTATTGCTTGGTGCTATGGCATTGTTTACAACGATGGGAGGAGAGTTTATACCCACTTTGGACGAAGGCGATTTTGTCATTCAACCCGTTTTAAAAACAGGAACGTCACTGTCAAAAACGATTGCCACAACGACTAAAATCGAGCAAATTATCCTAAAAAACTTTCCCGAAGTCGAGCAAGTGGTGAGCAGAATTGGTGCAGCCGAAGTACCAACCGACCCAATGAGTATGGAAGAAAGTGACATTATCGTCAAGTTGAAACCAAAATCGGAATGGGTTTCCGCTTCCAGTAAAGACGAATTGGCCGATAAAATAAAAGCGGCAATCGTGCAACAAATTCCTAATATGGATATCGAGTTCACACAACCTATCGAAATGCGTTTCAACGAATTAATTTCGGGAACACGGTCTGATGTGGCCGTAAAGATTTTTGGAGAGGATTTGGAAGTATTGGCGCACAAAGCCATTGAAATCAAAAAAGCCATTCAAAATGTCGAAGGCGCATCGGATGTAATTATCGAAAAAACAGAAGGATTACCCCAAATGGCAGTTAGTTATGATCGTTCGAAAATTGCACGTTACGGTTTGAATATTGCCGATTTGAATGAAATTATTGCTCTTGGTTTTGCTGGAAAAACAGTTGGAAATGTTTTTGAAGGAGAAAAACGTTTTGATATGGTTATTCGTTTAGACAAAACCAATCGCCGAGATATTGAAGATTTACGAAATTTGTATGTTTCGGTTCCAAATGGAGAGCAAATTCCACTAAGTGAATTGGCTAGCATTGAATATACCGAAGGACCTGCAAAAATTTCTAGAGACAATACTAATCGCAGGATTGTGGTTGGAATCAACGTGAGAAATCGAGATTTGCAAAGCGTTGTGCTTGATATTCAGAATATTGTGGCAAATAAAATAAAGCTGCCTGTAGGTTACAGTGTGAGTTATGGCGGACAATTCGAAAACCTTCAAAGTGCCAAAGCACGTTTGGCCATAGCGGTTCCAATCGCTTTATTCTTGATTTTTATCTTGCTGTATTTTGCTTTTAGCAGCGTCAAAGAAGCCCTGATGGTGTATTCGGCCATTCCGCTTTCGGCAGTGGGAGGCGTGTTGTTTTTATGGTTGCGGGATTTGCCTTTTAGTATCTCGGCAGGTGTTGGTTTTATTGCACTTTTCGGAATTGCGGTACTCAACGGAATTGTATTGATAGAACATTTTAAAGAATTAAAACACAGCGGGATAGAAGATATGGACGAATTGATTTTGAGAGGCACAACCGATAGATTGCGTCCCGTAATCTTAACGGCTGCTGCCGCTGCTTTAGGTTTTTTACCGATGGCTATTTCATCATCAGCAGGAGCAGAAGTGCAGCGACCATTGGCGACAGTGGTTATCGGTGGTTTGATTACCGCTACGATTCTGACGATGGTGGTTTTACCTATTTTGTACAAAGTTTTCGATGGAAAAGAATTCAAAAAAGCCAAATTTAAAATTCATAAAAATAGAACCTTTCTTATTCTTGGATTGCTATTTACCTCTTTTGCTTTTTCTCAAAATTCAGTTTCTAATACAAACGAACTAGATGTTTTGATTGCTAAAGCTATGGAAAACAGTAAAGGAATAAAAGCGGCCCAATTGCAAGTAGATAAATCCAAATCCAATATCAATAATGCCTATTCTTTTGACAAAACCAATGTGTATTATAGCTATGATCAGAATAATTTGGCCTTAAATAACCTTCCTTTGAAGGTTATGGGAATACAACAACGTTTTGCTTTTCCCACTGTTTATGGTGCGCAAAAAAGTGTTTATTCAGCCGAATATGAGAAAGAAAAAGCTAGTTTTGAAATTCTGAAAAATAGACTGAGCCTCAACATTTCCAATACGTACTACCAGATAGTATATTTGGCACACCAAGAAAAATTGTATCGGTATTTAGACAGTTTGTACCAAAATTTTTCTAAAGCCAGCGACAGAAGATTCGAATTGGGAGAAACCAATTATCTTGAAAAGATTACGGCTCAAGCCAAATTCAGAAAGATAAGTACCACGCTTTCGCAAATTGAAAATGAGAAAAAAGCACAATTTGAGATACTGCAGTCACTAGTGCAATCAGAGGATAAAGTAGTGATTATTAATAAGGAAATCCATCCGATTCTGAATGGAACAAACGAAACGATTAAAGCACTTTATTCGTCTTATTTAGAAAGCATTACTAATAATTATAAAAATCAAATCAGTTTACAAAAACAACATTGGTTACCCGATTTAAGCATTGATTATTTTCAAGGTACAAATAGTGGTTTGTCACAATCTTTATATGGCTTTCAGGTTGGGGTGGGAATTCCTTTATTTTATTTTGGTAACAAAGCCAAGTCGAAAGTAGCCCAATTGGAATTGCAATCTTGGGAACAGCAAAAACAAAATGAAGAACAAAAAATAGACAAATACATTAGTCAAAAAATAATTGAATTGGCCAAATACCAGGAAGCCATCAATTATTACAATCAATACGGAAAAAAACTATCGGATGAAATCGTCAAAGTAGGAAATCGAAGTTATCAACAAGGCGAAATAGATTTCTTTCAGTACATCCTAAGTTTAGAAAACGCAACATCTATTCAAGTCGATTATTTAGACAATGTTTTGCAATTCAACAAGGTCCAGTTAGATTTACAATATCTTAATTTTTAAAATGTTACCAATGAAAAAAATCATATACACCCTAGTCATAACCTCACTTTTACTCGCTTGCAAGGATTCAAAAACCGAAGAACTGAATCCAAAAGATAATGGTTTAATTACGGTTAGTGCTGCTCAATTTCAATCGTCAGGAATGGAAATCGCAAGTCCAGTTGAACAGGATTTTGATGTAACTATAAATATTTCTGGAAAAATTGACGTTCCACCTCAAAACAGGGCAAAAGTGACTTCATTTATTGGAGGATATGTCAAAGCTACTCAACTTTTGGTTGGCGATAAAGTAACTAAAGGTCAAGCCCTTTTAACTTTGGAAAACACGGAATATCTCGATATTCAAAAGGATTATCTTGAGGTGGCAGAGCAAATTAAATATTTGAAATCGGAATTCGAAAGACAAAAAACACTTTACGACGAGAAGATAAGTTCCCAAAAAAATTACTTAAAAGCCGAAAGCGATTATAGAAGAACATTGGGAATGTACCAAAGTTTAAGAGCTAAATTGCAATTGTTGAACATCAATCCAAGCAATGTCGAAAAGGGAAAATTGACATCGGTTGTTACCGTTTATGCTCCAATTACCGGAGACATCGTCATTATGAATGCCAATGTGGGAATGCCTGTTGCGCCATCGGACGTGATGTTGGAAATTGTCGATACCAATCATTTACACTTGGAATTAGCAGTTTTTGAAAAGGATATTTTAAAGGTAAAAGTGGGGCAAAAAATCAGTTTTACAGTGCCAGAAGCTACCAAAGAAGTTTTTGATGCTGAAGTGCATTTGGTTGGAAAATCAATCGAAGGGAATGATAGAACCATCAATGTTCACGGACATTTAGATGATAATATCAAACAAAAGTTACTTACGGGAATGTTTGTGGAGGCCAAGATAAAGATTAATTCAAAGAAAGGATTGGCCATTCCTTCGGATGCTTTAATTTTTGAAAACAACAATAATTTCGTACTTTTATTGGATAACGATAAAAACAACAAATTTTCATTTAGAAAAGTGGCTGTTGTAGTAGGCGAAAAGTCTGAAAAAACAGTCGAAATTATTCCTAGTGATCAAATAAACGCTTCTTCAAAAATACTGGTAAAAGGTGTTTTTGATTTGGCAGAATAGTAAAAATTTTAACTTTAATTATATTAATTATGAACGACGCACATTTACACATGGTAGTAAACCATTTTCCAATTATTGGAACTATTTTAGGACTAGGAATTCTAATTGCAGGAATTTTTTTTAAAAGCAATTCGGTAAAAAGCACCGCTTACGTTTTGTTTGTTGTAGCAGCAATTTTTGCTGCATTTAGCATGGTAACAGGAGAAGGAGCAGAGGAATTGGTAGAAGATATGCCTTCAGTAGGAAAACAAATCATCCACGAACATGAGGAAATGGCCGAGAAACTGGCTATTGTTTTATATGCTTTGGGAGTGATTGCTCTTATTGGTTTGTTTATGAATTATAGAAATCATGTTAATGCTAAATTTGTTTCTTATGTTGCAGTTGTAGTGGCAGTCATTGGAGTATTTTTTGCACAACAAACAGGCACAACTGGTGGAGAAATTCGTCATACTGAAATTAGAGCGAATTATGTGCCAGGAGTCGAAGGAGGTCAAAATAGTTCAGTAGAGAAAGATCATAGCGAAGAAAAAGAATAATTTTTCACCATAAGTTGTAGACAAAAAGAGAGGCCGATATTCAAATCATCCTCTCTTTTCTCACAAATTAAATCAACTAAACTATATTTTATCAGAAACAATACTCGTTTTCATTTACTAATTTTGTGGTAATTGTTTCTCTTAAACCAATGATATTAGGCATATTGGTATATTTAGTAAAACGTCTTAAGCCCATCAACATCATACGTTGTTCATCGCCTTCGGCAAATGAGATTACGCTTTCTTTTCCTTTTTGAGTGACAACATCTACAGCTTTATAAAGATACAATTTGGCCATTGCAATTTGCTCTTTTACCTGATCTTCGCCCATTTTTTTTGCTAATTTTTCTGTTCTTAGAATGGTCGATTCAGCCATATATATTTCTATCAAAATATCAGCAGCGGCAATCAACAATTGTTGGTGACCTTCTAAATCTGGCCCGTATTTTTGAACAGCTCCACCAGCAACCATTAGGAATGCTTTTTTCAATTTAGTCAGCATTTCTTTTTCCTCAGCAAATAATTCAGAATAATCAGGAGTGTCGAAGGATGGAATTCCCATCAGTTCTTCCTGAACTTTTGTAGCTGGTCCTAATAAATCAACGTGACCTTTGAATGCTTTTTTGATTAACATTCCGACCGAAAGCATTCGGTTGATTTCATTGGTTCCTTCATAAATTCTGGCAATTCTAGCATCGCGCCAAGCGCTTTCCATTGGAGTGTCTTCTGAAAACCCCATACCTCCAAAAATTTGAATTCCTTCATCGGCACAGTTTTGAACGTCTTCAGAAACCGCCACTTTCAAAATAGAACATTCTATAGCATATTCTTCAACTCCTTTCAATTCTGCTTCCTGGTGTGAAGTTCCTTCAGCTTCTCTGGCTGAAATTCTGTCTTCAATATCTTTGGCCGCTCTGTACGTGGCACTTTCTCCTGCATAGCAAGAAGTAGCCATTTCAGCCAATTTATATCGAATAGCGCCAAACTGTGAAATGGCTGTGTTAAATTGAAATCTCTCGTTAGCATATTTTACTGCGCCAGAAGTAACTCTACGTTGCGCGTCTAAACAAGCTGCTGCTAATTTTATACGTCCAACATTCAAAGCGTTCATCGCAATTTTGAAACCATTTCCTCGTTCAGAAAGCATATTTTCAACGGGCACCTTTGTATCCAAAAAGTATACCTGACGAGTAGAAGAGGCTCGAATTCCTAATTTGTGCTCTTCTTCACCCATTGTAATTCCGTTATTTGGGTCGTTTTCTACGATAAAACCGGTGATGTTTTTGTCGTCTCCAATACGCGCAAAAACTATAAACAATGAGCAAAATCCAGCATTTGAAATCCACATTTTGCCTCCAGTAATTTTATAGTGAGTTCCATCATCAGATAAAACCGCTTTTGTCTTACCTGAATTCGCATCCGAACCAGCACCAGGCTCAGTTAAGCAATAAGCACCGAACCATTCGCCTGAAGCTAATTTAGGTACATATTTTTGTTTTTGTTCTTCGGTGCCGTACAAAGTAATTGGCATTGTTCCAATTCCTGTATGTGCTCCAAAAGCAGTTGAAAATGAACCTGTTGCTCCGGAAATATAATCACAAACCAAAACTGTGTTTACAAATCCCATACCCATTCCGCCATAAGACTCAGGGACGGCAACACTTAAAAAACCCATTTCTCCAGCGTGTCGCATTGTCTCTTCTGTAAAAGCATAGTCTTTGCTTTCGAAACGGATTTTGTTAGGCCAAATTTCTTTGTCGACAAATTCCTTTACAGAATCACGCATCATTAATTGCTCTTCATTGAAGTCTTCTGGAGTGAAAACATCTTCACATTTTGTTTCTTTTACGATGAATTGACCACCGCGTGTTTTATCTGCCATAACTTTATTTATTGATGATTTTTTTATAATAATTCGAAAATTCCCGCTGAACCTTGTCCAGTCCCTACACACATACTCACAATGCCATATTTACTACCACGATTTTTCATTTCGTCGAATAGTTGAACCGATAATTTTGCCCCAGTACAACCCAACGGATGTCCTAATGCAATAGCACCGCCATTCACATTTATGATATCAGGATTTAAGTTCAATTCCCTGGTAACAGCAAGAGCTTGTGAAGCAAAGGCTTCGTTCAATTCAACCAAATCTATATCATTTAAAGTCAAACCTGCTTGTTTTAGTGCTTTCGGTATCGCTTTTACTGGTCCAATTCCCATAATTCTTGGTTCAACTCCTGCTGAAGCGTAGTTAACCAATCGTGCAATAGGAGAGAGATTTAGCTCTTTAACCATTTCTTCGCTCATAATCAAAACGAAGGCTGCTCCATCGCTCATTTGGGACGAATTCCCTGCAGTTACAGTTCCGTCTGCAGCGAAAACCGGTCTTAATGCAGATAATGCCGCAATAGACGTACCGGCTCTCGGACCTTCATCTTTGTTAACAATATAGGATTTCGTTTCCTTTTTTCCATTTTCATTGATGAATGTTTGTTCTACAGAAATGGGAACAATTTGCTTATCAAATTTTCCCTCAGCTTGCGCTTTCAATGCTTTCATATGCGAATTGTAAGCAAACTCATCTTGGTCAGCTCTCGAAATGTTGTATTGTTTGGCAACTGCTTCTGCTGTTAATCCCATTCCCCAATAATAATCTTCGTGGCCGTCTTTGGCCAAAGCATAATCAGGTGTTGGCTTGTAACCACCCATCGGAATAAAACTCATACTTTCGGCTCCACCAGCAATAATACAATCGGCCATTCCGGATTGGATTTTAGCGGTTGCCATCCCAATAGTTTCTAATCCAGAAGCGCAATATCGGTTCACAGTTACTCCTGGAACATCGGTAACTTTTAATCCCATCAAAGAAATTAATCGACCCATATTCAATCCTTGCTCGGCTTCTGGCATCGCATTTCCAACCATTACGTCGTCTATGCGAGTTTTGTCGAATTCAGGCAATTCATTCATCATAAATTGAATGGTTTCTGCCGCCAATTCATCCGGACGTTTGAACCGAAATAAGCCTTTAGGAGCTTTTCCTACGGCAGTTCTGTATGCTTTTACTATATAGGCTGTTTTCATAATTTTTCTATTTGTATATTGTAGTATTGTATATTATATACTGAAAAGACTGTTTAAACAATTACAATTTTTTTTCTATTGAACTTTTAAGTTTAATCGTCATATTTTGAATATGTTGTATTTCTGCTTCAAGGAAATTAAAATCTTCTTGATTTATAAAATTTAAATTTTTGCAAATAATTAATTGCGTTTCAAACTCAAATGCAGAACCAAGTGAAATGCCTAAAAAATTATTAAAATCTTTATCAGTATTTCTTCCGCAACCTTCTGAAATATTTGATGGTATTGAAACGGCACAGCGTCTTATTTGTGATGTTAACCCATAGATTTCTTCTTTTGGAAAGCTTTGAGATTTCAAATAGGTATTAGTTACAAGTTCAATTGCTTTTTGCCAAACTTTCAATTCTTTGAAATAGTTCATTCTTTTCTTTTTTTACATTATACAATTTTACAATATACATTAAACAATTAATTCCTCAACGGTTTCCCTTTGGTTAACATAAATTGAATTCTCTCTAATGTTTTTCTTTCTGTGCAAAGCGATAAAAACGCCTCTCTTTCTATATCTAATAAATATTGCTCACTAACCAACGTAGGTTCCGATAAATCACCACCAGCCATTACATAAGCCAATTTGTTAGCAATTTTCTTATCGTGTTCAGAGATGTATTTTCCAGCTTCCATTTGGTCCGTTCCTACTAAGAACATTCCCAAAGCTTGTTTTCCTAAAACTTTCACGTCATTTCTACGAATAGGTTGGGTGTATCCGGCTTCAGCCATAATTAGTGCGTGTTTTTTAGCTTCGGCAATTTGACGGTCTTTGTTGACTACAACAACGTCTTTTCCGTGTTGTAGAATCCCCAAGTCAAAGGCTTCATAGGCTGAAGTAGACACTTTGGCCATTGCCACAGTCAAGAAATATTCTTGTAAAACATTCAATTCGACATCGTTTTTGCGGAATAAATCAGAGGCGCGTAATGCCATTTCTTTCGATCCACCACCACCTGGAATAACACCAACTCCAAATTCTACTAATCCGATGTAAGATTCTGCAGCAGCAACTACTTTGTCAGCGTGCATACTCATTTCGCAAGCGCCACCTAATGACATTCCGTGAGGGGCAACCACGACAGGTATTCCTGAATATCTCACCCGCATCATCGTGTCTTGAAACATCTTGATAGCCATATTCAATTCGTCATACTCTTGTTCGACAGCCATCATAAATATCATTCCGATATTAGCACCCACAGAGAAATTCGCTCCTTGGTTTCCAATAACCAAACCTTGGTATTCTTTTTCAGATAAATCAATGGCTTTGTTAATGGCTTGTAAAACATCGCCACCAATGGTATTCATTTTGGATTGGAATTCTAAATTCAAAATTCCGTCCCCTAAATCCTGAATAATCGCTCCACTATTGCTCCATACTTTTTTGCTTTCGCGAATGTTGTTTAAGATGATGAAAGCATCTTGGCCCGGAACTTTGGTTTGCGTTTTATTTGGAATATTATAAAAATAAGTAGCACCTTCTTTAATAGAATAAAAACTTGAAATTCCAGAGCCTAACATTTCACTAACCCAGGCGGGCGAATGTAAGCCTTCATTTTTTATCATCTCGATTCCGTTTGCCACTCCAATGGCATCCCAAATTTCGAATGGGCCATTTTCCCAACCGAAACCTGCTTTCATTGCATCGTCAATTTTATATAATTCGTCTGCGATTTCCGGAATTCTATTGGAAACATAAGCAAACATTCCAGCGAAACTTCTTCGGTAAAACTCACCTGCTTTATCTTTCCCTTTCACTAAAACCTTGAAACGATTGATCGGTTTATCGATAGTTTTCGTAAGTTCCAAAGTGGCAAAGGAGGCTTTTTTAGCCGGACGATATTCTAAAGTGTCTAAATCTAAAGATAGGATGTCACGTCCTTCTTTTTTATAAAAACCTTGACCTGTTTTGCTGCCTAGCCATTTGTTTTCCATCATTTTGTTGACAAAATCAGGAAGCTTAAACAATTCGTGTTGTTCGTCATTCGGACAATTTTGATAAATACCGTTGGCAACGTGCACCAAAGTATCCAAACCAACTACATCCACCGTTCTGAAAGTTGCCGATTTCGGCCTTCCAATAATTGGCCCGGTTAATTTATCAACTTCTTCGATGGTTAACCCTAACTCTTTAACCAAGTGAAATAAACTTTGGATTCCGTAGATTCCAATGCGGTTTCCAATGAAAGCAGGAGTATCTTTGGCTACAACCGAAGTTTTTCCTAAGAATTTCTCTCCGTATATGGTAAGAAAATCCAAAACTTCAGTTGAAGTTTGAGGACCAGGAATAATTTCAAATAATTTCAAATAACGAGCTGGGTTGAAAAAGTGTGTACCACAGAAATGTTTCTGAAAATCTTCGCTTCGTCCTTCGCTCATAAAATGAATCGGAATTCCAGAAGTATTCGATGTAATCAAAGTTCCTGGTTTGCGGTATTTTTCTATTTGTTCGAAAACCATTTTTTTGATATCCAAACGTTCTACAACTACTTCAATAATCCAATCGACATTGGCTAGTTTTGCTATATCATCCGTGGTATTCCCTGTCGTGATTCGGCTTGCGAATTTTTGACTATAGATAGGAGAGGGCTTCGACTTTAATGCATTTTGAAAATGATCGTTGACTAATCGATTGCGTACAATTTTACTGTCAAGAGTTAAACCTTTTTTGGATTCCATTTCGGTAAGCTCGTTTGGAATAATATCCAAAAGAAGTACTTGAACCCCAATGTTGGCAAAATGACACGCAATTCCAGAACCCATAATCCCGGATCCAATAACTGCAACATTTTTAATAGTTCTTTTCATTTTAAACGGTTTATAGTTTTTTGTTTATAGTTGTAATAGGTAAACTGTTCATTTTAACAAAAGTCATTTCTTGAATTAAAATATTTTCTTATCACTGATTAATTCGTTGATAATTTCTGAAACTTCGATAAAATTTTTAAGCTGTTCACTGGTAACATTTTGTTTTACTGTATCGTTGAACTGAAGCACCGTATTTCTTGATAATTCCCTTTTTTCTTTTCCAAAATCCGTCAAGTAAATTAAAACACCACGTCCATCAACTGGATTTGGTTTTTTATAAATCAAACCTTTTTCTTCCATATTTTTTAAGGTCCTGGTCAAACTAGTTGCTTCCATACCCATCTTGGGTCCTAGGGCTGTCGAAGGAGTACCTTCTTCTTTGTCCATGCTTAATAAAGCAAAACCAGTCGCCATCGTCGCTCCATATTTGGTAGCTTCTTCATTGTACATTCTGGATACTGCTTGCCAAGTGGCACGGAGTATATAGTCAATTGTTTTTTCTTTCATATTTTTACTATAACGATTTCAAAGATAATAAAAAATACTATGCACGCATAATAAATTTGATTTTTTAACAAAAAAAAACTCCTCAAGAAATTAAGGAGTTAAAATTATAACTGAATTTACTATTTCATTTTACCAAGAATGAATGCAACGGCGGCTCCGGCTAAGGCACCCATTACAATTGAAATTACAACATCTAAAGCAATATTCTGATAATTAACTGCCTTATTGGAGTACATGAAGAAATTCATAGACAAACTGGTAAAAAATCCAATAATTGCACCAGCTTTTAACCCGGTTAATGGCATAGTGATGCTTGCCCACTTTGTAAATATAAAAGCAACAAAAAGACCTGAGGTCAAACATCCCAAAAAGGTAAGAACTAAATTCATCTCTTCGCCTTCTGGGTAAATGTCATTAAACAACATTCCATAAAACACCCAACCTAAAAGGAAGTTTACAATTCCTCCCACAATACCTGCAACTAGAAAATTTTTTACATTCATAATTTTTGATTTAATTGGTTAATAAAAAAAGTATTAAAGTTTAAAAAACAGATTAATCAAATGCTAAAAACAAAACCCTATTTTAAGTAGCTCTGTAGTTATTATTTCTTTCAATAATATCCATTTACATATCTAGTTTTTGGCTAAAGGGGCATTTGTATTTAAAAAATTTCTAAGAATAAATTTTAGTATATAAATCACTATATTTTTCCATAACAATTTTACGTTTTAATTTCATAGTAGGAGTAAGGTGACCTCCATCTATGGACCAGACATCTGGCGTTAATTCGAAACGCTTGATTTTTTCCCAGTTCCCAAATTTTTCATTTAATCTATCCACTTCGTCTTGAATACGTTCAATAACTTTAGGATTTGAAATAATTTCTACATTGGTTTTGCCAACCGTTATTCCGTGAAGTCTTTCCCATTCTTTTATAAATTCAAAGTTGGGTTGAATGAAAGCAGCTGGCATTTTTTGGCCATCACCAATAACCATTATTTGTTCTATGAAACGAGATTGTTTCATAGCATTTTCTAATAATTGTGGGGAGATATACTTTCCTCCAGATGTTTTAAACATTTCTTTCTTTCGATCCGTAATTTTAAGAAAATTATCACTGTCCACTTCTCCAATGTCGCCAGTATGAAAATAGCCATCAATTATAGCTTCATTTGTCAGTTTTTCGTCCTTATAATAACCCATCATAACATTAGGTCCTTTGCAGAGAATTTCACCATCAGAGGCAATTTTAATTTCGACATTATTTATAATTCGTCCAGCTGTTCCAATTTTGAATCCGTTATTTCTTTGATCATTTACTGAAATAACTGGTGAAGTTTCAGTCAAACCGTAGCCTTCCATTACTGGAATCTCTGCAGCAGCAAATATCCGAGCCAATCGGGGTTGCAAAGCAGCACTTCCGTTTACAATCAAGTTTAATCTTCCACCAAGCCCTGCTTTCCATTTGCTGAAAATTAATTTTCTAGCTAACTTTAGTTGTAAATTATACACAAATCCGTTACCTCCATTTGGTTCATATCGCAAACCTACTTCAACAGCCCAAAAGAATAGTTTTTTCTTAATTCCTTTAAGTTCTGAGCCTTTTGCTATTATTTTATCATATACTTTTTCAATTAATCGAGGAACACCAGTCATTACTGTTGGTTGCACTTCTTTTATATTGTCTGAAATTTTTTCTAGGGATTCGCCAAAATAAATAGAGCAACCCATAAATTGGTATATATAGGTAACCATTCGTTCGTAGATATGGCAGATGGGTAAAAAACTTAAAGCGCGACTTTCTCCAGCTGCAAAAGGAATTCTATCAGCAGAATCTAAAACATTAGAAACGATATTGTTGTGAGAAAGCATAACCCCTTTTGGTTGTCCAGTAGTTCCAGATGTGTAAATTATAGTAGCTAACTCTTGGGGTTCTACATTGCTTTTTCTATTTTCAACTTCCTCTTGGTTCGAGGGGTCATTGCCTAAAACAAGCAATTCATTCCAGTTTTTGCAACCATTAATTTCATTAAAGGAGTATATTTCTTTCAGGTTGGGAACATTTTGTTTTATAGCATTAAGTTTAGTCAAAACCTCATTATCAGAAACAAAACAATATTTGGCCTCAGAATGATTCAAAATATATTCATAATCATTTTCAGAAATAGTAGGATATATTGGCACATTTTGGGCACCCGTTTGAAGAATCCCAATATCCATTATATGCCACTCGGTTCTATTATTACTTGAAATAATAGCAATTTTATCATTTTTATTGACTCCCATTCGCACTAATGCTCTGGAAATAGCATTGGCTTTGGCAATATATTCTTCTGTTGAAGTTTTTACCCAAACCCCATTATACTTGGTTACCAATGCATCCGGAATGTTGTAATGCTCTAATTGGTAATAGGGAAAATCAAATAATCGTGTGATTTCTGTCATTGGTGTTTTTGTTTTATACTGCAAATTAGTAAAAAAAACGATATTTTTATCTTTTTAACAAAAAAAAAGGAATCGAAATAAATCAAGTCTTTAAAAAAAATGTTTTGTTCAGAGATATTACTACTTCATTTCAACTTTTAAACTTGAGATTATTCAATGTTTTTTGCTGCATTTTAGGCTTTTGTTTATTAGTATAAAAAATATAAATGCAAAACCTGCATTAGTATTGTGTTGATAATTATATTAAAATAACACATATTATAAATAATATTGAGGATCTAATTTTTTATTTTTTTTAACAAAAAAGACTATTATTGTTTAAAAATTATAATATATTTGTCTTTTCACTTATTTAAAAATTAAAGAAAAATCCCTAAATTCTATGTTGAAAACTACCTTACTTACTCTAGTACTTGCAATAAGTATCTTTGCAACAGCTCAAAATTTTCAAACAAAACTTCAAACCGCTCTAGCCAATGCTTGGAGTGGAAGTGGATTACCCGGAGTTTCGGTAACAGTTGTAACACCCGATCAAGGAATGATTTATGCCTCTGTAGGTATTGGAAATGTTTATACTTCCTCAGCAATAATTCCTGCAACAACAAAATATAGAATTGCAAGCGCCTCTAAAAACTTCACTGCTGTTTTGATAATGAGATTGCAAGAGGCTGGATATTTTAATATTAATGATAAACTAGCAGATCATTTAATTATTCCAGGTTTGGCAAATGGAAACAGTATGACAATTTTACAACTTTTGAATCATACAGCAGGAGTTGGTGATTATTTAAATGAATCAGGTTGCGGTTTTAATTCATCTGCTGTTCCTGACAAATTATTTACCAATGAAGAAATAGTTGGTTTCATCAATAATTGTCCATTAACAACTTTTGCACCTGGTTCTAAATATGGTTATTCAAATGGTGGTTTTTTTATTTTAGGAATGCTAATAGAACACAAATTAGGCCTTCCATTAGATGTTGCTATGCAAAACTGGATTTTCACACCTTTAGGATTAACAAATACTTTCTTGGATTTGACCAGTTTGACAACTAATAAAATTCCACTTTTGGCAGAAGGAACAAGGGCTTACAACTATTCTCCAACTTCTGTAAAAGCGGCGGGAGCAATTGTGTCTACCACAGAAGATATGGCTAAATTCGAAAAAGCTATTTTTGGGGGTACTTATTTGACCACTGCATCTGTAAATGCAATGATTACGCCATCAGCACTCAATTCAGCTTATGGGTTAGGAACTAGACTTTATACTTCGGGAGCTGGAGTAAAATACCACGGACATACAGGGACTATCTTAGGATATGAATCTTTTATGTATTATGTTCCAACAATGAATTTGTCGGTTGGAATGTCTACTAATGCTTATTCATCACCTTATTGGTCAAATATAAGAACTGCCATATATAATGTAGTAGAGCAAGAGTATATAAACTATTGTATTACTAATAATTGTAATGCTCCAGCTGCTCCAATTACGACAGCTCCATCCGAAGAACAAACTAATGTGGCTAGTCCTGTGAATATGGCTTGGACTAGTAATGAAACAACTGCTGAATATAGAGTTCAAGTTTCTAAAACAAAAACGGGATTTACGGCAACAACTGGTTTTACAACAGCTTCAGGTCCTGACTCAAATGTGGTGGTGAATGCCTTAACGAATAACAAAACTTTTCTTTGGGCGAATTCTGGTACAGGAGTTTTTGAAGCGCCAATGGCTGCTACAACTTATTATTATTGTGTAAAAAGCACAAATACAACCACAGGTTCCTCAAATTATTCTGCTTTAAAAAGCTTTACAACTAGTTCAAGCCCTGATTGTATTCCACCAACTGAACCAAATATTTATGTTGACAATTTAAATACTACTCTTACTGGCGCTTGGACTGTAACAACAGCTACAGCTGGCTATTATGCTACAAACTACATTCACGATGGAGATGCGTTGAAAGGGACAAAAACAGTAACATTTACACCAACAATTGCAAAAAGAGGAAAATACGAAGTGTATACTCGACATGTTGCTGGAACTAATAGATCAGATGCTGTGCCTTTGGACATATATCATGAAAATGGGATGAATACCGTCGCAGTTAACCAAAAATTGAATAATAATACTTGGGTTTCATTGGGAAGATTCAACTTGAATGAAGGAACAACAAATAAAGTTGTAATTCGTACCGATGGAACAACTGGGGTCGTAATTGCCGATGCTGTTTGGTTTAAATTCATAGATTGCTTGCCTTTATTAGCGATTAGTGATTTAGATATTATTAAGAAAGAAATTAGTATCTATCCTAATCCTACAACAGGGCTGATCAATATCGAAAATGGCACAAACGGAAAAGCAAAAGTGATTATTTATAATATTCTAGGACAAAAAGTTCTGGAAAAATCATTGGATGAGGAAACGCTCCAACTCGATTTAAGCGGAAACAAGCCTGGTTTGTATATTGTAGAAGTAGTTTATGACGATCAAGTAATTACTAAAAAAGTCATTCTTAAACCATAATAAAATAATCAATCAGTAAATTAAAGCTACCTAAATATTTATTTGTAGGTAGCTTTTTATTGGCTATTGTTAGTTTTGACTAGTCCTAAATAATCGATACAGATTATTTAGACTAGTCAAGACACAAAAAAACTCATTCGATTATAGGAATGAGTTTTTTTGAATTTATACCATTTGAAAGAATTAGTGTTTATCAATCCACAATCTAGCATTCACAAAAGCTTCGTGCCAAGGAGAGACTTCGTCGTTTCTGTCATTTGGATAATGCGCCCAGTTCCATTGAAAAGTCGAACGCTCAATGTGTGGCATCATCACCAAGTGGCGACCTGTTGTATCGCATAGCATAGCGGTATTGTAATCAGAACCATTTGGATTGGCAGGATAACTGTCGTAACCGTATTTCCCAACTATGTTGTAGTTTTCTTCTGCCATTGGCAAATTGAATTTTCCTTCTCCGTGTGAAACCCAAACTCCTAGAGTGCTTCCTGCCAAAGTGGATAACATCACCGATTTGTTTTCTTGTATTGTCACCGAGGTAAAGATGCTCTCGTGTTTGTGACTGTCGTTATGTAGCATTTTTCCGTGTACTTCGTGCTCTGGATTAATTTTTTCCAGTTCCATCAACAATTGGCAACCGTTACAAATTCCAACAGACAAAGTGTCTTCTCTTTTTAGGAAGTTGTCTAAAGCTGTTTTTGCTTTTTCGTTGTATAAAAACGCTCCAGCCCAACCTTTTGCTGAACCTAAAACATCCGAATTAGAGAATCCTCCAACAGCTCCAATAAACTGAATATCTTCCAGATTTTCACGTCCCGAAATCAAATCGGTCATATGAACGTCTTTTACGTCAAAACCTGCCAAGTACATTGCATTTGCCATTTCACGCTCGGAATTACTCCCTTTTTCACGGATGACAGCTGCCTTTGGACGTGGTTTTGAATTGTCTATTACAGGAGATTTTCCAGTGAAATGCGTTGGAAAAGTATAGTTTAAGGCTTGATTTTTGTAATTCTCAAAACGGGCTTTGGCTGTTCCGTTTTTGGCTTGTTTTTGGTCTAATAAGAACGACGTTTTAAACCACATATCTCTGTATTTGGCAATATCTAATTTACAAGGACCAAAATCTAAAGTAGCTTCAGTTGTTGCTTTTCCTAATTTGTAGAAAGAAACAGCTTTGTTATTCAAGACCTTTTCTACTAAAGTATCGTCTTTGGCTTGGAAAACAACCGCTATATTTTCAGAGAATAAATATTTGATAATGTCTTTTTCTTCAAAAACAGAGAAGTCGATTTTAGCACCTAAATTCACATCGGCAAAACACATTTCTAATAAAGTAGTAATCAAACCACCGCTTCCAATATCGTGACCTGCCAAGATTTGATTATCTAAAATCAATTCTTGTAAAGTATTGAATGCATTTTTGAAGAAAGCAGCGTCCTTGATAGTAGGAGCTTCGTTACCAATACTATTCAAAGTTTGAGCAAAAGAAGAACCTCCTAATTTAAATTCGTCTTGGGATAAGTTGATATAGTAAAAAGAACCACCGTCTTTTTGCAAAACAGGCTCTACTACTTTTCGAATATCGGTACAGTTTCCAGCGGCTGAAATAATGACCGTTCCTGGCGCAATTACTTCATCGTTTGGATATTTTTGTTTCATTGAAAGCGAATCTTTTCCAGTTGGAATGTTGATTCCCAAATCGATGGCAAAGTCTGAACAAGCCTCCACAGCAGCATACAATCGTGCGTCTTCTCCCGAGTTTTTACAAGCCCACATCCAGTTTGCAGAAAGAGAAATTCCTTTAATTCCGTCTTTTATAGGTGCCCAAACTATATTCGATAACGATTCAGCAATCGCTGTTCTAGTTCCTGCAACGGGATCAATCAGGGAAGCGATAGGGGAGTGGCCAATTGAGGTCGCAATTCCTTCTTTTCCTAAAAAATCCAAAGCTACTACACCACAATTGTTCAAAGGCAATTGCAATGGTCCAGCGCATTGTTGTTTCGCGACTTTTCCACCCACACAACGATCGACTTTGTTTGTCAACCAGTCTTTACAAGCAACAGCTTCCAATTGTAAAACTTGCTCTAAATAACTAGCAATATTTTTTACATCATATTCTAATGCAGGATAATGGTAAGCTACAGTTTTATCTGTCATTACGGTTTTTGGCGAACTACCAAAGAAATCTTCCAAGGCATAATCCATTGGTTTTGAACCAGTAGTTTTAGATTCGAATGTAAAACGATGATCAGATGTTACGTCACCCACTTGGTACATTGGAGAACGTTCGCGGTCGGCAATCTTTTGAAGTAAATCGATGTCTTTTTTACCAATAATCAATCCCATTCTTTCTTGAGATTCGTTACCAATAATTTCTTTAGCCGAAAGGGTAGGATCACCAACAGGCAATTTATCTAAGTCAATCAAACCACCCGTTTCTTCCACCAATTCCGAAAGACAATTCAAATGTCCTCCAGCTCCGTGATCGTGGATAGAAACAATTGGATTGTCATCACTTTCTACCAAAGCACGAATGGCATTGGCAGCACGTTTTTGCATTTCTGGGTTTGAACGTTGTACCGCATTCAGCTCGATTCCTGAGCTCATCGCTCCAGTATCTGCTGAGGAAACTGCTGCTCCACCCATTCCAATTCTATAATTTTCTCCGCCAAGAATAACGATTTTGTCGCCTTCTTGCGGTTTGTGTTTGATGGCTTGATCTAATTTCCCGTAACCAATTCCACCCGCTTGCATAATCACTTTATCGTAACCCAACTTTCTGCCCGTCACACTGAGCTTGTCGAAGTGCTCGTGTTCGAAAGTCAAAACCGAACCTGTAATCAAAGGTTGTCCAAATTTATTTCCAAAATCAGACGCTCCGTTCGATGCTTTAATCAAAATATCCATTGGTGTTTGATACAACCATTTTCTTTCAACCATTCCGTTTTCCCAAGGCTTGTCTTGGTTTAAACGAGAATACGAAGTCATATAAACTGCTGTTCCTGCCATTGGCAACGAACCTTGTCCACCTGCTAAACGGTCACGAATTTCTCCTCCTGAACCTGTTGCAGCTCCGTTGAAAGGCTCCACTGTGGTTGGAAAGTTATGCGTTTCTGCTTTCAAAGAAATAACCGAATCAAATTCTATGATCTGGTAAAAATCAGGTTTGTCTGCTGTTTTTGGCGCAAATTGCTGCACTCTTGGCCCTTTTACAAAAGCCACATTATCTTTATAAGCTGAAACAATATCGTTCGGGTTTTCAGCAGATGTTTTTTTGATTAATTTGAAAAGAGAGGTTTCTTTTTCAACGCCATCTATTACAAAAGTTCCATTGAAAATCTTGTGACGACAGTGTTCTGAATTGGCTTGAGAGAAGGCGAAAATTTCAGAGTCTGTTAATTTTCGTCCTAATTTGGTCGCCAAATTATCTAAGTATTCCACTTCTTCGGCACTCATTGACAAACCTTCTGATTGATTGTATGCAGCGATATCGTCAATATTCAGAATAGCTTCGGGTTGAATGTGAATCGTGAAAATATCTTGATTCAACTCGTTATATTTTTGCGAAAGCATCGGATCAAAATCAGTAAAATGAGCTGATACTTTTTGAAATTCTTCGATTCGAATGATTCCAGAAATCCCCATATTTTGAGTAATCTCAACAGCATTGGTGCTCCAAGGTGTAATCATTGTGGCACGGGGACCAACAAAAAAATCCGACAAAACGGATTCTTCTATTTTATTGGCATCGGCAAAAAGCCAATTAAGTTTTGAAATGTCTTCAGTCGATATTTCGTTTTGTGAATGAACTGCAAAAATTGTCTTGCTTTGGTTTTCAAAGAAATGGATCATTGTTTGTGTAGTTTGTTGTATTGCGCTGCAAATTTAGGATAAAAGTTAGTAAGAACAAAAAAACACCCTGCTTAGGGCGCTATTTTTTCGGTGGAAAAGGTTTGTTTTGATAGGCACCTAAATCAGGAGGTGTTGTTCTTGCGTTCCCAATGATATCAACAGGAATAATATAAGATGTATTTCCTTTCGCAAAAGCTGCAGAAGAATTATCAATATTGAGTTTGTTTTGAGTGATATTCAAGAATTTCGGATCCATATTTTGAATTATTCCATTATAATGCACTGGATCTGTAGTGAACTGATATAAGGGGTCATTGGTGTACTGATTTGAAGTATTATTAAACTTAATTAGACAATTGTTAAATTGATAATTAAAAGTTGCCCCTGTTTTTCTATTTAGGATCATTTCATTAGAATAAGAGCCATAAATGATACAATTATTGAATGTGGCAGCTGTCAAATTTTTCACTTCAGGAACAGCACCAATGTAAAAATTACTTACCAATAGTGCCACTTGACTAGAACTTGCCCAATTATTATTCAGCGTGCAATGAGTGAATTTATAATCCCCGCCATAAGTGCAGGCTAAACTGCCTAAACCAGCATTGTTGATCGATAAGTTCTCTCCATTAATTTTTGCTGTTTGAGCTAATATTCCATAATTCGACGAATTATAAACCTGCGTGTTTTTAATTGACACGGTTGTTCCATTATTATTTTGGACCAGTAAACCAATTGTTGCATTTTTTATAGTAAGATGATCTATTTTATGATTTGTACTTCCGTCTGTCAACCAGATAGCTCCCCATTGACCAGGAACTTCAGCAAAATCAGGTTCCAGACGATCTCCCTCAAAAATCACTTCATTCTCAAGTTTGTCTGTTGTTGATATAGTTCCGTTTACGTTTAATGCAGCGTTGCTTGCTAAAATTAGGCCTGAAAATGCGTGAAAATGCACTCTTGCACCTGGATTAAAAGTCACGGTTTTTTTGGATGGTACGGCCGCATAACCATAAATAACGTAAGGCTTCTTATTGGTGAAAATGAGCTCATTCCCATTTACAGGGTCATTTTCATCTAAATAGAAACCGTAAATTTCGTCCTTACCAATAGGAAGTGTTTCTGTTGTTCCATCTGCATTTTTTTTAGGGTAGAGAAAAATCGCATCTTGGATCAAGGTTACCAATTCTACTTTTTGAAGATTGGTTCCACCATCAAATAAAATTTGGTCAATGTATAAAAAATCTTTTGGGCTTGCATCAGCAATATTAGCGGTAGTTTCAATAAAAATATAAAGACTGTCTTTGGCTAAAAGATTTACATTGTTGAAAATTTTTCCTTGATTCCCCAACATTCCGTCAACTGTCATTCTGTACTTAGAATTGAGTCCTTTTCCCAATTGAATGGTAGGAATTGTTATATCATTTTTGCTGTTATTATATACTTTTAGGGTATAAGTACTTGAACCAATATTTGTAAAAACAGTGTCTAAATAGATAGTGTCTCGGGAGAATTTTAAATCCCCGGAACTTGCTACGGTTTCAAAATCTGTCCGGCAAGAACTAAGGGCTATTAGAAAACCAATAAAAAACAAAAATGTAAACTGACGCATTTCGATTGAATTTTTTGTAAAAATAGGAAATTCTTATTTAAAATTATCTGCCTTTTTAAAGTTAAGTCATTTGTTTGAAATTTGACTTTATAAATACTGAGATAAATTACTTAATTTTCTTCAAACTACCTTTATTTATGTACTTTTACCGTTCAAAATTTTTAATTATGAAATTCATAAAGAGTGTTCTAAAATGCCTTAGTTTTTTAATATTTATAAGCTTATTTATCAGTAGTTGCGACAAAAACGAAGCAGAAGTTAGCCCAGTTCCTTCGGATAAATTCACTCTATTTAGACTTGAAGATTTACCCGAAATTAAGCTCACAATTCCATTGAAAGATTGGAATACTCTACTAATAAATTACGACTTAAATTCACAAAATGATAAAAAAGTAGTAGCCTCGTTTTTATTTGAATTGAATGGAAGAAAAGTTAAACTTGATAGTATAGGTTTGCGTTTGCGCGGAAATACGAGTCGCAGACGACCTGAAGGAAATTTTGGTGAGGTACATAATTCTGCTAGTCCTGATTGGCATCATTGCCATTTTGGGTTAGATTTTGCAAAATACAGAGAGAAACAGCGTTTTTCAGATTTAGAAAAGTTAAACCTAAAATGGTTTAAAGATGATGCTAATTATGCTCGTGAGGTTTATTGCTATGATTTATTTGAACGTTATGGAATTTGGACTGCTCCTCAAGCCTCTTATTGCAAATTGACAATTTCTGTTGAAGGAGATTCCAAACCTGCTTACTATGGCGTTTATGGAATGATTGAGAGTGTTGATGAAGTTTTTCTTGCCAATAGAAAAGATAAATGGGGTAGCGCTGTTGGGTTTTTATGGAAAGCGGGTTGGAGTGGTTCATTTAATGCAGATTTTGTTCAAACTTCTAGTATTGGTGTCGAAGATGTAAAATTGGACGCCTCCAAATCCAAGTATTATGCTTACGATTTAAAAACTATAGAAGCAGAACTGGCAACTGCGAAAGTTGAATTAACGCAGTTTATCCAAGAATTAAACGCTCGGACAGGCGATAACTTTAAACTTTGGATCGCTTCAAAAATGGATGTTCCTCTATTTTTAAAAACGTATGCAGTCAATGTAATGGTTGGAATGTGGGACGATTATTGGGTAAACGGCAATAACTATTATTTCTATTTTGCGGGTAATGGCCAAGCTTATTTTATTCCTTATGATTATGATAACACGCTCGGAACCTCCGCAATTATTGCAAATTCGGGTACACAAGATCCCTTGCGATGGGGTCGAATGAATACGCGACCTTTAATTACTAAAATCCTTGAAATACCAGAATATCAGACTCTTTACAAAAGCTATTTGAAAGAGTTAATTAATCCAATCGAGTAGACGGCTCCGCTAGAAACTAACGGAGTGCGCCTCTCACACCACCGAACCCTTCAACTTCGTTCAGGACAGGCCAAGCGGGTCACGTATTCGGCGGTTCGCAAAGTGATGGGTTAAGTTCGATATAAACATCGGTCAATGATTGATAGCCTCGTTGTTTTAGACGTTTCAAGGTAATGGTGGTACTCAAAATCGGACTTTGTGCAATTGCCCAGCCGCCTTTACGGGTACGACTAAAAGCATAAGCGTGGTCTTGGTCAACCCCCAATCGTATGAGATTCTTTCTCTTTCTTTCGGGTTTCTTCCAATCGTGCCAAATGCAATAGCGCAGGCGATTTCTAAGCCAGCCATCTAAATCCCGTAGTTTGCCCATAATACTTGTTCCCCGAAAATAGTTTAACCATCCTCGTTGTACTTCTTTTATCTTGGCAATGCGTTCTTCTAGTTTCACTGGAGCGGTTTTTCGGCTAATGCTTTTGAGCCGTTCTTTGAGTTTGTTCCACGCCTTTTCTGCCACTACCAACTGATATTGGTTTTTGCTTCCTTTCTTGTACGTTGGCACAAATCCAAATCCCAACAGCGTGAAGTTTACAGGACGTCTAATCCCGCTTTTCTCCTCATTGATGGTTAGTTTGAGCTTCGTTTTCAAGAATTTTGCAATAACTTGTGCCGTAGACTTAGCTTGATTTTGTGATTTAGAGTAAATACTAAAATCATCGGCATAGCGTACGAATTTCAGTTTCCGTCTTGTCATTTCTTTATCCAACTCATTGAGTAAGATATTAGACAATAACGGACTTAATGGACTTCCTTGCGGAACGCCTTTTCTTCGTTTTTGCAGTTTACCGTTAATTTGTATCGGTACTCGTAGCCACTTTCGTATCAAGCGCATCGTGGTTTTGCATTTCACTTTTTGATAGACCAAATTTAAAAGCAGACAATGGTCAACTT
>NZ_JBIKRX010000003.1:0-78399 GCF_044348915.1 Flavobacterium sp. | reverse complement strand
ACAAAGCCAAAGAACTCGGAATCGATTTGCAAGCCGTTTTAGACAAAACCATTACACCTACAGCCGAGCAATTAAAATTATTGGCAGCCAATCAGATTAGCGATCATAATCCGATTTTTGCTGGATTCGAGATTCATAATTTGTATGAGTTTTTTATGGTATTCGTTATTTTGACAGGCCTTGCATCTATAATTTTGTTTTCATTGACACCGTTTTTGAAAAAAATGATGCACGGTATTCGCTAATATAAAATACAATATTTTTTTATACCTTTCAAACCTACAAGAGATTCCTGTAGGTTTGTTTTTTTAAATCTCAACTATTATGTGGAAAAGTCACCCTAAAGCACTGCCTTATTTGTTTTTGTCCGAAATGTGGGAACGTTTTGGCTATTATTTGATGATCGGTATTTTTACACTCTATCTTAAAGATGTCGAAGCTGGTTTTGCTATGACCGAAAAAGAAGCTTCCGATTTGTACGGCACCTTTATAGCCTTGGTTTTCTTAACGCCTTTCGTAGGTGGTTTGGTCGCTGATAGGTATTTGGGCTATCGTAAATCGATTGTCATCGGAGGATTGATGATGGGTTTAGGGTATATGATGATGGGAATTCATAGTTTGCCAATGCTGTACACTGCGATGACTTTGGTTATTGTGGGTAACGGTTTCTTCAAGCCGAATATTTCTACACTTTTAGGTAATTTCTATAATGACGAGGAATACAAGGACAAGAAAGACGAAGGCTACAATATTTTCTATATGGGAATAAATATTGGTGCTTTTATTTGTAATTTCTTTGGTGCTGCCTTGAAAATTCTTTTTGGTTGGCAAGAAGCATTTATGGCGGCCGGCGTTGGAATGTTTATTGGTGTCATTGTATTTTTGTTGGGAACCAAACATTATGGAGACAAAACAGAAAAAAAAGGAGTGCAAGAAGGCGATATGCCATTTTATAAAATTGTTCTTTTCATCTTGTTGCCTTCTGTAATTTTTGGGGTAATCGGTTGGCTTTTGAAAGGTGTAACTTCAGATGCAAACCTTGACAGTTCTATTTTTGGTTCGGATAGTACCGACGCTTTTGTTTTTGCTTGTATTCCGATCATTTTCTTTTATGCCAGTCTTTATTTCAAAGCCAAGCCTGAAGACAAAAGACCCATTGGAGCTTTGCTTTCCATATTTGCAGTAGTTATTTTGTTTTGGGCTGTATTCAAGTTGAATGGTTCTGCATTAAACAATTGGGGGGATAAATATACAGACCGAGAACTGACAGGAACCGCACAGCAGATCGGCTCAAAATTGGTGCTTACAGATACTTTAACCTATAAAAAAGACTCGGTTGCCTTGTACGATGCCGTTTTTCGCATTCAGAAAAAAGACGGTAAAGTGATAAAAGTGGTCGATTATCCTTTGTATTTCAGGAATGTTGCCAAAGAAAAATTACCTCAAGAAGAATCAAAAATATTTACTTGGTCGGCTAATTTAAGTCAATCGATCAATCCAGGTTGGGTGATTATTTTGACACCCTTAGTCGTGGCCTTTTTTACTTTTCTTAGAAATCGAAAAAAAGAACCTTCGACACCAACCAAAATTGCTTTTGGATTATTGATTTCTGCTTTGTCCGTTTTAGTGATGGTAGCTGCAGTTCATATCGGGAATAACGGCACAGAAAAAGTTTCTGTTTGGTGGTTAGTAGCCAATTATGGAGTGATTACCATTGGAGAGCTATTCCTGAGTCCGATGGGATTATCAGTTGTTTCTAAATTAAGCCCCAAAAATATCACAGCCTTGATGATGGGCGGTTGGTTTTTGTCGACTTCTATTGGAAATAAATTGAGTGGCGTTCTAGCCAGTATGTGGGACACGTATGATGACAAAGCTAATTTTTTCTGGGTGAATTTCAGTTTATTACTATTTGCCACTTTACTTATGTTTGCCTTGGTGAAAAACCTGAATAAAGTGATGAAAGAAAAAGGAATCAATTAAAAAATCATGGAACAAAAATTAACTATCGAAGAAATCCAAAACTTCAAAGGCAAGTATCCCAAACAATTGTGGTACTTGTTTTTTAGCGAAATGTGGGAACGATTCAGTTTCTATGGAATGCGTGGGATGTTGGCATTTTTTATGGTAAGCCAATTGAAGTTGGATGAAGAAACGACTAATTTACAATACGGAGCAACTCAAGCCTTTGTATATGCGTTTCCGTTTATAGGAGGTTTGTTTGCCGATAAAATTTTAGGATTGAGGAAATCCCTGTTTTGGGGTGGATTGTTGATGATTGTGGGCAGTGTAATTCTTTCATTAGACCCGAAAAACTTTTTTTTCTTAGGCATCAGTTTTACTATTGTGGGGACAGGTTTCTTCAAACCCAACATTTCTTCTATGGTAGGCCAATTGTATAAAGAAAATGATGTTCGGCAAGACGCTGGATTTTCATTGTTTTATGCAGGTGTAAATATTGGAGCTTTAATAGGAGGATATATTTGTGTCGCTGTCGCTGAAGGTTCGTTATGGAGCGGATTTGTTCCGGAAAATTTGCGATGGAATTTTGCCTTCGGATTTGCAGCCATTGTAATGGTGGTGAGTTTACTGACCTTTACTCAAACGCAAAAAAGTTTAGGCGAAATTGGACTTTCTCCCTTGCAGCATATAGAAAAATCGAAAAGAAGAATAAGAGAAGTTGTTACCTACATAGGCTCCCTTGCCATAATTCCAGTAATCATTTTGATGGTTGCCAATACTGTTTATACTGATTATTTTATGATGGTCATTGGACCAGCATCTTTACTTTATTTGTTAAACGAAATGCGTAGTTTTTCGCTTGCTGAAAATAAAAAGCTGATTGCTGCTTTTGTACTGATTATTTTTTCCATTGTCTTTTGGGCCTTTTTCGAGCAAAGTGGCGGATCGTTGAGTTTGTTCGCTATAAATAATTTGCACAATAGTTTGTTAGGATTTGAAGTGAGCCCTAATGGTGTAAATAATGCGGCTAATTCGTTATTCGTTATCGTTTTTGCAACTGTGATGGGTTTGTTTTGGATTTGGATGAATGCTAGAAAAATAGAACCTAATACGGTGGTTAAATTCGGTCTTGGATTTTTGTTTTTGGCAGGTGGTTTTTGGGTATTTTATTACACCCAATTTTTTGCTGACGCATCAGGAAAGACTTCGTTGAATTTATTCACCTTCGGTTGGTTTATTATCACTTTTGGTGAATTATGCTTGTCGCCAATTGGTTTAAGTGCGATGTCCAGATTGTCACCGCAAAAGACCCAAGCCGTTATGATGGGTATTTGGTATTTGGCGAGTGCTTACGGGCAATATTTCGCAGGAATATTAGGTGCCAATATCGCTAGTGCCTCTGAGAATTCTACGAATTTAGAAAAGCTAATTGTATATGCTGATGGTTACAAGCAGTTGGCTATTTATGCTTTGATCGCGGGAGTAGTTTTAATTGTAATTTCTCCTTTGGTGAAAAATTTAATGCAAGAAGTAAAATAAAGCAATATGACTCAAATCTCCACTGACCAGTTTTTTAAAAATCCTGTTTTAGGACATCCTCCCGGATTGTTTATTTTGTTTTTTACCGAAATGTGGGAACGCTTCTCCTTCTACGGAATGCGTTCTTTGCTTATTTTATTTCTTACTGCTTCAACTTTAGACGGTGGTTGGGCTTGGACTAGAGAGACGGCTTCTTCCCTTTTTGGGTCGTATGTTGGACTGGTGTATTTGTCCACAATGATGGGCGGATATTTTGCTGATAAAAAAATTGGCTATCGTTTAGCCGTAGTTATTGGTGCTAGTTTGATGACTTTAGGACACGCAGCAATGGCGGTTGAAACCGAATTTTCTATATATCTCGGTTTGGTTTTGCTGGTTTTTGGTAACGGATTTTTCAAACCGAACATGGTTTCTATAATTTCCGAAATGTACAAAGATCGCCCCGACAAAAAAGATGGCGCTTATACCTTGTTTTATATGGGTGTCAATGCCGGAGCTTTCTTCGGAATTTTGCTTTGTGGTTATTTGGGCGAAAAAGTGGGCTGGAGTTATGGTTTTGGATTGGCAGGTATTTTTATGTTCTTCGGGATGTTGCAGTTTTGGTTGTCCCAAAACATTTTTGGAGACATTGGCTTGAAGCCAAATGCAGCCAGCAAAGCAAAAATTGAAATAGCGGATTCAGACAAAAGGAATCCATTTACACCAATTCAATTGGGATTGATTGCTATTATGGCCACTTTAGGTTTGCTTTGGATTTTGAATGCTCCGGTTTCTAAAATTTCTGGCGGAAAAATAGATGTTTTTAGCTTTTTAGGCGAAAACGGAAATGCGATTGCTATTGTCACAGCTTTAATTTTATTTATACTGTTACTGGTGTACAGATTTACTCAATATTCTCAAATTACCAGAGAAAAATTAATGGCCGTTACCTTTTTTGCTTTTCTGACCATTTTCTTTTGGGCCATTTTCGAACAATCACCCAACAGTTTAACCATTTTTGCCTCTGATTATACGAACCGTGTTTTGGAAGGCAATTGGAGTATTGCTTTTTTAGTAATAAATTCGTTGATGACCCTTTTGCCATTAGCCATAATTACTTGGGTGTTGACGTTGTTGTTCGAACAAACCTTCAAAACATACACCTTGGCTTCGGTGATTTTAAGTTCTAGTTTTGTGATTATTTGGACCATCGCCTTTTGGATGTTGGCCAAAGATTATTATACAGCAGGTTATCTTGCGTTGTCGGACGGAACATTGACATTTTTAAAAATCGAGAAAGTAACAGAACCATTGACCGAAGTTCCAGCGACCTGGTTTTCAACCTTAAACTCGTTATTCATCATTTCTCTCGCTCCATTATTTTCTAAATGGTGGGAAAGTAAATACAATCCTTCGGCAAATTACAAATACGGAATCGGATTGACCTTGCTTGCTATCGGAATGGCTTGCGTCGCTTTTGGGGCGAAAGATATTGCGCCTGGAGCCAAAACCGCGTCCGTAAGTATGATTTGGTTGATTTTAGTGTATCTTTTCCACACCATGGCCGAATTGTGTATTTCGCCTGTGGGATTGTCTAATGTGAGTAAATTGGTTCCCGCCAGAATGATTGCATTTATGTTTGGAGTTTGGTATCTTGCGGTCGCAATTGGAATGAAAGGCGCAGGGATGTTTGGCGAGAATATCGATAAAATTGCCGATGAACACGGGCTGAGTTATTTCTTTTGGATGTTGACAATTATTTCTATAGTAGTTGCGTTATTTGCTATTGTGATGGGACCAGTGGTCAAAAAATTAATGCACGGTGTAAGGTAGCCGACATTATTTGGTATTATTTTTGTTTACATTTGAAAAAAAATTAATTATATGAAGAAAGCGATTATACTAGTAGCATTTATTTTAGGCACATTGACAATTCAAGCTCAAGAACTAAAATGGGAAACCGACATCAACAAAGCGATTTCCGTATCGAATAAAACAAAAAAACCGTTATTGCTGTTTTTTACAGGAAGCGATTGGTGCGGATGGTGTATCCGTTTGCAAAAAGAAGTTCTAAAAACACCTGAATTTAAAACTTGGGCTGCAAAGAATGTTGTTCTCGTTGAATTAGATTACCCAAGAAGCGTTCCACAAACCGACGCGATAAAAGCTCAAAATAATGCTTTGCAACAAACTTTTGGAGTGCAAGGATTTCCTACTGTCTGGTTTGCTAAGTCTACAGTAAAAGGTGGGAAACCAAGTTTCACCGGAATAGGAAGTACAGGTTATGTAGCTGGAGGGCCAAAAGCGTTCTTAGCTGTTGCTGATGGTATTCTGAAAACAAAATAAGTATTATTCCAATCTATAGAATCCCTTTTCGCCAGTCGAGTGAAAAGGGATTTTTTCTTTTAAGCAAGTTGCTTCCCACAGTTTTTGAACCGTTCTATAATTTGATGCATCTGCCACCACCATTTTGGGTTTTGTGATTTGCAAAAAACGCTCGAAATTGATCATAGGTGATTGAGTAAACACAACAATATCTGGACGAATATCTGTTGGATAAACACCCAAACTATCTACAATTAGGATTTTATTTCCATTAAAATATAGTAGGTTTTGTAATTTTTTCTTAGAGGTCAATTGGCTAAAATTCCCCATCAAGTAATTCGAAAGCGGCACATTTTTCGAACTTGCTTTCAAAAGACTATCATTAGCATGCAAAGTTACATTTCTCCCATTTCGTTCCGCAATTAGAGTGTTTTTCTTCGAGTTGAAAACCATCAATTCTCTTTGATTTTGAATCGTCCAATGGGTATTAAAATACGTGATTTGAAATATAATTATGGCAATCAACGCCAAAGCCAGTCTGTTAAAACTCGGTCTTTTGAACCAAATAACCGTTGCAATAATCAATAAATACACACTCAGCAAGAACTGCAAATTAAAGGGAATATCCCGAAAGATAAATTGCTCAACCGAAGCGATGCTGTTGATTATTTTATTCAAAATAAAAATGCACCATTCCAAGGATTTGGCTAGAAAAACGGGAACTAAATCGAAAGCCGCTAAGACCATTACCAAAACTCCCAAAGCCATAATTACAGTCAAAAACGGAATAATGATCAAATTGGTCACGAAAAATAATCCTGGAAATTGATGGAAATAATAAATACTCAAGGGTAAGGTGCCGATTTGTGCCGCAAAAGAGACGGTCAGTATTTCCCAAAAGTAGTTCACAATGCCATTTTTTGGTTTCCAAAGTTTCGCCAATAAGGGTTGCAACCAAAGAATAAAAAACAAGGCAACGTAACTCAATTGGAAACCCACATCAAACAAAAACGAAGGTTGAACTAATAGAATGAGCAACATCGAAACCAGCAAAGTATGGAAAATATTGGTGCTTCTTCGCAGGTACATTCCAATGGCTACAAACGAAAACATCGTAACCGACCGAAGCACAGATGGGGCCAATCCAGCAATCAAACCAAAGGATGCCAATGAAGCCAGAATAATTATTAGTTTAATAAACGAACCACGACGCGTGTTGGGAAATGGTTTTAAAAGAAACGTCACAAACAACAAAATAAACCCAATATGCAAGCCTGAAACCGACAAAATATGAACTGCTCCTGCAAATTGATAATCTTTGATAATTTCGGGTGAAATCTCTTGTTGTTGTCCTAAAATTAAGGCAATGGCAACATTCAGTTCATCCTTGTTGAAATGGGTTTTCTCTAAATTCCGAATGATTTTGGTTCGTAACTTCGAAGTATAATACCAAACATCTTTTTCAATTACTGAACCAACTTTGATTTCAGAAACATCTGCATACAGCTGCGCATAGATTTTTTTGCCTTCAAGGTATTTGCCGTAATCAAACTGATTGGGATTTTTGGCAGGGAGATTTTGGTATGCGTTGCTACTAATTTGCAAATGAGTCCCGATTTCGAATGGGTGATTCAAGCTGTCTTTTCGAATATTCAGGAGAATTCTACCTGTATTAACGGAATGATCAACCTGATTGACTAGTACAATATAGCGATCATTAAAACTAGAACTTCGCAGTTTTTCTCGAATCGTAACCGATACCAAATGTGGTTTGTCGAAAATACCACTGCTATGAATGTAATTGGTTTTCTGGAAAGAATTGGTGTGAATAATTTGATTAGTAGTGCCAATTCCAAACGCTAATAAATGAGTCAAAAATCCAAAATATATTGGGTTTACAATCTTATTTTTTGAAATAAAATAAGCAACAGAAAAAGCGCAAAAAGCAATAAAGAGAAGAGTAAATACAAGGTGCGGATTGGGTTGAAAATAATAAGCAACAAGAATTCCAGCCAAAAAACCTATCGTAATTCTCGCTAAAGGGAATTGTAATGCTTTCATATTGATAAATGTAAGTTTTTTTTAGTACGGAATAACAGTTTATGGAGAATTATTATAAAAACTCCCGAAAAGTATTAAAACGCTGATGTTTAATGGATAAAAAATAAAATTATTAACACTATTACGTTTTCGTAAATTAGATTTAGAGGTAATTACATTAAATTATTTATTTTTGAATAGAAGATTTATTAGCCTTAATAATATTTAAAAGATGAGACAAACTACTAAGTTTGGCTTATAAAAAGACTCCTCTAAAGTAAAGTAGGCTATTAGATAAAAATGGTTTTATGAGATTAAAATTGCTTTTGGCATTTATGCTACTAATCATCACGTCTCGAGTAAACGCTCAAGACATAATTTACTGGAGTGGTTCTTCTGCGAATGGCGAGTGGGACTGGGGGAATGGTTGTGCTGCCGACGCTGGCGGGAATTGGTGGTGGACTACTTCAGGACCTGGAGCTAGACAAAGACCAGATTGTAATGCTACATTTAATATAATTAAATTTGATAATAATGTAAATACTATAATGAATTTAAACAGTAACAGTGATTATAGTGTTAACCAAATGCAATTTTTAACAGGAACATCAGATAGAACAATAAATACAGACGCAGGAAGGAGAATTTTTTTTCAAAATAATAACGGTAATTGCAAAATTGAAAATAATGTGGCAGTTACAACACATACTTTCAATGTTGATATTTTTGTAAATTCTGGTGGAAATAATATGGAGATTAACCCAGTTTTTGGGTATTTACTTTTTAATAAAACTATTAGAAACAACAGTGATAATCCGATAAATATTTGGGGGAATCAACAAGTAACCTTTTCAGGTGACATTGCAGGAACGCCTGGCATTACAATCAACCAAGCAGCCACGGTAGTTTATTCTGGCACTTCAAAAACATACACTGGTACTACAACAATAAATTCTGGAACAAAATTAAAAATAAGTTCTAATCAAACCCTAGGAAACGTAGCTTTATACGGTGGAACTCTTCAAATTGATGCAGATGTAACTTTGACAATAACCGGGAAATACACCGCGACAGGAGGAACAATTGACAATAAAGGCACAATAAAATTTGCAGGTGGGTCAGTTACTTTTCCAGATAATGCTAGTGTCAATAATGGTATGGACAATACTTTAGCAGGCTTTGAAGCTGCTTCATCAGAAATCGTAACATTAGATAAACCTATACGAGTAACTAATTCTATCACCGTTTCTTCTGGAACTTTATTAATTAGCGGTAATCATTTGCGTCTTAATAATGCAACGTTAAATATTGCTGCTGGAGGGACGTTTGATAATGGAGGTGAAAATCAAATCATTAATGAAGGTGGCGGAATAATCAATATTTCGGGAACATTTATAACTCGTGACAAAGATGGTTTTGTGGGGTCAAGTACTGCAATACCATCAATTATGCCAACTCTAAATGCAGGAAGTACTGTGGAATATGGTTTAAACGGTGATCAAATGGTACAAGGGTCAATAACGGCACTTCCAACATACATAAACGTTACATTTTCTGGAAGTGGTACAAAATTGTTAGAAAGCGCAAATGCAGTTACCGGAACAGTTACAATAAAAGATGCTGCTATATTTAACAACGCTAACTTTACTTTTGGTGGTTCAGGAACTAATTTGACAATGACAGATACAAGCCGTTTAATTGTAAGTGGAGCAAGACGAGTTCCTGATATGGGAGGAACTTACACATTATCAGGAGGGACTATAGAATTTGCAGGAAATAGTAATTCACATACTGCAAGATCCCCAATAACATATAATAATGTAGTGATATCAGGACCAAATGTAAATGGTAGTGCAGGGAATTATACTCTCAGAAATGGAGCAACTTTTACTGTTAATACTGGTGGTGTTTTTACTGTATCCGATCAACGAATTATAGCAGGAGGTGCTTTTGCAACAATAAATATAAATGGTAATTTTGTCACGAAAGACGCTGATGGATTTTATGGAACAGATGCAACTTCAATTAGTCCAACAAATACAATTTTAAATATAGGATCGGCCTCAACTATAGAATATGCAGGAGCTAATCAAAGCATCTCAACGCTGCCAGTGACAACCGCTTACTCAAACCTTACGGTTTCTGGAACTGGAACAAAAATAATACCAACAGAATTGTTCATAGGGAATGATTTGTCAGTAAAAGCGTCTACACTTAAAATTGAAAGCGGTAAAACATTAACAGTAACTAATAAGGTTTTTGTAGATCCAGCAGCAACAATGACCATCGAAACAAATCTATATAGCCAAAGTGCTAGTTTAGTACAAATAAACAATACCGATACAAATTCTGGTAGTATCACCTACAATAGAATAGTTCCTATAATTAATAGTACAGATTATACCTATTGGTCTTCGCCGGTTTCGGGTCAAAATCTACAAACTTTTTCTCCCAACACACCTTCAAATAAGTTTTACTCGTTTAACGCTAGTGCTGTTCCCGAAAATTGGCAAAACGTAGTACCATCCTCCGTTTCGATGGGAAAAGGAGTTGGGTATTGTATTTATGGTCCACAACTGGCAACTCCACCGGCGTTTTTTCAGGCTATTTTTAATGGGGTGCCAAATAATGGCACAATCGAAACTCCAGTTGTTTTTAATGGAGCTGTAGATGGTACGTCCAATCTTATAGGGAATCCTTATCCCTCAGCAATTGACGCCGATAAGTTTTTAGATTTCAATAAAACAGTCATTGATGGAACGCTATATTTTTGGACGCATAACACCGCTAGAGATGCTAATGGTCAATATAATGTGAATGATTACGCTGTTTATAATCTTACAGGTGGTGTTGTAATTGATGGGGTAACTTATGCAAAAGGAGGCGCTACAGCTCCAAGTGACCCACTTTATCCAAGCGGTAAAATCCCCAATGGTAAAATTGCGGCTGGACAAGCATTTTTTACAACTTGCATAGCTTCAGGAAATGTTGTTTTCAATAACAATATGAGGCTGGACAAAGATTCAAAAGTAATGGACAACTCCCAGTTTTTCAAAACAAGAAGCCCTAAATCAAAAACTGAAGTGGTCGAGAAGCATCGTATTTGGTTAGATTTAACAAATACTCAAGGAGTTTTTAAACAAACCTTAGTTGGCTATATATCAGGCGCTACAAACCAATTCGACAATCGTTTTGATGGAATCAGTTTTGATGGGAATGAATTTGCTGATTTTTATAGTCTTAGCCAAGACAAGAATTTAGTCATTCAAGGTCGTGCCTTGCCGTTTGATGAAAATGATGAAGTTCTATTGGGATTCAGGACGTCGATCGAAGGGGCTTTTACGATAAAGATTGACCAAATTGATGGTGTATTGATAAATCAAGCAGTGTTTATAGAAGACAAATTGACCAATACTACCTTTGATTTAAGAACAGGCCCTTTTACTTTCAATACGGCAGCTGGAACTTTTAATGACCGTTTTGTGTTGCGATACACCAACAAAACATTAGGAACTATTGATTTAGAAACTGGTGATAATCAGGTGTTGGTTTCCAATAAAAACAAACAAATAAAAGTTAATTCAAAGGCAGAAACAATAGATAAAGTAACGGTTTACGACCTTTTGGGAAGGCAACTATTCAAAAAAGATAAAGTCAACAGCAACGAACTAACGATACTTAATTTAGTTTCAAGCCAACAAACTTTGCTGTTAAAGGTGATTTTACAAAACGGACAGACTGTAACTAAGAAAATCATATATTAAAATGTGAACAGCTCTGGATTTCTTTTTTTATGCCATCAAAACTTTTATAAAATTGCTTTGTTCCTCGCAATAACTTGCAACAAACAACCACAAACTATAAACCATAAACTTTTTTTTACATTCCAGTTCTAATAGCTTCTACAGGGTCCAATTTTGATGCAGCAATGGCAGGAAGAATTCCTGAGATTAGGCCAATTATCGCAGCTAGTCCTGTTCCTAAAAGAATATTGCCCATTCCCAAAACAAATTCAAACTCCAAGGCCTTAGTCAAAATCATTGCAATAATCCACACCAACAACAAACCAATAATTCCTCCAATTACGGAGAGAATAATCGCTTCGAACAAAAATTGAAATAATATAAATCTGTTTTTGGCTCCTAGTGATTTCTGGATTCCAATCAGATTGGTTCTTTCTTTAACCGAAACAAACATAATATTAGCAATCCCAAAACCACCAACAAGCAAAGAAAACCCACTTATAATCCAACCTACCACATTCATTTGAGAAATAATTCCGTCTATAAAATCCGTAAAACCAGAGAAAACATTAATAAAGAAATTGTCAATTTCACCGGATTTCATCCCTCTAAAATTTCTTAATTTCTGAGTCACTTCAGCCTTGTAAGCGTCCATATCGACTCCTTTTTCTGGCTTAAAAATAATGACATTGACCAAGCCTTCATTGTTGTCACCAAATTGTTGTCGGACAAAATTTACAGGAATAAAAGCCGAACTATCGTTGTTGTCAAACATACCTGCACCTTGTTTTTTTAGCACTCCAATAACCGTAAACCGTTGCCCATACAAACGTACTTTTTTGCCAATTGGATCGCTATCTTCAAACAAAGATTTTGCTATATCATCCCCAATAACCACCACAGGAGCTGCAGAATTGGCTTCGGACTCAGTGTAAAAACGTCCTTCTTCAAATTCCAATCCTTGTATATCGATAAACTCATGTGAAACAGGTACAATATTGATATCGGTCACCGTATTCGAGCCGTATTTTATCGATTCGCTTTTCGTGAAAATCTGATACCCCATTTGCTCAGTATTGGTCATTGCCCCTTTCATGTAGATATATTCATCGTATTTCACATTCGGAAATTGCTCTCTTTTCCATCGAGGAATTTCCGAGGGACCAAACGACATTTTCATCAAATAAATCGTGTTTTTGTCTAAAGAGCTCAAATCTTTAGTAATTTTTCTATCCAATGAATCTACTGCGGCAAGAACGGCAATAATCGAAAAAATACCAATAGTGACACCAAGCAACGACAATAAGGTACGCAGTTTATTGTTTCGCAAAGCATTCATCGCAAAGCGGAAACTCTCAGATAATAGTCGAAAATAAACTAGCATAAAACGGGGGTTTGTGTTATTGTAAAATTCTAAAAATTTTCTTCATAATCCTAATGAAAATTCAATAACTCATAAGTAGCATTTTTTAAGATATTGTTACAGAAATAGATTTGAATTTTAGCATCAAAAAAACTACTTTTGCACCACAAAATTCTAACTACACAATGAGCACGACAAAAACAATCCAATCCGCATTAATTTCAGTCTTTTCAAAAGACGGTTTAGAACCAATAATAAAAAAATTACACGAGCAAAATGTGATCTTTTATTCTACCGGAGGAACAGAAGAATTCATCAAAAACCTAGGAATTCCAGTTGTTCCTGTAGAAGACGTTACTTCTTATCCGTCGATATTAGGCGGACGAGTTAAAACCCTTCACCCGAAAGTTTTTGGAGGAATCTTAAACCGTCAAGACAATGAAAGTGATGTGCAACAAATGAAGGAATACGATATTCCTCAAATCGATTTGGTGATTGTTGATTTGTATCCTTTTGAAAAAACAGTTGCTTCTGGTGCTAACGAAAGTGATATTATCGAAAAAATAGATATTGGTGGCATTTCATTGATTCGCGCTGCGGCAAAAAATTTCAAAGACACTGTTATCGTGCCTTCGGTTGCAGAATATAGCTTGCTTCTAGATTTGATTGAAAATCAAAATGGAGCAACCACATTAGAAGACAGAAAACTATTTGCTACAAAGGCATTCCACGTTTCTTCTCATTATGACACTGCTATTTTCAATTATTTCAATACTGACGAGACCGTTTATAAAACTAGTATTGCCGAAGGTCAAATCTTGAGATACGGTGAAAACCCACATCAAAAAGGATTCTTCTTTGGGGATTTCGATGCAATGTTCCAAAAAGTCCACGGAAAAGAATTGTCTTATAATAATCTATTGGATGTTGATGCTGCTGTAAATTTAATTAATGAATTCAAAAATGACGGTCCAACCTTCGCCATTTTGAAACACAATAATGCATGCGGATTGGCAACAAGACCAACTATTAGCGAAGCTTACAACGTCGCTTTGGCTTGTGATCCAACCTCAGCTTTTGGAGGTGTTTTAATAGCAAACACCAAAATTGATGTTGCAACCGCAACTGAAATCAACAAATTATTCTGTGAAGTGGTTATTGCTCCAAGTTATGACGAAGCTGCCACTGCTATTTTACAAGAAAAGAAAAACAGAATTATCTTGATACAAAACGAAGTAGCATTGCCGCAAAAACAAGTGAGAACTTGCCTAAACGGAATTTTGGTTCAAGAAAGAAACAACATTACCGATACTAAAGAGGACTTAAAAACCGTTACAAATATAGCTCCAACTGCACAAGAAGTAGAAGATTTGATTTTTGCTTCTAAAGTTTGCAAAAACACTAAATCAAATACAATAGTATTTGCCAAAAACGGAACTTTAATTTCATCTGGAACAGGACAAACATCAAGAGTGGATGCCTTATTGCAAGCTATCGAAAAAGCACGTATATTTGGATTTAGCTTAGAAGGTGCTTCGATGGCGAGTGATGCTTTTTTCCCGTTTCCTGATTGTGTAGAAATTGCTAAAGGAGCAGGAATCACCGCTGTTATTCAACCTGGCGGCTCAATAAAAGATGAATTAAGCATAAATTATTGCAATGAAAATAAAGTTGCAATGGTATTTACAGGAACGCGTCATTTTAAACATTAATTTGTTTAGCTTTGTACATTATTTTTTTTTATAAATTTTATACCCTATTATACTTATGGGATTTTTTGATTTCATGACCGAGGATATTGCGATAGACCTTGGTACCGCAAATACTTTAATCATTCACAATGATAAAGTTGTAATTGACAGCCCTTCGATTGTTGCTCGTGATAGAGTTTCAGGAAAAATCATTGCTGTTGGTAAAGAAGCCAACATGATGCAAGGGAAAACCCATGAAAACATTAAAACGATAAGACCGTTGAAAGATGGTGTAATTGCTGATTTTGATGCTTCAGAAAAAATGATAAGCATGCTTATAAAAAGCATTCCAGCTTTGAAGAAAAAAATGTTTACTCCCGCATTAAGAATGGTAGTTTGTATTCCTTCTGGAATTACGGAGGTAGAGATGAGAGCGGTAAAAGAATCTTGCGAACGAGTAAACGGTAAAGAAGTATATTTGATACACGAGCCAATGGCAGCAGCTATTGGTATTGGTATTGACATCATGCAACCAAAAGGAAACATGATTGTAGATATCGGAGGTGGAACAACAGAAATTGCAGTAATCGCTTTGGGCGGAATTGTTTGCGACAAATCGGTAAAAATTGCAGGTGACGTTTTTACTAATGATATCGTTTATTATATGCGTACCCAACACAACCTTTTTGTTGGAGAAAGTACTGCTGAAAAAATTAAAATTCAAGTGGGAGCTGCAATCGAAGATTTAGAAACTCCTCCAGAAGATATGTCAGTTCAAGGTAGAGATTTACTTACCGGAAAACCAAAACAAGTATCAGTATCGTACCGTGAAATTGCCAAAGCATTAGACAAGTCAATTCAACGTGTAGAAGATGCCGTTATGGAAACTTTATCGCAAACACCACCAGAATTGGCTGCTGATATCTACAACACAGGAATCTACCTTGCAGGTGGGGGATCGATGTTGAGAGGACTTGACAAAAGAATATCACAAAAAACAGATCTACCTGTTTACATTGCTGAAGACCCTTTGAGAGCTGTGGTTCGAGGAACAGGAATGGCACTTAAAAATCTTGCTAGATTCAAAAGTGTATTGATCAAATAAAAAATGTTTAGTTTAGTGACGAGTTAAAAATTTCAACAAACATTATACAGCGAAGAAATGCAGCAAATATTTAATTTTATTTATAAAAACAGTAATAGATTGCTGTTTTTGCTGCTTTTGGGCATTTCACTTTTTCTTTCTATTCAATCTCACTCCTATCACAGAAGTAGGATCATAAGTTCTGCCAATTTTTTGAGCGGCGGAGTCTACCAAAAAATCAATAATTTTAGTGAGTATTTGAATTTAAGAACTCAAAACGATGCGCTTGCAATAGAAAATGCAAAGTTACGAAGCCTCCTTTTTGACAAAAAAGACACCACTTCAGCTGCCAAATTAGATAGTATTAAAGGAATAAAACCAACAGATATTATAGTTTCTAAGGTAATTCACAATTCATTTACTTCACAAGAAAACTATTTGACATTGAATTCAGGTAGCCTTCAAGGTGTAGCATCGGATATGGGTGTGATCAATAGTTTAGGAATTGTTGGGATTATCGATAATACTTCTAGAAACTACTCGACAGTTATTAGCATTTTGAACACCAAATCTCGAATCAACGCTAAGCTAAAAAAATCAAATCATTTTGGTTCTTTGAAATGGAACGGAAAAAACACCGGATTTGTTCAATTGGAAGATGTTCCTAGGCTAGCTTCGATTAAAAAAGGAGACACAATTGTTACCGGCGGACAATCGGTAATATTTCCAGAGAATATAAATATCGGTACTATTGATAAAGTTGAAATTGATAATCAAACCCATTATTACACAATACAAGTTAAATTGTTTAATGATATGACTAATTTAGGTCATGTCTATATTATAAAAAGTGAAAATCGCGAAGAAATTATCAATTTAGAAAAAAAGTCTCAAAAGGATGAATAGTGCTGTAATCGCAAACATTTTTCGTTTTATACTGCTATTGGCTGTTCAAATTATTATTTTCAATAATATGAACTTTTTGGGCTATATCAGTCCGTATCCGTATATTCTTTTTATCATTTTATTCCCTGTCAATGGTAATAAAACGGGACTTTTGGCAGCCAGCTTCTTTCTTGGAATATGCATGGATTTGTTCAGTAATTCAGCAGGATTCCATACTACAGCTTGTATCATTCTAGCGTATTATAGACCTTATCTTTTTAAGTTTGCTTTTGGATTAAGTTACGAATACCAAACCATCAAAATGAATGATGTGCTAACGCCAGAAAGATTTACCTTTTTATTACTTTCGGTATTCATACACCATATCAATTTATTTACCTTAGAAGCCTTTAAATTTAGTTTAGTTTTAGACATTTTACTGCGAACACTTTTGAGTTCCATTTTTACCTTACTCCTCTGCACCATTATCATTTATCTTATTAAGCCGAATAGACGATGAGAAAAGTGTTGCTCCCTTCAATGATCATTATTGCAGCGTCTTTATTGGTATTACGCCTTTTCTACTTGCAAGTTATCAACGATTCTTTCAAATTAAAATCGGATAATAATGCCATAAAAATACAATATGACTATCCTGAAAGAGGTTATATTTATGACAGAAATGGCAAATTATTGGTGGCGAACCAGCCTTCTTATGACATAATGGTTATTCCGAGAGACATCAAAAATTTAGACACATTGGATTTTTGTCAATTGTTAGTCATTTCCAAAGAAGATTTTATTAAGAAAATAGAAAAAGCCAAAGTCTACAGTCCGCGATTGCCATCTGTTTTTTTAGCACAATTGAACAAAAGTGAGTTTGCGGCATTTCAAGAAAAAATTCGAAAATTTGAAGGTTTCTATTTCCAAAAACGTTCACTTCGCGATTATCAAGTCAATTTTGGAGCGAATATTTTCGGCTTTATTACGCAAGTTAATGACAAATTAATTGAAAAAAATCCTTATTATAACAGTGGCGATTTAATTGGAAAACAAGGGGTTGAAGAAAGCTACGAAGAAATCTTGCGCGGAATCAAAGGTGTAAAATACATTCAAAAAGATAAATTCAATCGCGAAATTGGCTCGTTCAAAGAAGGAAAATATGATACTATTGCCGTTCAGGGAGAAGATGTCAATCTGACTATCGATATGGAACTTCAAAAGTATGGCGAAGAGCTAATGGTCAATAAACGAGGAGGAATTGTTGCCATTGAACCCAAAACGGGTGAAATACTAGCGCTGGTTACGGCACCCAATTATGACCCTGCTATTTTGGTGGGACGTCAACGTTCGAAAAACTATACAATGTTGTATCGTGATTCTATTGCAAATCCTCTCTACGACAGGTCATTATTGGCAGAATACCCGCCTGGTTCACCATTTAAAATACTGACTGGATTGATTGGACTACAAGAAAATGTAATTGACACTCACACCACATTTATGTGTAATCACGGATTTGCTTTCGCCGGAGGAAGATTCCAAAGATGCCATTGTGGAGGCGGTTCTAGAGACCTTAATGTAGGAATTTATAAATCCTGTAACGCTTACTTTTCGAATGTATATTTGAAAACTATTGGCAAATACAAAAGCACACCAACTGCAGTCGATATTTGGAGTGGTCACGTAAAAAGTTTTGGACTTGGTCAATTTATGGGCTATGATTTACCGACCGGGAGACGAGGCAAAATTCCCGATTCAAAAACCTACAAGAAAATATATCCAGGTTGGGGATACAGCGGAAGAACTATCATTTCTAATGCTATTGGGCAGGGAGAAGTTTTGTTGACTCCAATTCAATTGGCCAATATGATGTCGGCAGTGGCTAACGAAGGATATTATTATACGCCTCACATCATCAAGAAAATTGAAGGACAAAAAATCGACAAAAAATACACTACAAAACATCTAACAACCATTGATAAAAGCCATTTTAAACCAATGATTAATGGGTTGTTTGATGTGTATAATTTTGGGACGGCTGCTGGTCTAAGAGTTGAAGGAATCGATATTTGTGGAAAAACTGGAACAGCCGAGAATTTTGCCAAAATTAATGGTAAAAGAACGCAACTTGCAGACCACTCCATATTTGTAGCCTTTGCACCAAAAGACAATCCGAAAATTGCGATCGCAATTTTAGTTGAAAACGGAGGTTTTGGTTCTGTTATAGCTGGTCCTATTGCGAGCTTGATGATCGAAAAATACCTTACAGGAAAAATTACCAGAACTGATTTAGAAAAAAGAACTTTAGAAAAAAGTTTACAAAACCAATATGCTAAATTAGGAGGACTATCCGAAGTGGTAAAAAAAGAAATGAGGAGAAAGGATTCTATTTTACAAAGTAAAATAGTGGTTCCGAAAGTAAAAATTGATACTACTAAAAAAATTAATTAGTAAAAATGAAAAATCAAAGTTTAACCAACAACATCGACTGGATATGCATTACTATTTATATAGTTTTGGTCATATTAGGTTGGTTGAACATATACTCATCCTCCCTATCGTCGATGGAAGGAACTGCTACCAAACAATTTATTTTTATTGTTTTAACGATTCCATTAATTTTCATTGTACTCTACGTAGATGGAAAGCTTTACGAAAAATATGCCAGTATCATTTATGGAATATCATTAGTTTCGTTATTGGGTTTGTTTGCCTTTGGTAAAACTATTGCTGGTCAACGTTGTTGGTATGGTTTTGGAAGTTTTACGCTTCAGCCTTCAGAATTTGCTAAAGCCGCAACAGCATTGGCATTGGCAAAATATTTGAGTGACTCGCAAATCAATTTAAAAGACATCAACAACCAACTTCAAGCACTAGCCATTGTTTTTATACCGGTAATGCTTATTTTGCCTCAGCCTGACCCAGGAAGCGCCCTAATTTACAGTGTGTTTTTTATTGTTTTATACCGTGAAGGATTACCTGCATGGTATTTATGGACAGGTTTTTCTGCTATTTTATTATTTGTATTTACACTGGTTTTACAACCTCAGTATGTCATTTTGATTGCTCTTTTAGTCCTTTTAATCATTCATTTCAAATCAAGATTAGCAGATCGAAACATCGTTTTGAGTAGCATCCTTTTTGTTTTGATTTCTGGCTTTGTTCTTTCTGTAAATTATGTTTTCACCAATGTTTTTAAGCAACACCACCGTGATCGTTTTAATATTTTACTAGGGAAATCCGTGGATATGAAAGGGATTGGATACAATACCAATCAATCTGAAATTGCCGTTGGTTCAGGAGGTTGGTTTGGGAAAGGGTTTCTTGAAGGCACTCAGACCAAAGGAGGATTTGTCCCTGAGCAGCACACCGATTACATTTTCACGACTGTTGGTGAGGAATGGGGGTTCATAGGTTCACTAGTGGTTGTTGGTCTATTTGCAGGCTTGCTTCTTCGAATAATATATTTGGCCGAAAGACAAAAAACAAAATTTAGCCGAGTATATGGCTATTGTGTGGCTGCCATTTTATTTATCCACTTTTTTGTGAATATTGCCATGGTTTTGGGTATTTTCCCAACCATTGGAGTGCCATTGCCGTTCTTTTCGTATGGAGGTTCCGGACTTTGGGGATTCACCATTTTGCTCTTCATTTTTATAAAAATGGATGCCAATAAGGTGAATGAGTGGTAGTTATACCGATTAGCAATATATAAGAGTCCAATAAATTGTACTCAATATATTGTCTATCGGCATAAACCATTGTAAAATTTTTACATGGATTAGACCATTTTAAAATTACAATTGGTATTATTTGAAACTCCAATCTTTATAATCGCTTCTTTTTTCTAGACTGTTTTCAATCTTATCGTCTAGTTTTGGGAAAAAATCAATTCCTGTCATTTTTTCGATGCTGTCAACAGAAACTACAAACTCATATAAAGGCTCGTTGCTTTTGGTATTTGGCACCAAGAAAGCAATCATTTTATATTGCCCGTTAGAATTGTCAAGTAAAATTTTATAAAAATAACGAGGGACCAAGACTTTCTCTTGACCAATTGTTTTTAAATTGGGTTCTAAAACTCCGCCCGTAACTACGAAAACACCATCATATTTCGTCGCCCAATATCGTGCTTTTTGCTCCAATCTATTCCAAACACCTCCATTGAAGTCACGAGTTTGCGGTGAAATATTTGAAGTGAAAAAAGTGTCTTTGTAAGCATTAAATGCAAATGCCATATCACCAGCCGGACAAAGATGTCCTTTGTCATAACCTGATTTTTTATAATTTCTCCAATCGGCTGAGCCCGTTTTTACTTTTGGATCTTCAATAAAATAAGGCCGATCATAATTACTACTTCGCACATAACTCCTTTTCAATTCATAAGCTACCCACTCGGCTTGCTCATATTTCTCGTTGTATGATAAAGTATAATAATCGTGTTTTACAATCTGCTTGGTGGTTGATGTTGGCAAATAATCGAACGATCGAGCCATAGTAGCTTGTTCCATTTTTGAACTTTCATCCGAAGAAATCGAAGCCGATATGAAGCTGAAAATTAAAACTGTAATCATCCCAAAAAAAATAACACTCCAGAACTTTAATTTGAATTTCTGGAGCGTTACACTGTTAAACAATTTCGTTTTATTCATTAAATCCTTTTTTTAAGACTTAACCTTCTTGTCTTTTTTTATGGCTACTGGAGTCGATTTCTTCAAGACTGGCTTAGATTGCAAATCATCTAGTATATTCAAAGCCTCTTCTACATAAACATCTTTGGATAAACTTTCGTGCCATCTTTCTCTCTTTTCTTTAAGCGAAGCATCTGTTTTCATAGCTTCGGCTTCTGGAGGTAAAGAAGTGAACTTTAAATGAGAATCGTAATCTCCAATTACCTTGTATTTTTTATTGGTTTCCTCAATGGCTTTCTGATTTTTTTTGAATGTATCAAACTTTAAACTATAGTTGTTTTCTTTGGTTCTTTCATCGATCCATTTGGCGTTTTCTTCAATCAAATTGAACTGCTGATTTTGAGCAATTCTATTCTTACTGTCAGCAATAGCTTTGTTGAATTTAGAATTATTAGTCCAAACATTATAGGATGCAGGATCTATTTTATCCCAAGGCATCGCGTTATCAAGATCGCGTTCTCCCATTTTCAAATAGGCATATCGGTCTGGCATAACCACGTCGCTACTAACTCCTTCGAGTTGAGTAGAACCACCATTTATTCTATAAAATTTTTGTGTAGTAGTCTTCAACGCGCCTAAATCTCCTTTGTCACTACTTCTGACAAACTGATTCAAATCGATTACATTTTGAACCGTTCCTTTGCCGTAAGTTTGCTTGCTTCCTATGACAATCCCTCTTTTGTAATCCTGAATAGCTGCCGCTAAAATCTCAGAAGCCGAAGCCGAAAAACTATTTACTATCACCACTAAAGGTCCATCCCATTCGATTTTCTTATCTCTATCGTATAAAACTTCTTTTTGTCTTCCAGCCGATTTCACTTGTACAATTGGGCCTTGTTCGATAAATAATCCTGCAATATCCACCACGGTCGAAAGAGAACCTCCGCCATCATCACGCACGTCAAACGCAATCCCGTTAACACCTGCTTGTTTCAACAATTCTACTTCTGCAGCCACGTCTTTTCCCGCGTCGCGACCGTTTCTATCTTCGAAATTAATATAAAATTTTGGCAAATAAATGACCCCATATTTTACGCCGTTTCTTTCTACAACGCTTGATTTCACATAGGTTTCTTCAATTTCAACAATATCCCGAATGATAGAAATCGTTTTGATTGATCCATCTACTTTTTTCACTGTTAAACGAACTTCGGATCCTTTTGGCCCTTTGATTTTTTTGACAACGTCATCCAAACGCATTCCCACAATATCAACGGGTTCTTTTGCACCTTGAGCCACTTTCATTATTACATCCCCTGCGTCAAGTAATTTACCTCTCCACGCAGGTCCTCCAGAAATAAGTTCGGTAATTTCGGTGAAATCATTTTTCTTTTGAAGACGTGCTCCAATACCTTCGAATTTTCCGCTGATACTCACATCAAATCGCTCTTTTTCCTCTGGTGGAAAATAATTGGTATGTGGATCGAATCTTGCAGTTATGGAATTGATGTATACAGAAAACCAATCATTCTGAGTTAATTCCTCCATAAAACCAAAGTATTCATCTAATGATTTCAGCGAACTTTCACGGGTAATTTTTTCTAATTCTTCGAATGTTTTAGGTTTTCCATTAGCTGAATTATCTTTTTCCGAAGGAGTCGTATTTTCGATGATATCTCCAGATTTTAAAACATCAGAATCATTTTTGTCCACTTTATCGACAATTCCTTTTTCTTTATTTTCTTGAATTTTCAAACGATCCGTCAAGGAAGAAAGTGTAGACAGTTTAATTTGTTTGCGCCACCTTTCTTTTAATTCAGCGGTGTTCTTTGCGTAAGGAGCCTTTTCATAATCTGTATTGAAAGATTCATCTATCGAATAGTCGAATGGAGAACTTAAAACACCTTTATAAAAGCCTTTACTCTCCGCCATTCGTTTTAGCAAACGATTGTAAGTTAAATTGAAAAAACTTAAATCTTTACTGAGTAATTGATTGTCTAAAAGCAATTCGTACTTAGAAAATTCATCAATATCTGACTGCAAGAAAAAACGTTTGGAAGGGTCTAAAGCTTCAATATAATCTTTGTATACTCCTTTAGATAAAGCATCGTCAATTTGGGTTGGATTGTAATGCCCTTTTTCGATTACAAACGTCAATAATTCTAGTAGCATCTTATCCTTTTCGGGATCTTCTGCTTTACCAGAATTCATCTTAAACGCAAATAAGCTTGCCGACAATAAGACAACAGCGATGAGGATTTTATAATTTCTTTTCATAAAGTTAATAATTGTATCCATAAATATTCAAAATTCAAATTACGGTAAAAACTATGCCATCGTTAGTATAACCTCCTATAAAATTTTGTTAAAGATATAAAATTGTTCTTTTTATAAAAGGAATAATCTTCGAACGTGATTAATTTTGTTTCTTTGCTAACATAAAATCAGATTTCTGCAGAAATTTATTAAATTTTAAAACAAATTAGTTGTGGAACAAGCCAAGCCTTTAATTTTAGTGACCAATGACGATGGAATTTCAGCGCCAGGAATCCGCGCGTTGATTGCAGTGATGTCCGAGATCGGGACGGTTGTAGTTGTCGCACCAGACAGCCCTCAAAGTGCTACCGGACATTCGATTACCATTAATAATACCTTGTTTATCAATAAAATTTCTAGTGATACCGATGCTATTCAGGAATACAGCACTTCGGGAACTCCTGTAGATTGTGTAAAATTAGCTACTAATGAAATTCTGCAAAGAAGACCAGATTTGTGTGTTTCGGGCATCAATCACGGTTCGAATTCATCGATAAATGTTATTTATTCTGGAACAATGAGCGCAGCTGTCGAAGCTGGAATCGAAGGTATTCCTGCCATTGGGTTTTCCCTCTTGGATTATGGATGGAATGCCAATTTTGAACCCATTAAATCATTCATTAAATCGATTACATTGGAAGTATTAGAAAAAGGACTACCCGAAAGTGTGGTTTTGAATGTTAATTTTCCTAAATTAGAAGAAAAAGAAATCAAAGGAATTAAAATTTGTCGCCAAGCAAAAGCACTTTGGATAGAAAAATTCGACAAACGTAAAACACCTCAAGGAAGAGATTATTACTGGCTCACTGGCGAATTTGTAAACGAAGACGAGGGCCAAGATACCGATGAATGGGCTCTTGCTAATGGTTATATTTCGATAGTTCCAGTACAATTCGACTTGACTGCACATCACGCGATTCAACAACTCAATACTTGGAAATGGAATGAATAAGAAAGATATAATAATAGGTTTTGTCATTGGATTAATCGCCTGCATTTTAGGTATTTTCCTTTTTATCACTTTTTTTACTGATTTCGATTTTTTAACTGGTGTACAAAGTATGAAATCGGAGGGAAAATTAGGTAAATTGATCACACTGGGAGCTATTCTTGATTTAGTGTCCTTTGGCGTTTTGCTTAAAATGAATAAAGAGTTAATGGCTCGAGGAGTCGTTTTAGCAGTAATTTGTATAGCGATTTTCACGATATTTGCATAAAAAATTAAATCATTAAGTTTGTTAAGAAAATTAAGGTTTTCAGCATTCTTAATGACCCTTAATTTTATTAGTGGATTGAAATAAAACAGCATTAAATTTCAAAATGAAATACTACATAATAGCAGGAGAAGCTTCGGGCGATTTGCACGGATCCAATTTGATGAAAGCATTATATAAAGAAGACCCGACCGCTGATATTAGGTTTTGGGGAGGTGATTTGATGCAAATTATTGGTGGCACTTTGGTCAAACACTATAAAGAATTGGCTTTTATGGGTTTTGTTGAAGTTTTATTTCATTTGAAAACGATTTTGAATAACATCAAAATTTGCAAAAAAGATATACTCGACTTTCAACCTGATGTACTCATTTTTATTGACTATCCCGGTTTTAATTTACGCATAGCCAAATGGGCAAAAGTCGCTGGTTTCAAAACACATTATTACATTTCACCACAAATTTGGGCTTGGAAAGAAAACCGAATTACCGATATTAAACGCGATGTCGATAAAATGTATGTGATTCTGCCTTTCGAAAAAGATTTCTACGAAAAGAAACATCAATATCCAGTTGAATTTGTTGGCCATCCGCTGATTGATGCAATTCACAATCATCCTGTAAAGGACTCGGCTATTTTCAGAAAAGAAAATCAACTGAATGACAAACCCATCATTGCGATTTTGCCAGGGAGCCGCAAACAGGAAATTACCAAAATGTTGTCGGTGATGCTTAGTGTTGTACAGGATTTTCCCGATTATCAATTCGTCATTGCGGGAGCGCCAAGTCAGGAATATTCCTTTTATGAAGGATTTATTTCTAATGAAAATATCAAATTCATTTCGAACAAAACCTATGATTTACTGAGCAATGCCACGGCGGCACTCGTAACTTCGGGAACTGCAACATTGGAAACCGCTCTTTTCAAAGTGCCTGAAGTAGTTTGTTACAAAGGCAGTTCGATTTCTTACCAAATTGCCAAACGTATTATTACCTTAAAATATATTTCTCTTGTCAATTTGATTATGGATACGGAAGTGGTTACCGAATTAATTCAAGGAAACTGCAATAAAAAACAAATTCGAGAGGAATTAAAGAAGATTTTAGACCCAAATTATCGCAATACTCTTTTACAGCAATACGAAGTTTTGGAAGAAAAGTTGGGAGGTATTGGTGCCAGCGAGAAAACCGCTCGGTTGATTATTGAGGATTTAAAAGGATTTATAAAATAAAGAAAGTTACCACGAATTACTACAAATTAAAAATTGGTAGTGTTTTTTTTGTTCTAGCGTGTTGCGGAAAGCTTGGGAGAAGAAGTAAGTAAAGTAAGAAGCTTGTCTTGTAATGTACTACAATAACCAAACAATCCAGTCTGCTTACATTAATAAACTAACCGGGATTTATATAATAAAGGCGCAAAAATTATTTTTTGCGCCTTTTTATATTGCCTAAATTGAAGTTCTTATCTAATATTGATATTTTGTATCAAATCGATATACAAATTAATTTTGTCTTTCAATTCTTTTCTTGGTGTAATGAAATCCAGAAAACCGTGTTCTAATACAAATTCAGCTGTTTGAAATCCTTCTGGTAGATCTTTTCCGGTAGTGTCTTTTACAACTCTTGGCCCTGCAAACCCTATCAAAGCTCCTGGTTCCGATATGTTGATATCGCCAAGCATAGCATAAGAAGCTGTTGTTCCTCCTGTAGTTGGATCTGTACACAACGAAATATAAGGAATTTTGGCATCGGCTAATTGAGCCAGTTTTGCCGAAGTTTTGGCTAATTGCATCAACGAATACGCTGCTTCCATCATTCTTGCTCCACCTGATTTCGAAATCATTACAAATGGTATATTGTTTTTGATTGAATGGTCGATTCCGCGCGCTATTTTTTCGCCCACTACAGCACCCATTGAGCCTCCAATAAAAGCAAAATCCATACAGCAAACTACTAAATCTTTCCCTTTTGATTTTCCAACTCCTGTTCGAACCGCATCATTCAATTTGGTTTTAGAAATAGTGTCTTTCAATCGATCTGAATATTTTTTGGTATCCACAAAGTTCAAAGTATCCTTAGAAGTCATTTTTGCATCTAATTCCTGGAATTCGTTGTTGTCAAACAATATTTCGAAATATTCTTTGCTGCCAATTCTTACATGAAAATCATCTTCTGGACTTACAAATAGATTACGAGCCAATTCGTCGGCATCGATAACTTTTCCGGTAGGAGACTTGTACCAAAGACCTTTTGGAATATCCATTTTGTCCTCAGTAGCTGTCGTAATTCCTTTTTCTGTTCTTTTAAACCAAGCCATAATTAAGTTGGAAGTTAGATGTTAGAAGTTGGGAGTAAAAATCCTTTTCTAAATTCTTATTAATATTTTATTTTACTTCTTACTTCGTATATTGTATTTCGTACTTTATAGAGTATTAACGTTATTTAAATCTGCAAACGCTTGCTCAAGTCTTGCATTGAAAGTTACTTCACCTTCACGCAACCATTTTCTTGGGTCGTAATATTTTTTGTTTGGAGCATCAGCACCAGTTGGATTTCCAATTTGAGTTCTCAAATAGTCAATATTGTTTACCATTGAGTCACGAATTCCTTCCGCAAATGCAAATTGCAAGTCGGTATCAATATTCATTTTGATAACTCCGTAGCTAATTCCTTCTCTGATTTCTTCTAAAGTAGATCCTGATCCACCGTGGAAAACGAAATCAACTGGGTTGTGACCTGTGTTGAATTTGTTTTGAACATAATCTTGAGAATTTTTCAAGATTTTTGGAGTCAATTTTACATTTCCTGGTTTGTATACACCGTGAACATTACCGAAAGAAGCTGCGATTGTAAATCTTGGGCTCACTTTAGATAATTCTTCGTATGCATAAGAAACTTCAGAAGGTTGAGTATATAATTTAGAGCTGTCAACATCAGAGTTGTCAACACCATCTTCTTCACCACCAGTAATTCCTAATTCGATTTCTAATGTCATTCCCATTTTGCTCATACGAGCTAAGTAACCACTACAGATTTTAATGTTTTCTTCAAGAGGCTCTTCAGACAAGTCGATCATATGCGAAGAGAATAATGGTTTTCCTGTAGCTGCAAAATTCGCTTCAGAAGCATCTAATAGACCGTCGATCCAAGGCAATAATTTTTTTGCGCAGTGGTCAGTGTGTAAAATCACAGTTGCTCCATAAGCTTCTGCTAAGGTGTGAATGTGTTTTGCTCCTGCGATTGCTCCAGCAATTGCTGCTTTTTCTCCTGCATTAGAAAGTCCTTTTCCAGCATTGAATTGTGCTCCACCGTTTGAGAATTGAATAATAACAGGTGCTTTTAATTTTGCTGCTGTCTCAAGAACTCCGTTTATTGTATTAGAACCAGTAACATTTACTGCAGGAAGTGCAAATCCTTTTTCTTTTGCATAGTTGAAAATTTCCTGAACTTGATCTCCTGTAGCTACCCCTGGTTTGATATTGTGTGACATTGTAAATTATTTAAGTTGTTTTTATAAGTTGTTTAACAGTTTGCAAAAATAAGAAATTATTAGCATTAGAATGGATAATTTATCCCAAAATTAAAAACAGAATGTGCGAAATCGTAATCGTAAAACCATCGTTTGCCCATTTCATTGGCAGGATTATAGGTTTTGAATCCCATATCAAATCGAACAACGAAAAAGTCTAAGTCGTATCGAAGCCCAAAACCTGTTCCTAAAGCAATTTCTTTTAAATCACTTAGACCGTCAAAAGTTGCTGGTTCATAGGTGGTATTGTCTAGTACATTCCAAATATTGCCTGCGTCGGCGAAAAGGGCACCTTTTATTTTTCCAGCAATTTTAAATCGAAATTCAGCACTCAAAGCAATTTTCATATTGGCCTCATTGAAGTCAAATATGGCGCCACTGCTTCCAGGACCCAAACGATACGGTTCCCAGGCTCTATTGTCATTAGATCCTCCAGCAAAATAACTTCGCGAAAATGGAATGTAATTGGAGTTTCCATAAGGTAAAGCTATTCCAAAAAAGGTCCTAACCGCTAATACTTTCTCTTTTGAAAGATCCCAGTATTTGACATAATCGAATTCGGTTTTTATGTATTCAGAATATTCTAAATTGAAAATTTCATAATTGCCACTTTGGTTTTGCGATAAATCTGCTGCATTGGCAATCAATGACAAGAGTGAGCCTGCAGATTCTATTTTGGTCCTGAATTGATAAAAGGAGTTGTCCTTGGGGTCTGTTCTTGTTGTTTTTGAAAAAGAGTAACTGGTAGAAAGGATAAAATCATTTTCAGTAAGTCTTTGTCTTCGTTCTTCAATACCTAAAACTGTGCTGTATTCCTCTGTAGGTACTGGAATTTTGGCGGTTAAGACATCGTATGTAAAACCTGTCGTTCCTTCCTCTATAATCAAATCGCCTGTTGTAGTGTCAACATAGTTGGGGTTAGTATTATACGTTTTTGAGATGTTATTTAATTCATTATAGGAAGATTCGTATACATTGTAGTAATTTTCAGGATTTAAATTTCGAATATATTGAACATTAAATATGTCGAACCGAGCTGTATTATTTCTTTTTGGATTCCAATTATAGGCTAAAATCCCAGTGGCATTTTGCTTGTCAAGACCAATATTTGTTTGGGTTGAAAAGCCAGCCGATAGTGTCGTCGAAGGGATCATACTTTTAGGAATGATTTTTTCCGTCTTGAAAGGGAACCAAATCCTCGGAAAACTCAGTTTTGCATTTACTCCATATTCAGAAACGTTAAAAAATCTACTTTCTGGATTGGCCAAATCTTTAGAGGACCCAATGTTTCCTCTAACCGAAAGTTCTAATGTCTCAGCGCCGTTTAGGACGTTTCTTATGGTTTCAGAAAGACTTCCAGCGATTCCAATATCCTGAATATTCGAATGGGTTACATCGAATGTAGTTGCTAAGCTGTATTTTTTTCGAGGCGATAAGTATACTTTTGCTATTAATGATTGAGCGGTGCTGTCTCTTTTATCTACTTCATACAAAATAGTAGGATAGTTGAAAACTTTCAGGTTGTTTAGATATCTCGTAGTTAAAACAGTTCTAGTATCGGCAAACAAGCTTCCTTTTGTAATAAAAACTGCATCAGTAATCGCTTTTGGCTTGTATTTTAATTTTGAGTGACTGTATAAATTGAAATTATTATAAGTAGTGCTGTCTGCAAAAACATTGCTATTATTGGTTGCAGAGTAATCAGTATAAATATTTACATCGCTTATTTTATAAATTTTGAAAGGCTCTGTTCTGGTCGTGTCTTTGTCTTGAAATGAATGGTCTTTTATTATGAGGTTAACGTTTACTTTTTTATTGTTATTGAGTGTGTCTAAATCAAAAGAGACATTGTTAGACTGAAAATGATATACACCATTGTTTCTGAATTGAGTGGTAATTCTATCTTTTTCATCTTCAAAATCTTTTGTGTTGTACTGTTTTCCAGACTTTATAACGCTATGTGATTTTCTAGTTTCATATAATGAATCTAAAGCAGGAGTTTGAATTTTTGTTGTTAAAGTGTCGATAAAAAAGGGGACACCCGTGTTAATACTGTATTTTATTTTTGCTCTTTTTGGGCTTAAACTGTCTACCGTGAATTTTGAATTTACGTTAAAGAATCCATTATTGAAATAATAATAATTGACTCTCGATAAAGATTTTTTAGCTTTGGAAGTGTCAATAATTACAGGAGGTTCACCTGTATTTTTCAAAAAATCATCTATTCCTTTATATAAAAAGGATTGACCCAAACGATCTACTTGCTTGGCGGATAACCATTTTGACATCCGTTCGTATTTCCCTGGATGCTTCGTAAATTTTGCCTGATACGTAGAATCCGGATTTGGGTTCGCGAGATTAAATAAATTCAGCCGTAAATGATACCCCAAAAAAGATGTGTTTGGTTTTTGATACAATTGATTTGAAACATCTTCAATAGTTGTAGCCTTCTCATTGACAAAAATCTCATTTTTAGTAAGACGCTGTTTATTGTTGGGAACTCTTTTCTCAGCGTCACAGGCTGAGATAATTATTCCAATTACAATAAATGTTGCTATTTTTGTACTGATATTTTTCAAATGCCCAATTATATTATTCAAAAGTACATTATTTTATGCTTAGTAAAAACCAAATAAAGCTTATTACAAGCTTGCAGCAAAAAAAACAACGAAACATCCATCGATTGTTTTTTGCCGAGGGCATAAAAGTAATTCAAGAATTGTTAGAATCAAAGTTTGAATTGGAACATTTATTTACCACTCAAAATGATTTTCAGGAGGTTTCTACTGATAAAAAAGTGCATATTGATGAAGGGGATTTGAAAAAAATTTCAGTATTGTCAACGCCTAACAGTTGTTTGGCGGTCTTTAAAATTCCTAATGAGAAGAAAATTCAAGATTCAGGATTGATTCTGGCTCTCGATGCTGTTAGGGATCCTGGAAATTTAGGTACGATTTTGCGATTGTGTGATTGGTTTGGAATTAATCAGTTGATTTGTTCGAAAGATGCAGTCGATATTTATAATCCAAAAGTAGTACAAGCTACAATGGGTTCAATAGCTAGAGTCAATGTCAATTATATTGATTTAGAATCTTTAATTAGTCAAACTCCATTGCCTGTTTTCGGAACCTTTATGGAGGGTGATAATATCTATAAAACTGATTTGCCGCAAGAAGGAATTATCGTTTTGGGTAATGAAGCGAACGGAATTTCTCCTGAAATAGAAAAATTAATCAAACAGCGACTTACAATTCCTCGATTTGGTCCAATTCAAAAAACGGAAAGTTTGAATGTAGCCACTGCTACCGCGGTAATTTTAAGTGAATTTCGAAGATTGTCATAAAAGACGATTATCGAGTTGGTTTTCGGGACAGAATGCTGAAGTTCTCGCTAATGAAATGTAAAATTAATCAAAACAGCGCGGCTTTTCAGCGATTCTATATTGCCTGTCCAAGGGCTATCAGGGTTGTTGTCTCGAATCAATTCGTCATTTAAACCAAAAACGCCTCTTATCGAAGGTGAGAAAATAAAGTATTCCGAAAAAATATCTATACCAAAGCCCAACTCATAATTTGTGGTCCAAGACTTAACTCTAAATCGATCTTCGTAATTATCATCGATCGATTTGGCATTGCTTGATAAATTTAGTGTTGCCGAAACGCCACCTACCAAATAAGGCCTTATATTTCCTGTTCTCAGCGAAGAAAACTTCAACAACAACGGAAAATGAATGTAAGTGCTATTTACTTCGCGCAGTAAATCCGACGGAGTTGGTTTAGTTGGGAAATAGCTTGTGGGGTATTGCAAATCTCTTTTGGTGTAATACAAACCAGGTTCAAATCGCAAATCGATGTACTCCTGAAGCCTCAAATTGGCAACAAGCCCAACATTGAAGCCCGTGTTCTTCTTAACCTGAATATCTTCACTAATGGTTTTATAATCTATTTTGAAATCATAAGAATTAAGGCCCAAAAAGAATCCGAAATGCAGCTTTTTCTTTTGAAAGTTTTCTAAGTTTATAATCGGGTCCTTGCCAAAAAGTTTATTTGGTGCTTGTGCGACGCCTTTTGAAGCAAGGAATATAAGGAGAAAAACAACTATTTTTTTCATATTATTTTTTGGAAGCTGAATAAATGGTTGCTACTCCAAACGTTTGGGGGAAAGCAACTACATCTATAAACCCAATTTTTTTTAAAATATTGTTCAAGGCTTCACCATAAGGAAAAGCTGCTGCCGATTCTGACAAATAACCGTAAGCAACATCGTCTTTAGAAAATAATTTTCCAATAATTGGAAGGATGTTTTTACTATAAAAGTTGTATCCTTGTTTGTATGGTGTTTTGTCTGGAACTGAAGTTTCAAGAATGACAAAAACGCCGTTTGGTTTCAAAACTCTCAAAATTTCACTTAATCCTTTTTCTAAATTCTCAAAGTTTCTAACGCCAAAAGCTACGGTTATCGCATCGAAATAATGATCTTCAAATGGCATATTTTCTGAATCAGCCAAAACCATTTCTATTCTTTTTGATAAGTTTTTATCATTGATTTTTTGTTTTCCTACTTCAAGCATCCCAGCCGAAATGTCCAAGCCTATGATTTTTTCGGCTTTAGTTTGCGCCATCAAAATTGCCAAATCGCCTGTTCCGGTAGCAATATCCAATATGGTTTTTGGATTAGTTTTAGATACTATTTGCAAGACTTTTTTACGCCATTTCACATCAATCCCAAAAGAAATTACCCGATTGAGATTGTCGTAATTGCCTGATATGGTATCAAACATCGAGGCAACCTGCTCTTTTTTGCTCAATGATGAATCTTTATATGGTGTTATGTTTTTTGACATTTTCTAAAATTTGAAGGCAAAGGTAAACTAGATTTTCGATTAATAAATAACTAACCGCAGATTCGCAGATTTTTTTTAATAATTTTAATAAATCTGCGAATCTGCTGTTGAATCATGTGTTTTTTATTTTCGTCTCACAAATGTTTGAAAAGTATAGTCATACTGGTGTTTTTCATCTTTTGGATTGAAAGTTTCAGCAGTTACTTCCCAAATTTCCGGGTCAATATTAGGGAAGTAGACGTCGGCTTCGAAGGAGTGATGTACTCGAGTAATGTCAAGTTGATCGGCCAAATGGATAGATTGTGCGTAAATTTCTCCTCCTCCAATAACAAAGATATTTTCAGTTGAGGGACATACAGAAATCGCTTTTTCTAAATCTTGAACGACAATACAGCCTTCGTATTGATAGTCTTTTTGTCGAGTAATGATTACATGAGTTCGATTTGGGAGTGGTTTGGGAAAACTTTCAAAAGTTTTTCGTCCCATAATAATGTAATGTCCTGACGTGATTTCTTTAAAACGCTTGAAATCATTGGGTAAATGCCAAAGTAAATCGTTGTTTTTGCCAAGAGCATTGTTTTCTGCGACAGCAGCAATCAAAATAATCATTTGCTATTATTGTGTTTTAGAAGAATCATCTTCTATTTGGTTTTGCAATTGTTCGATTTTTTGCTGTTGTTTAGCAACTAGTTTATCGATTTGCTCTCTTTCCCAATTTTTATTCATAAAGCGGTCTGTAATGTACACTTTTATAAAATTTAGAACAAATAGAAATGCCCAAAATGTAATTACCCAAATCGCCCAATTGGATTGAATTCCAAAAATTAAAAAATGATTGGCAACAAACATGAAAGCACTTCCCAAAACAAAAAGCACAAAATGAAAGTAGAGTCCTTTTTTTTGTTTTAGCCTTTTTCGGGCATATTCATATTGTTCGTGAAGTTCTTTTTCCATAATTGCAAGATTTAGATTATAAAGGTAAGAATTATTTACAAATTTAGTTATTTTTTGTTCAAGAATATGTTACAAGAAAACGTTTTATGATTTTGAATACAAAAATAAATTTTATATATAATTAGGAATCTAATTTATTTTTATGAGGATTGTTGTCATACTCATAAAAGTTAACCTCAAAAAATGAAAGTTAAAAAATCTATTTTACATTTGCGCCATAATTCTAAAAATGAAATAGTTATGTCTATCAAGAAACAAGTTATAAAAACAAAGCCAGTTTGTAAGGTTACATTTTCAGTTGAAGCTAAAGAAGCAAATTCTGCTGCAGTAGTAGGAGATTTTAATAATTGGAATCCAGCTGAAGGTGAATTGTCAAAATTAAAAAACGGAACTTTCAAAGGAGTTTTTGATTTAGCAAAAGATGCATCTTACGAATTCAAGTATCTAATTGATGGTGCTTACGTAAACGATCCAGAAGCTGATTCTTTCAAATGGAATGAATTTGCTGGAACAGAAAACGGTGTTGTAACTGTTTAGAACAAAATAAAAATCCGCTGAAAAGCGGATTTTTACTTTTTTATACCAATAGTTTTTGCAAATTTTATATTTGAGCTAAAACTAAAGAGCTGCTTTTATCTTTTCGATCATTGCAGCGTATTCCAGATCCGTAAGCGTGATTTTTTGTGGGTTCATTTCAAAAACACCCCCAAAACCATAACCGTTTTTGTATTTAGGAACTACGTGCATATGTAAATGTGAAATAGTATCGGCGTAAGCTCCATAATTTACTTTATCAGGGATAAACGCTTTACTGATGGCTTTTGCTGTTGTTGCTACATCACGCATAAAGGCATTTCGTTGGTCGTCGCTTAGTTCGTAGAACTCTATACCGTGGTCTTTGTAAACTACATTACATCGACCTATATAGGATTGTTCTTTAAATAGGAATAATTGTGATACTTCTAAATCACAAATTTTTATCATTAAATTGTGTAATGTTTCATTGTTTTGGCAATACAAACATTCTGAAACTGGGGTTGGCATTTTATTTATTATTTGGTGAAAAAAGCATTCATTCTGTTTCGGATTGTAATCGTTTTTCTTGAATAATTTACACCGCTACATTTCCCTTAATCAAAGGATGCGGGTCGTAACCTTCTAGGGTAAAATCCTCAAAAGTAAAATCGAAAATGTTTTTTATAGCTGGATTCAAAATCATTTTTGGCAATGGTTTTGGTTCGCGCGACAATTGCAATTCTACTTGCTCAAAATGATTATTATAGATATGTGCATCTCCAAAAGTGTGAATGAATTCGCCCACTCCCAAATCACAAACTTGCGCAATCATCATCGTAAGTAAGGCGTAAGAAGCAATATTAAAAGGCACACCTAGAAAGATATCCGCACTTCGTTGGTACAACTGACAAGATAATTTGCCATCGGACACATAAAATTGAAAGAAAGCATGGCAAGGAGGAAGCGCTGCTTTAGTATTGGCCACATTTTCGGAAAATGATTTAGAGGTATCTGGCAAAACACTAGGATTCCAAGCGGAAACTAACATTCTTCTGCTGTTCGGATTGGTTTTTAATTCTTGAATTAGATCAGCGATTTGGTCTATTTCTTCACTATTCCAGTTGCGCCATTGATGTCCGTAAACAGGGCCTAAATCACCATTTTCATCCGCCCAAGCATCCCAGATTTTCACCCCGTTTTCTTGCAGGTATTTGATGTTGGTGTCTCCTTTTAAGAACCAAAGTAGTTCGTAAATTATAGATTTTAAATGTAATTTCTTGGTAGTTACCATCGGAAAACCATCCGCTAAATCAAAACGCATTTGGTAGCCAAAAACGCTTTTTGTTCCAGTTCCAGTCCTATCTCCTTTTTGATTTCCGTTTTCTAAAACGTGTTTTACTAAATCTAAATATTGTTTCATATCATCCTAAATTCCATACTTCCAACTTCCCACTTCTGACTTCCCACTTCTAAAACTATCTTTTTGAAATTTCGTCTCTTATTTTTGCTGCTTTTTCGTAGTCTTCGTTTTGAACAGCTTGATCCAATAATTCATTCAATTGTTCTAAACTATGTTTTGAATATAAATCCCCTGATTGATTGCTTTCTTCTTCTTGTCTAAAGGTTTCTGGATTAGAAAGGGCATCGTCAATTTCTTGAGAATCTTTTTCTGGATTCAAAGGATTTGCTTTTAAGAATATACCGGCTTTGTCAAGAATGTTTTTGTAGGTAAAAATAGGAGCATTAAAACGCAAAGCCAAGGCAATAGCATCTGAAGTTCGAGCATCAATTATTTCTTCGATTTTATCTCTTTCGCAAATGATACTCGAGTAAAAAACACCATCTACCAACTTGTGGATTATGATTTGTTTGACAACGATATCAAATCGATCCGCAAAATTTTTGAATAAATCGTGAGTCAAAGGACGAGGAGGTTTGATTTCTTTTTCAAGCGCAATTGCAATGGATTGAGCTTCGAAAGCGCCTATCACAATGGGTAATTTTCTATCTCCGTCGACTTCGTTCAATATCAAGGCATAAGCTCCGTTTTGGGTTTGACTATAGGATATTCCTTTGATGGATAATTTAACTAAGCTCATTTTTTTAATTGAAAAAGCAGATCGTGCTTGTTTATAAATAATTATTTTTAATTAAAATAGTGTGCAATTTTAATCAAAAAATGTGGAACTAAAAAGCTACCTAAAGCAAAGATACGATTATCTTATTTTTAGGCAGCTATTTTGAAGTGAGAATTCTATTTTTTTTAATTCTGTGCTTTGAAGGCTTTTAGTTTTTCTATTAATCTTGGCACAACATCAAATGCATCTCCTACAATTCCGTAATCGGCTACTTTGAAAAATGGAGCTTCAGCATCAGTATTGATAACCACTTTTACTTTTGAAGAGTTAATCCCAGCGATATGTTGGATTGCTCCTGAAATCCCAACAGCGATATACAAATTAGAAGCAACCGGTTTTCCAGTTTGTCCTACGTGTTCTGAATGAGGTCTCCAATCTAAATCAGATACAGGTTTCGAGCAAGCGGTTGCCGCTCCAAGTACTTCAGCTAGTTCTTCGATCATTCCCCAGTTTTCTGGGCCTTTCAATCCACGTCCAGCCGAAACCACAATATCTGCATCGGCAATTGAAACTTTTCCAGAACCTTTTTCAACCGATTCTACTTTTATTCCAAAATCATTTTCGCCAACAGAAGGGTTAAAATCTTCAGTCGTTAAACTTGAAGTGTTTTCGAAAATACCATAGGAATTCTTAGCTAAGCCTATAATTTTCAAATCACTACTAATTTCGGTAATATTGAAAGCTTTGTTCGAAAAAGCGGTTCTTCTCACTTGAAAAGGAGTAGTGCTCAAAGGGAGCCCAACAACATTTGAAGCAAGTCCAGCTTCGAGTGAAACAGCAACAAGAGGAGCAAGGTAGATGCTGTCAGTTGTCGAAGATAAAACGACTAGTTTGGCATTTTCTTTTTGAGCCGCTTGTTTGATGACATCAGCATAAGCCTTAGCTGAAAACAAAGCTAGTTTGTCGTTGCTAATTTTTAGTACTTTATCAACACCATACTTTGATAATTCTGAAACATCATCTGTATTTATGGTAACTGCAGTTACAGTTGTTCCTATGGAATCAGCCACTTTTTTTGCATACGAAGCCAATTCGAATGCGATTTTTTTGAATTTTCCTTCGGCAGATTCTGCGTATATTAATATTGACATAAATTTTTTGTTTAAAGTTTCAGGTTTAAAGTTTCGAGTTGCACACTGAATACTAGACACTGAACACTGATTACTATATAACTTTCGCTTCGTTGTGTAATAAATTGATTAATTCATCTAAGTTATCTGCAGCAACTAATTTTACTGCCGATTTTGGCGCTGGTTTTTCAAATTTCACGGCTTTTGTAGCTATTGCTGCATCCACTGCCTCTACAACCGTTAAGGTTTTAGTTCTAGCAGTCATAATTCCTCTCATATTCGGAATACGCAAGTCTTTTTCTTCGACCAATCCTTTTTGACCACCTACTATTAAAGGTAAACTGGTTGAAACTTTTTCTCTTCCACCGTCAATTTCACGGACTGCTTTTGCATTTGTTCCTTCGATAGTTAATTCTGTACAAGAATTTATAAAATTATATCCAAGAATCCCTGCAACCATTCCAGGAACCATTCCGCCATTGTAATCTAAAGATTCTTTACCGGCAATTACTAGGTCATATCCACCATTTTTAATTACTTCGGCAAGTTGTTTTGCTACAAAAAAACTGTCGGTTGGATTAGCATTTACGCGAATGGCGTCATTTGCACCAATTGCTAAAGCTTTTCGCAAAGTTGGTTCTGTGTCTGCTCCTCCAACATTAACAACGGTAACGGTTGCTCCTTGTTGTTCTTGGAGCCAGATGGCACGAGTTAGCCCAAATTCATCATTTGGATTAATAACAAATTGCACTCCATTGGTGTCAAATTGCGAATCGTCGCTGGTAAAATTGATTTTTGAAGTAGTATCAGGAACGTGGCTGATGCAAACTAATATTTTCATAACTACGGTTTAAATTTCTAAAATTGTTGCACAAAATTATAATATTAATTTGAATAATATACTATGCACGCATAATGTTTTTATTAATTATATCGTTTTCGTACAGCTTTCAAAATTTTTAATAATTCTTAACCGGATGAAATAGATAAATGGCATTAACATTTTAAACTTATTTTATGCTTTAAAGTGATATAAAATAATTATTTTTGCGTTTCGAAATTTACAGAACATTTATGAAAACTATGAGAACGATACAATTTAGAGAAGCCATTTGTGAGGCAATGAGCGAAGAAATGCGTCGCGATGAGTCAATATACTTAATGGGGGAAGAAGTAGCTGAATACAATGGTGCCTACAAAGCATCTAAGGGAATGCTTGCTGAATTTGGCGAAAAACGAGTTATTGATACTCCGATCGCTGAGCTTGGTTTTACCGGAATCGCTGTAGGTTCTGCAATGAATGGATGCAGACCAATTGTTGAGTATATGACTTTCAATTTTTGTTTAGTAGGAATAGATCAAATTATAAATAATGCTGCCAAGATGCGTCAAATGACAGGAGGACAATTTAATATTCCTATCGTTTTCCGTGGGCCAACTGCTTCTGCGGGTCAGTTAGGCGCAACTCACTCCCAAGCAATTGAAAATTGGTTTGCGAATACACCAGGTCTTAAGGTAGTTGTTCCTTCAAATGTTTACGATGCAAAAGGACTTTTGAAATCGGCTATCCGCGATAATGATCCAGTAATTTTTATGGAATCGGAGCAAATGTATGGTGATAAGGGTGAAGTTCCAGAAGGAGAATATACTATTCCGATAGGTGTTGCAGATATAAAAAGAGCAGGTACTGATGTGACTATCGTTTCTTTTGGTAAAATTATTAAAGAAGCGTATATCGCTGCAGATGAGTTAGCGAAAGAAGGAATTTCTTGTGAGATTATCGATTTGAGAACTGTTCGTCCGATGGATAATGAAGCAATCCTTACTTCAGTTAGAAAAACAAATAGATTAGTTATTCTTGAGGAAGCTTGGCCGTTTGCTAGTATTTCATCTGAAATCACTTATATTGTTCAAGAGCAAGCTTTCGACTTCCTTGATGCGCCAATTCAACGTATTACTACTGCTGATACCCCAGCACCTTATTCTCCAGTTTTGCTAAAAGAGTGGTTGCCAAATTCGGAAGATGTTATCAAAGCAGTAAAAAAAGTTATGTATAAATAAGCTGTTAAACTTTTCGGAATATTAGAGTATTAAACCAATCTAGTATAAGAAATCAACTATATTTGAAACTTCATCAGAACTTAAAATTTGATGAAGTTTTTTTTTAAATTATGAACAAGAATTTTTTGTTACTGCTGTTTTTAATATTTGCTTTTACTAGCACTGTATTTTCACAAACTAAAGTAAGCGGTGTGATTTTAGATAAGCTGAACAAGCCCATTCCTTTTGCCAATGTTGCCTTCAAAAACTCAAGCGAAGGTGTTGTGTCTAGTGAAGACGGCGTATTTTATTTAGAATCCAGAAAAACATATAAAACTGTTATTATCAATTCTGTTGGTTATTCGGATCGAGAAATTGAGTTGGAAAAAGCCAGTAATTATAATGTAAAAATTCAATTAAAGGAAATAGAGGCTTTAAGTGAAGTGGTCATCTTCAAAGGGAAAACCTCCAAAAAAAACAATCCAGCCTTAGATATTTTGCGAAAAATTTGGGAACGAAGACGTAAAAATGGTTTGAATATGTTTGACCAATACCAAATGGAGAAATATGAAAAAATTGAGTTTGATATGAACAGTATTGATAGTGTTTATATGAAAAACAATTTGTTCAAAGGGATGGAATTTATTTTCAAGCACGTCGATACTTCGAAGATCACCGGAAAAACCTACTTGCCGATTTTTATAAACGAAGCTTTGGTAGATGTCTATGGGGATAACAAATTAAAAAAGTTAAAAGAAAAAACAAAAGCAAATAAAACCTCGGGATTCAATGGCAATCAGCAGATTTTGGCTTTTGTAAATGATTTATACAGCGATTTTGATATTTACGACAATCACCTCAATTTTTTCGATAAAAGTTTCACTAGTCCGCTTTCGACAACAGGAATCGATGTGTACAATTATATTTTAAGAGACACCGCATACATCGATAACAAAAGGTGCTTTAACATTGTATTCTACCCCCGACGCAAAAACGAACTGACTTTCAAAGGTGATTTTTGGGTGAGCGATACCACCTATGCTATTAAAAAAATTAATATGGCAGCTACCCGAAGTGCCAATATCAACTGGGTAAAAGACATCTATATCGAACAGGAATTTGAGGTGATGAACGACTCCATTTTTCTGATGACCAAAGATTATATGATGACTGATTTCGCTCTGAACAAGAAAGAAGATTCGAAAGGAGTATATGGGAAACGAACTTCATTTTACAGAGACCATAAATTCAATATTCCAAAGCCTGAGAAATTTTATCGAGAGGAGGTAAACTACATGGACAAAGACGTGTATAATAAATCCGATGAATATTGGGAAGAAAATCGATTCGAAAGCCTCACCAAAGACGAAAAAGGTGTCTATAAAATGCTTGATACATTGCAGACGGTTAAAAAATTCCAGCAATTGTATAGTTTGGTCGAAATCATTGATAGCGGCTACATTCATTTAGGTGAATTGGATTATGGACCAATTTATTCCGTAATTGGACAAAATTCCGTCGAAGGATTGCGTTTAAGAGCAGGAGCTAGAACCTATTTTGGGCCTAACGACCCTTGGCGAGTGCAAGGCTATCTCGCATACGGATTCAAAGACGATAAGTTCAAATATGGACTAACCGGAAAATGGATGCTGAATCCTAAAAATCGCTTCATAATTTCTGCGGGAAATCGCCGTGATATAGAACAAATGGGCGCCTCCCTTACCACAACCAATGATATTGTTGGGCGAAGTTTTGCTTCGTCGGCCTTGATAGTTGTGGGTAGCAATAATAAATTGACCAATGTCAATTTGAGTAATATTGAATTTGAAATGGAACCCATAAAGAACTTAACTTTTTTCACAGGTGTTTCTTATCGGACTTTAATTTCGGCTTCGCCAGAATTTAGCTTGGATTATTATACCGATCTAACTCAAACCAAAATTCAAAGTCAGGTCAAACAATCGGAAGTGAATTTCCAAGTCGAATATACTCCCAAGAGGATTCCAGTGGCTTTTGGCGTAGAAAGGTACAATGCCGATAGCCCTTTTACAACTATATGGGTGACCTACAGTCAGGGTTTCAAAAACTTATTTTCAAGTGATTTCAATTACAAAAAATTGCAATTATATTACAAACAACCTATAATCATCGGCCCATTGGGACGGTCCGATATGACTATCGAGGCAGGAAAAACGTTCGGTTTTGTTCCCCTTGGTTTGATGAGTGTTGTTCCAGGAAATCAGTCCATTTTCAATATTGCCAATACCTTTAATAATCTGCAATTTTACGAATTTGTTACCGATCAATATGTAACTTTCAAATGGGATCATGATTTTCACGGACGGTTTTTTGCCCGAATTCCATTTATGAGAAAACTCAATTGGCGCGAAAACCTTGGTTTTAGATCGGTTTACGGAACGGTTTCAGACGATAATAGAATCATAAACGCGTCCGGGTTAACCTATAATGCACCGGACAAGGTATATTGGGAATACAGTGCGGGCGTAGGCAATATTTTCAAATTATTGCGAGTTGATTTTTCCTGGAGAGGCAGCTATTTAGAGATGCCTGATGCCAATAAATTTGCCGTTAAAATCTCTTTTGGGTTTTATTTTTAGAAGTCAATCCTGCTGTACATCACAAGCTTTCTTTTAAAAAACTACATTTTTTAGGATGTAGCATTTTGTTTTGTCTGCTCTTGTTTGTGGGCACAGAATGCAATTCTGTGCTATCTACATGATGATATTTAGGGCATGTCCGAGCGATCGGATTTTTTGGTGTAAACAAACAAATCACTTAACCCAAATATCTGATTAAATGGTTTTGATAATTTTATTCCAAAATTGATTGAAGTACTAGTACTACTTTGTAAATCAATAGTACCACAACTAGCTGCAGCAACGGTCGACTGTCCATTGTTTGTATATTGCAACGATTGTATTGTAATTGTTGCCTGTGCAGAAGATTTGTTGCTTATAGAAAGTAACAATAAAATAGATAGAACTATTGTTTTTTTCATTTTTATAAGTGTTTAAATTATTTTTCTAAATGAATTTGTAGACCGAAACCAACATTTATTCCACTTGTTTTACTTGTAACATCTTGATTATTATAAGTATTAACTGTATAATCTACCAGAAACTCTAAGCCTACACTACTATTAAAATAGACTACTGGACCCGCTTTGATAGAAAAATTATCCCCATCACTACCACTACTATTTTTAAAATAACCATAACTAATTTGTGTTAATATATTTATAGTTTTTTCTGGTTTTAAGAAATAGTATCGAGCAAATGGGCCAAAGCCGTAACCGTTACTTGAACTGCCGCCAGTTGGTAATGATAATACAAAGGAACCACCTAAACCAAGCGCGAGTTTATCGATTATGAAATACCCTAACGTTGGCGAAATAGCGAGAGCGCTTCCTTTAGTTATGACAGTATCGTTATTAAAAGTACTTTCGCTTTTTGAACTACTAAAATTAGCATTTCCCCCCACCATCCAATTTCCTTTTGTGACTTGGGCATTAGCGGTTATTGTGCAAAGCAAAATAAAGCTTGCAGTTGTTTTTAAAATTTTCATCATTCTTAGTTGTGTTTTTAAATTATTATTTTTTTTATATTATTTCAATGTTTAATAAACATTTGTAAATATTTTTTTTGCTTCGAGTGCAACCACATACCGCGGTGGCTTTCTCTCTTTTTTTGTTTTTAATTCACGTTGTTTGTTTTTTTTAGGATTTTTATAGTTGTTTTGAATTTTCATCATCAAAAACAGTATAATAAAAACGAAGCTGCTTATGGCATAAATAGAATTATATTTTTAAAATTTTTCGGTTTATGGAAGTTAGTGTTCCTTCGCACAAACGATAAGCTACAATAATTAATCGCGCCGGTAGTTGAGCGCACAAATAGTAAAATTGTGGTCATATTGTGTAAATTGGGGTATTCAAATATAAGAAAGTGCTTTCAATTTTTCTATGAAAATAGTGCTTATTTTGAGCCTAATTTTTACCTTTGTGAGGCTTTGAAATCACTAGGTTCCTCGATGAAATGCATGCAAAAGCACAAAGAAAGCTATCGCGTGCTCGCCATTTTTCACCTATTTTACCGCGTATCATCTATTTTAAGATGTATTTTTGAAATCGGTATTACACAATGACCTTATAACTTTCGTCCCGAGCGTCAAAATTTATTTTTAGTATGGAAAAAGCCATCAAATATCTTTCAGAAACAGATCCCATTTTCAAACTCATTGTCGAAAAATATGGTTTGCCAACCATTCCAAAACGGCCACAAGGATTTGAAACTTTAGTGTTATTAATCCTCGAACAGCAAGTTTCCATAGATTCGGCCAAAGCTACTTTTTTAAAATTAAAAGCTAAACAACCCAATTTTATTCCAGAATCGCTACTTTCTTTTTCGGACGAGGAGTTTCGTGGTCTTGGTGTAAGCCGTCAAAAAACTACTTACATAAAGGCTTTGTCCCTTTCGATAATCAACAATCACATTGATTTAGAAAGTCTGGCAACCAAATCGGCTGAGGAAGTTCGAGAGGAATTAATCAAAATCAAAGGCATTGGTAACTGGACCATCGATATCTATTTGATGTTTTCACTCCAAGCTCCAGACATCATTCCGCTGGGTGATATCGCGGTCATAAACACCATCAAAGAGTTGCTCGATATTCATGACAAACAAGAAATGGAAAATTATGTGTCAAAATGGAGTCCACATAAATCGGTAGCAACTTATCTTCTGTGGCATTATTATTTAAGAAAAAGGAACCGGAAAGTTGTTTATTAAGATGGTAGTCTGCGGAATATGCCATATTTATATTGTAAAAGAAGATTGTTTGCTTATTTTTGCGCTACTAAATAACAAAAAACAAAAATGGTAAGAGAAAAATACAAATCTTTTGATGTTCTTATAGAGATACCAAGAGGAAGTAGAAATAAGTATGAATACGATTTCAAATTGAAGCGAATACGATTTGATAGAATGTTGTTTTCTTCGATGATGTATCCAGCTGATTATGGATTTATCCCACAAACATTGGCTTTAGACGGAGATCCGCTAGACGTTTTAGTACTCATCAACGAGCCTACTTTTCCGGGTTGTGTGATGGAAGTAAAGCCAATTGGTGTTTTCCATATGGCAGATGATAAAGGGCCAGATGAAAAAATTATATGCGTACCCGTTTCAGATCCAATTTGGAATTCCTTGAATGATTTATCAGATATAAATGACCACTTATTGAAAGAAATCGAACATTTCTTCCAAGTATATAAAGATCTTGAGCATAAAATTGTCGATGTTGAAGGTTGGGGCGATTTGAGTCAGGCATTAGCTATTATAGATGAATGTACCGAACGTTTTAATCAACTTGAGAATAAACCAGAAGATTTATTCAAGATTTAATAAATTATTACAAAAAAAATTCCGATAAAGCAATATTTATGCATTTGAGTATTGCTTTATTAGTTTCAATATAGTACGTTTGCATCGAAACATAGTAATTTCGCTAACCTGAAAATTAAATTAAATTTATTTTTATGAACACAATTATGATTTACTTGCCTTTAATAATGGCATTAGTAGGATTGGTTTTTATGGGTATTAAAAGAGCCTGGGTTTTAAAACAAGATGCCGGAGATGGTAAGATGGCAGCCATTTCAGAATATATCCACGAAGGGGCTTTGGCTTTTTTGAATGCAGAATACAAATTGATGACTGTATTTGTTATTGTTGCTAGTATTGTTTTAGCTGGACTAACATTTTTACCAGGTAATTCCTCTCATTTATTGATTGTGGTTGCGTTTATTTTTGGAGCAATTTTCTCGGCTTTAGCTGGAAATTTAGGAATGAAAATAGCAACAAAAACAAACGTTAGAACCACGCAAGCTGCTCGAACAAGTTTGCCACAAGCACTGAAAGTTTCTTTTGGAGGCGGAACCGTTATGGGACTTGGCGTTGCTGGATTAGCAGTTTTAGGATTAACGGGATTCTTTATTATACTATATTATTTTTTCATGGATGGTGTTTGGACATCAACAGAACAAATGACGGTTGTACTTGAAACCTTAGCGGGTTTTTCTCTTGGAGCGGAATCTATTGCTTTGTTTGCTCGTGTTGGTGGAGGAATTTATACCAAAGCTGCCGATGTTGGAGCTGATTTAGTGGGTAAAGTTGAAGCGGGAATCCCTGAAGATGACCCTCGTAATCCTGCGACAATTGCTGACAATGTTGGTGATAACGTAGGAGATGTAGCTGGAATGGGAGCGGATTTATTTGGTTCTTATGTTGCAACAGTCCTTGCTACAATGGTACTGGGTAACTATGTAATAAAAGACATGGGGGGCGACATTGAAGATGCTTTTGGCGGAATTGGTCCAATTTTATTACCTATGGCTATTGCAGGCTTCGGAATAGTTGCTTCGATTATAGGAACAATGTTGGTGAAAATTTCGGATAATAATGCAAAGGAGGCCGAAGTGCAAAAGGCATTAAATATTGGAAACTGGATTTCAATCGCGTTGACTGCTGTAGCATGTTTTGTTTTAATTAAATATATGCTACCTGAAACTATGAAAATGAATTTCTTTGGAGAAGGTTTAAAAGAAATTTCTTCTATGCGAGTTTTTTATGCTTCGATGGTAGGATTAGTAGTGGGAGCAATTATTTCATCTGTTACCGAATATTATACTGGATTGGGAACAAAACCAGTTTTGGCTATTGTTGCAAAATCGTCAACTGGAGCAGGAACCAATATTATTGCTGGTTTGTCAACAGGAATGATTTCAACTTTTCCAAAAGTGATTGTTTTAGCTGCGGCCATTTGGATATCGTATTCCTTTGCTGGTTTTTATGGCGTAGCACTTGCTGCTTCTGCGATGATGGCTACAACGGCGATGCAATTAGCAATTGATGCTTTCGGTCCAATATCGGATAATGCCGGTGGAATTGCAGAAATGAGCGAATTGCCAAAAGAAGTTCGTTCTAGAACTGACATTTTGGATTCTGTTGGAAATACAACTGCAGCAACAGGAAAAGGATTTGCTATTGCCTCGGCGGCAATGACTTCTTTGGGGTTATTTGCAGCTTATGTTACTTTTACAGGAATTGACGGAATCAATATTTTCAAAGCACCAGTATTATCAATGTTATTTGTGGGTGCTATGATACCAGTAGTTTTCTCCGCTTTAGTGATGAATTCAGTTGGGAAAGCTGCGATGGATATGGTGCACGAAGTGCGTCGTCAGTTTAGAGAGATTCCGGGAATTATGGAAGGAACTGGAAAACCAGAATATGCAAAATGTGTTGATATTTCGACAAAAGCCGCTTTGCACGAAATGATGTTGCCAGGAGTTTTGACCATTGGTTTTCCAATCGCGATCGTACTGTTGGGAAAATTGGTGTATATGGGTGATGCCAATGCCAATGCAATGGTAGCTGAAATGCTTGGAGGTTATATGGCTGGTGTTACTGTTTCAGGTGTGGTTTGGGCTATTTTCCAAAACAATGCTGGTGGAGCTTGGGATAATGCTAAAAAATCTTTCGAAGCAGGAGTTCTAGTTGACGGATTAATGAGCTTCAAAGGTTCTGATGCTCATAAAGCGGCTGTAACTGGTGATACTGTTGGAGATCCATTCAAAGATACTTCTGGACCGTCAATGAATATTTTGATTAAATTGACTTGTCTAATTGGATTAGTAATTGCTCCAATTTTAGGAAATGGAAGCGCTTCTCACAGCCAAGGAATGAAATGCACAACAGAAATGAAATCATCTTGCGCTGAAGGAAAAATGATGGGCAAATGCGATATGTCTAAATGTGCCACAATGACCAAAGACGAGTGTGCTAAAATGTGTGACGAAAACGGATGTACTCCTGAGCAAAAAGAAATGTGTTTGTCAAGTTTTGATGAAAATGGCAAGTATGATGGAGCAAAAGGAAAAAAAGAATGTTGCGCAAAGAAAACTTCTTGTTTTAACACTGACGCTGTAAGCAAAAAACAGATTAAGGTTGAAATGATTAAAACAAAGGAAGGACAGGCAAAAGCTACTGTTACAACTACCGAAAAAGGGAATGAAAACGTTCAGGTTTTTGAAGGTTCATTGGAAGAAGTAAAAGCGAAAGTTGAAGCTTTGAAATAGTTATTTTAGTTTGAATTTTACAAAAAAATGTCCCGAATTTTCGGGACATTTTTTATTATTATAACTGAACTAAAGTCCATCCATACGCTTGCGAAAGGTTCAAGTTCCATGGGAACATTTCATATTATAGCAACGGATTTTAATCCGTTGAATCTAAAACAACCCATTCAGTTCAGCATCGATTTTATTAATGATCATCCCTAAATCTTCAGGATTATCCACAAAATTGATGTTGTCCACATCAATAATCAATAATTTTCCTTTGGTGTACGTTTGAATCCAAGCTTCATAACGTTCGTTCAATCTGTTAAGGTATTCTATAGAAATAGTGTTTTCATATTCACGACCGCGTTTGTGAATTTGTCCCACCAAATTAGGGATAGAGCTGCGCAAATAAATAAGCATATCAGGAGCAGATACTGTAGATTCCATCAATTCGAATAGTGAAGAATAGTTTTGGAAATCACGATTGGTCATCAATCCCATAGCGTGAAGGTTGGGCGCAAAAATATGTGCATCTTCATAGATAGTTCGATCTTGAATGATTTTTTTACCACTTTCTCGAATTTGCATCACTTGACGAAAACGACTATTTAAGAAATAAATCTGCAAATTAAACGACCAACGTTCCATTTGGTGATAAAAATCGTCGAGATAAGGGTTGTCAACCACATCTTCATAATGAGGTTCCCATTTGAAATGTTTGGCTAACAAACGGGTCAATGTTGTTTTTCCTGCTCCTATGTTTCCTGCTACTGCTATGTGCATTATGGTATTGTGATTTTATAATTTGTAATTTCTTGGTTGGTAAAAATAGCTAAAATTTGGTCTTTGTAATAGAATTTCTTAAATGATTTATCCACATTTTCAATCGTGTAGATTCGATTCTTTTTCAAATCTTGTAGAAACAAGGTTCCGTTTTTCGAAAATACAATCTCTTGATTCGAAACGACTTGAATTTGGTCGAACTCCGGAGCCTTCCCGATGGTTGTGATTTTTCCGAAAACATCCACTGCATACCAATTCATTTTATCGTCAATCCATTGAAAGATGTTAAAACTGGATTCATAATATTTTAAATTTCCATCAAAAGGAGGGGTTATCGATTGAAAACTGTTTTTCAAAAAATCATAAAGACCAATTTGCTGTGTGAGACTATTAAATATCCAAAGCCTATTTTGAGAAGCAATTCCAGCGCCCAAAGCTAGTATTGGAACCTCATTCTCAGAAAAATTTATCTTTTGGGTTTCGTTCAATTGATTGTCTAAAAGTATAATGGTGTTGAAATTTTCATAATACAACATGATTTTCAATTGATTTTGAATGTCAATTTTAGTGATTTTTCCCAAAGCAATATTTTTGTACTGCCATAATTCTTTCTCGTTTTTTTTATAAAAAACATTATTTTTTATGTAGTAAAAGTTTCCCATCCCATCAAAACCAACAAAAACTTCGATATCTGTTTTTTGCGATGACAATTGTTTTGCTTCTATGATTTGTTCTTGGGCAAACAATGAAGCAAGTTGGAAAAAAATGAAAAGGAATACTATTTTTTTAGGCATACGATTGGTTTCTATTTCAGGGAATTAGGAATTATTATGGGTTTTTAAAAATTAAGCTAATTTACGTTAAACCTATTTAAAATCTATCGATCTTATTATAATATTCTTAACATTTTAAATGTAACAATATTAGTTTTTAATTGTCATATTTGATATTTAAAATTTAAAACATGAAATTTATGAACAAAATTATTTTTGCCCTAGTGTTTTGGCTTACTTCTTATTTTGGACTGCAAGCTCAAGAATTTCAAGGAATGGCCGTGTACCAATCTAAAACAAGCACCGAAGATATGAAAATGCGATTGTCTGGAAATAAAGACCTGACTCCTGAAATGCAAAAAACTATCGAGGAGAGAATGAAAAAAATGTTCGAAAAAACATTTATTCTAAATTTTAACAAAACGGCATCTATCTACAAAGAGGAAGAAAAACTCGATGCGCCAACTCAAGGTGGATCGGGTGGAGGAATGCGGTTTATGGCCTCAATGGCAGGCGGTGGCGGAACTTATTACAAAAACGTCAAAGAAAAAGCCTATACTGTCGATAAAGAATTTATGGGGAAGGAATTCTTAATCAAGGATTCGTTACCTAACTTAAAATGGAAAATGGAAGGGGAAACCCGAGTAATTGGAGGTTATAATTGTTTCAAAGCTACTGCAGTTAGACAAGTAAGTAAGACGGATTTCAGGAATTTTAGACCTAAACCAGACGATAAAGATGCTAAGAAAAGCACCGATGCTGCAAAACCTGCTGATGCTGATAAGAAAACTAACTTTATGGACGAAATGAATATCCCTAAAGAACAAGTGGTTACGGCTTGGTACACTCCAGAGGTTCCAGTAAACCAAGGCCCTGAAAATTATTGGGGATTACCCGGTTTGATTTTAGAAATCAACGATGGCAAAACGGTTATTTTGTGTTCGAAAGTAGTATTAAATCCAAAAGAGAAAGCGGATATCAAAGCATCTACCAAAGGAAAAGTGGTTACTCAAGCGGAATATGATGATATTATGATAAAGAAAATGGAAGAATTTCGTGAAATGAATCGAGGTCGTGGAGGCAATGGAACAATGCAAATTCGCATGGGCGGACCAAATTAAAATTGCTTATTACGACTTTCCTAAAAATTCACTCCAACATTCTGATGAAAAAATTACTCATAGCTGCCCTTTTCTTTATTAGTTCATTGTCTTTTGCTCAAAACGTTAAGTTAGATGGAGTCATTTCAGACACTAAAAATGTGGCACTGGAAATGGTCAATGTGATGGCTGTAAACACAGCCACCAAAGCAATGGATTCCTATGCTATTACCAATGATAAAGGAAAATATTCCTTGAATTTAAAGCCTAATACGGTCTATAATCTTAAAATCAGCTTTCTGGGAATGCAAAGCAAAGAGATCGAAATTGTGACCTCGACTGTGGCAATCAATAAGAATGTGTCTTTAGAAGAAAGTGCCACGGAGTTGGATGGAGTCGAAATAATTCGCGAGATGCCCGTTTCTATCAAAGGCGATACTATTGTGTACAATGCTGATTCTTTTAAAACAGGAACGGAACGAAAGCTCGAGGATGTACTAAAAAAATTACCTGGAGTCGAAGTCAATGCCGATGGGGAAATAGAAGTCGAAGGAAAGAAAGTGACCAAATTAATGGTCGAAGGAAAAGACTTTTTTGATGGTGATACCAAACTTGGCGTCAAAAATATTCCAGCCGATGCCATTGATAAAGTGCAAGTCCTTCGCAATTTTAATGAAAATTCTATTCTTAAAAACGTTGAAAACAATGAGGAAAACGTAGCGATGAATATCAAACTGAAATCAGGCAAAAAGAATTTTTGGTTTGGAGATGTTACAGGTGGAATCGGCGTTGGTCATACCGATTTCAGATATGTTGCTAACCCAAAATTGTTTTATTACAGCCCTAAATACAGTATAAATCTGATAACAAATTTCAACAATATTGGCGAGTTGCCCTTGACGGTTCAAGATTATTTCAAATTGACAGGTGGTTTTAGGGGACTGAATAGAAAGGGGGGCTCTACTTTTAGTGTTTCGTCTAATGATGCGGGTATTTCATTGTTGCGGAATGATAGAGCCAAAGAAATTGAGACCAAATTTGGAGCAGCCAACTTCTCTTATAATGTGAACAAGGCTTGGAATCTGAGCGGTTTTGGAATAATGTCATCTTCTATTACAGATGTCGAAACCATTTCTCAAACCAATTTTTTAAAGCCCAATTCCTCCGAAATTCAATCTACAGAAAATCGTAAAGAAACGGCGCACCAAAAAAGTGATTTGGGAATGTTCAAATTGAGTTCGCTTTACAAACCTTCAACTAATTTTCAATTGGATTACGATATCTTGACAAAGATTTCAAAGCAAGAGGAAGAATCCCCTTTACTACGGGAAACTATTGTCAATGCTGTTTCGACAACCGAACTTATCAATACTTCTAAAAATCAAGATCCCGTTTCGGTCAATCAAAACCTAAGTTTGTTTTATACCTTGAGCGAGAAAAACATTTTTGCAGTTGAAGCGCAACATTTATACCAAGAAGAAGATCCTTTTTACAATGCGAACCTTAAGAGCCAGCCCTTTAAATTGGTAGGATATATTCCCGGACAAAACAGAAATGATATTAGTCAAAATCGTTTTGTTAAAACAAATAAAATAGATGCGAAAATCGACTATTTTTATATGCTAACCGCCAAAAGTAATATAAATATCACGCTCGGGAACACCTATTCTTACCAAAATTTCAACTCGAATATGTATCAAATTCTTGACGATAAATCCGTCAATGAATTAAATAGTCCAGTAAACGTAAACGATGTAAGTTACCAATTCAATGATGCTTTTTTAGGATTGCATTACAAATTTTTAGCAGGTAAATTTACTTTTACACCAGGGGTGAGCTTTCATAGTTTTAATATGACCGATACGCAACGGGGCAGTGATTATACTCAAAGTTTCACCCGTTTTTTACCTGATTTATTGGCCATTTACCAAATCAAGAAAGCCGAATCCTTAACTTATAATTTTTCTTACACCAATAATTTTACCGATATCAATCAGTTGGCCGAAGGCTTTGTATTTTCCAATTACAATAGTTTGCGAAAAGGAAGCCGAATGCTCGAAAACGCAACCAATATTCAACATTCTTTGCGCTATTTCAAATACAATATGTTTAATTTAGAAAACATTTCCGCCTTTCTGAATTATTCAAAACGGATCGATGCGATAAAAACTGCAGCCATTTTCGATGGGGTCAATCAAACTTCGGAGCCATTCAATTCGGCTTTTGCTGACGAAACCTTTTCAGGAAGCGGCTCGTATGGGCGTTCCTTTTTAAGAAATTATAAAGCTTCGTTATCGGCAAATATCAATTGGTCTTTATTCAACAACATACAAAATACAGTGAATATCAGCAACGAGAGTTTTACACAAAGCTACACGATGAGGGCCTCGACGAATTATAAAAATATGCCCAATTTAGAGTTAGGTTACAATATTGTAATAAATAATTACGCCGATAATGTGTTTTATACCGACAAACCCTTTGCAAAATTGGATTATTACTTTTTGAACGCCTTTTCTTTCGTGGCCGAATATGAATTTTATCACTATTACAATACCGAAAAAACGGTAAATAACGAGTACGATTTTCTAAGTGCAAGTCTAATTTACCAGAAGAAAGACAGCAAATTTGAGTATAAACTTAGCGGAACCAATCTCTTGAATACCAAGTCCATCAACGACGACAGTTTCTCGCAATTTTCTACAAGAACTTCGCAATATACCGTTCAGCCACGCTATTTGATTTTCTCTTTGAAGTATAATATTTAGGAGCTTAATCCAGCTATCCATTACAACCTTCACTCAAGAAAAATACATTTTTTTCAGCAAAGGGTTTCCATTACTATCTGGGCTAAAAACAATAAACCCTGACAAATTTAGTCGTCAGGGTTTTTCTTTTTGTACTTGCGGTTAAACTTTATAGTCCAAAAGCTGCTTTTACTTGATCTACGAAATCTAATTTTTCCCAAGTGAATAATTCCACTTCAACTGTTTTTGTTTCTCCACCTGGAGCAGAAAAAGTTTTGGTTACAGTTTCAGGAGTACGACCCATATGTCCGTATGCCGCAGTTTCGCTGTAGATTGGATTTCTCAATTTCAAACGTTGCTCGATAAAATAAGGGCGCATATCAAAGATTGCTTCTACTTTTTTGGCAATTTCACCATTGGTCAAATTCACTTTTGAGGTTCCGTAAGTGTCAACAAAAATACCCATTGGTTGGGCTACGCCAATTGCATACGAAACTTGAACCAAAATCTCGTCGGCAACACCAGCTGCAACAAGGTTTTTAGCGATATGACGAGTGGCATAAGCCGCACTTCTATCTACTTTACTTGGATCTTTTCCAGAGAAAGCACCACCACCGTGAGCGCCTTTTCCACCGTAAGTATCCACAATGATTTTTCTCCCTGTCAATCCAGTATCTCCGTGAGGCCCACCAATAACGAATTTGCCTGTTGGGTTAATATGGTAAGTGATTTTGTCATTGAAGAAGTGAGCATATTGAGGATATTTCGCTTTAATTCTAGGAACCAAAACCGAAACTAAATCAGTTTTGATTTTGGCTAACATTTCAGCTTCTGGAGCGAAATCATCGTGTTGAGTCGAAATTACAATCGCATCAATTCGTTGTGGTTTGTTGTCGTCTGAATATTCTAAAGTTACTTGCGATTTTGCATCTGGACGCAAATATGTAATTTCAGCATTTTCTCTTCTAATATTGGCCAATTCAATCAATAAAGCGTGAGCAATATCCAAAGCCAAAGGCATATAATTTTCAGTCTCATTGGTTGCATAACCAAACATCATTCCTTGGTCACCCGCTCCTTGATCTTCTGGTTTTGCTCTTTCTACACCTTGATTAATATCGGCAGATTGTTCGTGAATAGCGGAAAGAACACCACAAGAATTGGCTTCAAACATATATTCACTTTTAGTATATCCAATTTTTTTGATGACATCTCTTGCAATAGTTTGAACGTCTAAATAAGTGTTCGATTTTACTTCACCAGCAAGAATAACCTGTCCTGTTGTTACCAAAGTTTCACAAGCTACTTTCGACTCAGGGTCAAATGCCAAGAAATTATCAATTAATGCGTCTGAAATTTGATCAGCTACTTTGTCTGGATGTCCTTCACTCACTGATTCTGACGTAAATAAATAAGCCATAATAATATAATTTTTAAATTAAGCGAGGAAGAAAAAAAATAATTGCAGGGAAATACTAAAGGAGAGTTCTGCTTTAGCATTTTTTTAACGAGGTTGCAATCAGTTCAAATTTTTCCTCTAATATTCGGGTGCAAATGTATGAAACCAAATTGAATTCCAAATTAATCTTAACTTATTTTTTGATGTTTATTGTTAAAATAACTTTTAGGTGAATTTATAGATTGTTTAAATAACTGTTAAGTTGAATATAATTTTTTAAAATTTATTTGGATTTCTAAATAAAAGTTTGGATATTTGTCAAACAAAAGAAAGAAAAATGAATTTTAATGTTTGCAATATTTCAAAGTCGATGTAGGAAAAATCCTGCGGGTCGTTTATTGTATAAATTTTTAAATCAAAATTATATAGATAAGCCTCCCACAAAACGGGAGGCTTTTTTTTTTGAATTATTATAAAACTAAAATTAATTCTAATATGAACATTTTACAGCAAAAACAAATGAATAAATGCAATGTCAAATCGATGATTTGTGCAATGTCTATGGTATGTTTTTGTATCAGTTGAATCCGAAAGTAAAAGTTATAACAAAACTTAAAAACCCTTTTGGATATTTTTCTAAAAGGGTTTTTGTTTTTTAAGATCGAAAGCACAAGAATATTTCAAAATAAAATAAAATCTTAAATCAAAAAATAATATTATGAGTACACCAAAATTCGCAACAAACGCATTACACGCAGGGCACGACACTACTAAAACAGCAGGAACAAGAGCGGTACCTATTTATCAAACCAGTTCTTATGTGTTTAATAATTCGGATCACGCGGCCAATTTATTTGGACTTGCCGAAGCGGGATTTATATATACCAGATTGAATAATCCAACCAACGATATTCTAGAACAACGATTAGCCGCTCTCGAAGGTGGAATTGCCGCAGTAGTTACAGCATCAGGAACGGCGGCCATTGCTACTTCATTATTGGTTTTGCTAAAAACCGGCGATCATATTGTAGCTTCTAATAGTTTATACGGAGGAACCTACAATTTATTGAGCGCTACTTTGCCTAGATTGGGAATCACAACCACGTTTGTTGATCCATCGGATGCTAGCAATTTTACCAAAGCAGCCAATGAAAGTACTAAAGTATTCTTCGCAGAAAGTTTAGGAAATCCAAAATTAGATGTCTTGGATTTGAAGGCTATTGCTGCCGAAGCCAAAGCATTCAAAGTGCCATTTATTGTGGACAACACGGTTCCTTCGCCTTATTTGCTAAACCCAATCGAGCACGGAGCCAATATTGTGATTCATTCCTTGACTAAGTATATTTCTGGAAACGGAACTTCGCTTGGAGGAGCAGTGGTCGATGCAGGAACCTTTGATTGGAGTAGCGGAAAATTTCCTGAATTTACTGAGCCCTCGGCAAGCTATCACGGATTAATTTATCACGAAGCTTTGGGAGCGGCCGCGTTTATTGCCAAAGTCCGTATAGAAGGATTACGGGATTACGGAGCAGCTTTGAGTCCATTCAATGCCTTTCAGATTATTCAGGGACTAGAAACTCTAGAAGTTCGCGTCAAGAAGCATAGCCAGAACGGATTGGCTTTGGCTCAATGGTTAGAAAATCAAGATGAAGTGGCTTGGGTTAATTATCCAGGTTTACAGTCGAATAAATATTACAATTTGGCAACACAGTATTTACCTAAAGGACAAAACGGATTGCTAACTTTCGGACTTAAAGGAGGCTTTGAAGCTGCCAAGAAAGTAGCCGATGAAACCAAGCTTTTCTCACTCTTGGCCAATATTGGAGACACAAAGTCATTGATTATTCATCCAGCGAGTACCACGCATCAGCAGTTGACAGATGCAGAGCAGGTCGCCACGGGAGTAACCAAGGATTTGATTAGACTCTCGGTCGGACTGGAAGACATAGAAGACCTAAAAGCCGATTTGAAAGCCGTCTTCGAAAATTTAAAAGTATAAAAACCAACATATTTGAACTTAGGAAAACTGAATTCGATATGTTTTAAAATAAAAAAAAAGTATAACATATAAAATATAGATAGTATGAAAACTCTAAAATATTATTTAAGCCCATTAACTCAGTTTTTCAAAAGTGCAAATAAAAAATCAATGAAAACTGGTATAAATTCTGATGATTTTGAATTTACATATCCAAAATTAGGAATCAACCTTAATCAAGATCCAGAGAATAAAAAATCTCAAAAATCATTGCTATCGTTGATGTATTCTGATGAAAATCAAACTCTTTTCATCTAAAAATGGTTAGTTTGAAATTAAATTTTGCTTAAAAACAAACAGCGGATGAGGTCAAATTTCTGGCTTCTTCCGGTGTTGGTTTTAGGTTTATAAAAGGAAATCAGCCAATTTTAAATTTGGTTGTTTAAAAAAATAGTGGTTAATTTGCACCATTAAGTTCACATACGTACTGAAATGTTATAAAGAAAGCTCGAGGGAATAGACCCGATGAAAGCTTAGCAACCCTTTGAAAACGAAGAAGGTGCTACATTCTATCCCGATCATCGGGAACAGATAACAACAAGAATTCTTCTAGCATACTTCTAGTTTTCTTTCTAATATTTCCAGACACAAATCAAAAAAATAAACAAATAGATTTGAAATTGGAAAATAAACCAACAACAATTAAATTACAAGATTTCACCACCGAAAGTGGTGTGCTTATTCCGTCTATAAACTTAAGTTATCAGGTTTTTGGACAGGTATTAAACACGGCTCCTATTGTATTGGTGAATCACGCTTTGACTGGCAATTCTCACGTAGTCGGCGAAAATGGTTGGTGGAATAATCTTATTGGCGACAATAAAACCATCGACACCAATAAATACACCATTTTGGCTTTCAACGTTCCAGGGAATGGATTCGATAAAACCTATATCGATAATTATTTGGATTATACAGCGCGCGACATCGCTAGACTTTTCATAGAAGGCCTTCGTTTTCTAAAAGTGAAAGAGTTGTTTGCTCTTATTGGCGGATCGGTAGGAGGTGGAATTGCTTGGGAAATGATCGCTTTGGAACCAAAGCTAACCCATAATTTTTTCCCAATTGCTTCCGATTGGAAATCGACCGATTGGTTGATTGCTAATTGTTATTTGCAAGAAAAAATTCTTTGCAATTCGTCTAAACCAATCGAAGATGCCCGAATTCACGCGATGTTGTGTTACAGAACGCCAGAATCTTTCAAAGAAAAATTTCAAAGAACGTCAACCGAATCTTTCGAATCGTTTCAGGTTGAAAGTTGGCTGAATCATCACGGCGAGAAATTGCAAAAACGGTTTCAGCTTTCGGCTTATAAAATGATGAATCAATTGCTTAAAACCATAGATATCACTAGAGGAAGAGATTCATTCGAAAATATAATTTCTGAAGTCGATGCCAATATTTATATTATCGGAATCAATTCGGATTTGTTTTTTACGGCTAATGAAAATAAGGAAACCTACCACGAAATCAAAAAATTCAAGCACAATGTTTTTTATAGCGAAATTGAATCGCAGCACGGGCACGACGCTTTTTTAATGGAATACGAACAATTAAACAATTTATTGGATGTTGTTTTTAAAAACAAAAAAAACAAAATGAAAATATTAAAATTTGGCGGAAAATCATTGGCCAACGGAGAAGGAATTAATAAAGTTTTAGACATTATTATTGATAAAAAAAGAAGAAGTGAGAATATAGCAGTCGTAGTTTCGGCTAGAGGAAAAGCCACCGATGAATTAGAAGATATTTTGACCATTGCCGCCAAAAACGGGAATTACAAACCCTTGTTGGAAAGTTTCAAAAGCTATCAGCAAGACGGTTATACTGTCGATTTATCCGAAGAATTTGCTGTTTTAGACAAACTTTTCGAAGGTGTAAGTCTGATTGGTGATTATAGCGAAAAAATTAAAGACCAAGTTTTGGCGCAAGGCGAATTGCTTTCGGCAAAATTAATTACTGCGATTTTGAATGAAAAGGGTATAAAAGCTCGTTTTGCAGATACCAGAGAATTAATAAAAACCGATTCCAATTTTGGCGATGCGCAACCTATCGAGCAAATTTCCAAGAAAAATGTAGCCAATTATTTCAAGGAAAATCACGATAAGGTAAACATAATCACTGGTTTTATTGGTTCTAATAACAATGGAGATACAACTACTTTAGGGAGAAACGGTAGTAATTACACAGCTTCTTTAATCGCCAATTATGTCGATGCCGAGGAGTTGCAAAATTACACTCACGTTGACGGAATTTACACTGCCAACCCAGAATTAGTTCCCGATGCCAAAAAAATTGACCGTTTGTCTTTTAACGAAGCGAACGAAATCGCCAATTTTGGAGCCACTATTTTACACGCAAAAACTATAATTCCGTTGTTGGAAAAAAATATTCCACTTCGAATTCTAAACACTTTCAATCACGAAAATCAAGGAACATTAATCACTTCAAAATCGAATAAAGAAGGAATTAAAACACTTTCTGTACTCGAAAATGTGGCTTTGGTCAACTTAGAAGGAAGAGGATTATTAGGAAAAACAGGCGTCGATGCTCGAATTTTTAGAGTGATGGGTGACAATAACATTAGCGTGAGCATCATTTCGCAAGGTTCTTCTGAAAGAGGAATTGGGCTTGTGGTTAATTCCAATCAGGCGACCAAAGCGATGATTGAATTAGAAAAAGAATTCGAAAATGATTTCTATTCGAAAGACGTCAACAAGATTTCGATTACCGATGATGTTTCCGTGATTTCGATCATTGGTCAGGATTTGAGTACTTTCCATAAACCCTACACTTCGTTGATAAAAAACAAGGTGGTACCTATTCTTTTCAACAATACGGTAACGGGAAAAAACGTGAGTTTGGTGGTTAAAAAAGCGCAATTAAACAAAGCGTTGAACGTGATTCACGGGGAAATTTTTGGAGTTTCTAAGAAAATCAACATTGCTGTTTTTGGACACGGATTGGTTGGAGGCACTTTGATTAATCAAATTCTAGAATCGGCTGCGACTATTGAAAAAAGAAAAGACATCAAGTTGAATGTTTTTGCAATTGCCAATTCTAAAAACTTGCTTTTGAACAAAAATGGAGTTTCTCCAAATTGGAAAAACGAAATTCAAACCAACGGTTTCTCCTATACAATTGATGATGTTATTGCTTTCGCCAATGAAAATAATATGGAGAATTTAATTGCCATCGACAACACGGCAAGTGCTGCTTTTGTTGAAAATTACGTGACATTGGCAGAAAATAGTTTTGACTTAATTTCTTCGAATAAAGTGGCAAATACTTTGAGTTATAAATTTTACAAAGACTTGCGAAAAGTTTTGGCAGAAAATCAGAAGAATTATTTATATGAAACCAATGTTGGTGCAGGTTTGCCATTGATTGATACCATAAAATTATTGCATCTTTCGGGTGAAAATATCACCAAAATCAAAGGTGTTTTCTCGGGAACATTGAGTTATTTATTCAATAATTTCTCTGCCAAAGATGTTCCTTTTAGTGAAATTCTGAAAGAAGCCATCGACAACGGTTATACCGAACCCGATCCAAGAGAAGATTTATGCGGAAATGATGTGGGAAGAAAATTACTAATTTTGGCGAGAGAATTGGATTTGCAAAACGAATTCGAAGAAATCAGCATTCAAAACTTAATTCCAGAACATTTGCGTGAAGGAAGCGTTGCCGATTTCTTGAATAAATTGAAAGAATTCGACCCAATTTATACCAAAATAAAAGAAGAACAAGAACCGAATCACGTTTTGAGATACATTGGTGAATTATCGGGTGATTTACAAAATGACAAAGGAAATCTAGAAGTAAAATTAGTTTCCGTACCTTCGGATACCGCTTTGGGCGGATTGAAAGGATCGGATTCGTTCTTCGAAATTTACACAGAATCTTACGGAGACCGACCAATTGTAATTCAGGGAGCTGGCGCAGGTTCGGCAGTTACGGCAAGAGGGGTTTTTGGAGATTTATTGAGATTGTCGGATAAAGGGTAAAAAAAGTGCTCAGTATTCAGTTCCGATAGCTATCGGAATGAGTGTTCAGTAAAAAAATATAAAATCCGCGTTTGAAAATCCGTTTCATCTGCGTCCAAAAAAATAAAATAATGAAAGTAACATTAAACCGAGTAAACGAAAACTTCCACTTCGAATTGAAAAACGAACGTGGACATATAGTAAATGTAGATGCACGCCCTGATTTTGGAGGTAATGATATGGGAGCAAGTCCAATGGAATTAATCTTGATGGGTGTGGCAGGTTGCAGCGGAATTGATATGATTTCGATTCTAAAAAAACAACGTCAGGAAATCACTTCTTTCAAAGCAGATGTTGAAGGCGTGAGGGAGGAAGTAGGCGATGCCAAACCTTTCAAAGATATTTATGTGGTATTTTATTTGGAAGGAAATATCAAAGAAGACAAAGCTTTGAAAGCAGCACAATTATCATTCGAAAAATATTGCTCAGTGGCTAAAACAGTCGAGCCAACAGCAACCATACATTATAAAGTAGTTTTAAACGGTGTAGAATTAGCGAAAATTTAATTTAAACAACTTTAAACTTTTTAAATGAACGAACAAGATTTTGGTTTCGAAACCAATGCCATACGCAATCAATTAGAGCGCACCCAATATTTAGAACATTCTGTGCCTTTGTACTTAACTTCCAGTTTTGTATTTGAAGATGCCGAAGATATGCGTGCCTCATTTGCCGATGAAAAAGATAGAAACATTTATAGCCGTTACAGCAATCCGAATACCAATGAGTTTGTGGATAAAGTTTGTCAAATGGAAGGTGCAGCAGCTGGATTTGCTTTTGCGTCCGGTATGGCTGCTGTCTATTCTACTTTGGCGGCTTTGTTGAATTCAGGTGATCATATTGTTTCGGCAGGCAGTGTATTTGGCGCAACACACTCCTTGTTTATCAATTATTTTCCAAAATGGGGAATAGAAACAACCTATTTTGACATTAACATGCCAGAAACCATCGAAAGTTGTATCAAACCAAACACCAAAATTCTTTTTGCCGAATCGCCTACCAATCCAGCGGTAGATATTATTGATTTAGAATTACTTGGAACAATTGCTAAAAAACACAATTTGATTTTGATAATCGACAACTGTTTTGCAACGCCATATTTGCAACAACCTATAAAATGGGGTGCCGATTTGGTTATCCATTCGGCAACTAAATTAATGGACGGTCAAGGGCGTGTATTGGGAGGAATAACCGTTGGTGATGCCGAATTGATTCAAAAAATCTATTTGTTTTCTCGATTGACAGGACCTTCTTTGTCACCGTTTAATGCTTGGGTTTTGTCTAAAAGTTTAGAAACTTTGGCCATTCGATTAGACAGACATTGCGAAAACGCCTTGAAAGTAGCCGAGTTTTTAGAACAACATTCAAATGTAAGTTTGGTGAAATATCCGTTCCTGAAATCGCACCCTCAATATGAGATTGCCCAAAAGCAAATGAAATTGGGTGGCAACATTGTGGCTTTCGAAATCAAAGGTGGAATTGAAGCGGGAAGAGCTTTCTTAGATAAAATAAAATTGTGTTCATTGTCACCCAATTTAGGCGACACCAGAACTATTGTAACGCATCCAGCCTCAACAACACATAGTAAATTGTCTGTCGAAGAACGTTTGGCAGTAAGTATTACCGATGGTTTGGTACGTGTTTCTGTAGGATTAGAAACCGTGAAAGATGTTATTGCTGATTTGGAGCAGGCATTGTCGTAAAAAAATACTATATTTGATTAAATCTAATAATTGTAAATATGGTAGCAGAATATAATAAAGAAATGCTTTTGATTGACATAGATACAATTGTTGAGACTTTTCGAGCGTTGGTTTATGCTACAAGAGTTACTTTTGATAGTCAAAAAGAACTTGGTCTACCGATTGATAAAATTGATGTTGACGCGAAGGGAACATCGGATAGTTGTATAATTCGTGGAACAGAATTTAGTTGTTATTTAAATTCTCCGGAAAAACTTGAAGCTTTGATTAATCATTGTGCAGCATTTTCAAGAGCAAACCTTTTGATTGCTATTCAAGAAAGAATAAAGGGTTATTGTTTGAATAGTACACAAAACAACAAGACTCAGTTTTTGGAAACTAAAGATGACTTTAAACATCGTAGTGCTTTATATATGTTAAAATGTCTTAGAGATTCTGCTACCCACTGGAAACCTGCAAATGAAGTATTTTATTCTGATAAATACGGTGATGAGTTAGAGATTGACGGTTTGATTATAAAACAAAAAATGCTAGAGTCTAATCTTAATGTGAGTAACTTTAAATTACTCGAACTTGTTGGCAAAGTTAGGAAATTTGTAGTTGAAGAATTAAATTAAATTCAAAAATCAAACATAAAAATGCTCTCATAAAAAACAAAATACGGCATCAAAGGGTTGACTTTTTTGACAAACCTAGAAGCTCAAACGATTTTATAAATTGCTGAAAAACAAAATACACTACAATGCAAAATCCAAACGAAATAAAATTATTTGAAGAAAAAAAAGTTCGCACTTTATGGAGTGAAGATAAGGAAGAATGGTATTTTTCTATTATTGACGTTATTGCCGTTTTAACAGAAAGTGTGGACGCAAATGCGTATTGGCGTAAGCTAAAACAGCGTCTAAAGGTTGAAGGAAATGAAACCGTGACGAATTGTCACGGGTTGAAAATGCAAGCTGCTGATGGCAAAATGCGTTTAGCCGATGTTGCTACCACCGAGCAGCTTTTTCGATTAATACAATCTATTCCTTCGCCCAAAGCAGAGCCTTTTAAGTTGTGGTTAGCTCAAATAGCTAACGAGCGATTAAACGAAATGCAAGACCCAGAACTAACTATTGATAGGGCTTTAGAGCAATATTTGAATCTTGGATACAGCGAAAATTGGATCAATCAGAGACTGAAAACTGTCGAAATTCGTAAAGAATTGACCGATGAATGGAAAAGATTAGGACTGAAAGAAGGGCAACAATTTGCTAGCTTGACCGATATTATTACCAAAACTTGGTCGGGAAAAACAACCAAAGAATACAAAACATTAAAAGGGTTGAAAAAAGAAAATCTTCGGGACAATATGACCAACACCGAATTGATTTTGAATATGCTGGCTGAAGCTTCGACTAAAGATATATCCCAAGCCGTGAATCCGAAAAATTTTATTGAAAGCGCAACCGTAGCAAAACGAGGAGGAACTATTGCTGGAAATGCTCGTAAAGCATTAGAAGAACAAACAGGTAAAAAAGTAGTTACTAACTTAAATGCAAAAACTTTTTTAGAGGATAAAAAGAAATTGTTGTAAATTTAACAACTATTCATAAATCTTATAAATGCTCTCAAAAAAAACAAAATACGGAATCAAAGCACTGACTTTCTTGGCTCGCCAGAAAGACAATACGCCAGTGCAAATTGCTGAAATTGCCAAAGCAGAGCATATTTCGCTGAAATTTTTAGAAAGTATTTTGTTACTCCTGCGTCATTCTGGTTTTTTGGGTGCCAAAAAAGGAAAGGGCGGAGGTTACTATCTCATCAAAGAACCCAAAGACATCAATATGGCTAAAGTCTATCGTATTCTTGAAGGCCCAATTGCCTTATTACCTTGCGCTAGTCACAACTTCTACGAAAAATGCGACGATTGTAACGATGAATCTATTTGTGCCGTTCGCAAATTGATGATGGAGGTTCGGGACAACACTTTAATGATTCTCGAAAACAATACGCTCGCTGATATTGCATTTTAATCCGTAATTTTTTTTAAATATTATTTTGTTATTTGGAATAAAGTAGTATTTTTGCCAACTAATCTATTAAGCCGATAGGGTAATAGATTTTTGTAGAAAATACAATAAAATTATGATTAAGAGATTTGTAAAAAGTTTTAGTGACTCTGTAGGTGTAGCGCAAAATAGTTCTTTTGCCAAACAACTTTGGATTTTTGTCCCCGTTTTTTTGATTGTGGTTTTATTAACCGTTTTGATATACAATCATTATGCTGATTTTACTTGGAACAATTTCTTAGCTGGATTTAACAAAGAGTTTTTGGTGTTTTTTGCTATTGGTGTTTTTGCACAATTGGTTGATGGAACTCTAGGGATGGGTTATGGTGCGACTTCTACTTCGTTTTTGTTGGCGTACGGTGTTCCGCCAGCAATCAGTAGCACTGGAGTTCACGTTGCCGAAATGTTTACTACCGGAGCTTCTGCAGTTTCCCATCATAAATTTGGAAATATCAATAAAAAATTGGTCAAACATCTTTTAATCCCTGGTGTTTTAGGCTCGATTGCAGGGGCTTATTTGTTGGCTGATGTAATTGATGGAGATGTTATAAAGCCTTTTATAGCAGTATATATGATTGTGTTGGCTGTTATCATCATTAAAAAGGCATTAGTTAAGAATATTGTAAAAAAGAAAACAAAAAGATTAGATCTTTTAGCCTCTTTTGGAGGTTTTATGGATTCTGTAGGCGGTGGTGGTTGGGGGCCAATTGTAACATCTACCTTGTTAGGTCGTGGTAGAAATCCTCGCTATACCATTGGTTCAGTAAATGCGGCGGAGTTTGCAGTTTCTTTTGCCAGCGGGGTTACCTTTATGATTTTCGGAGGAATTAGCGGATGGCAAGTAATCATTGGATTGATTTTGGGTGGCGTTATTGCAGCTCCTCTTGCTGCTTTTCTGGTGAATAAAATTCAAAGAAAACCTATGATGATTGCTGTAGGAATCCTGATTATCATTTTAAGTTTAAGAACTTTGTCTAAATTAATATAAATCCACTTTTCTCCCTCTCCTTTGGAGAGGGTTGAGGTGAGGAAAAAATTATTATAATGAGTGTAGCAATTGTAAATGCTTTATTAGAAAAAACGAAAGGATTTTCCATCGAGGAAACTTTAGTTTTTTTGGCTAGCGAATATCAAGGAAAAGTGGTTTTTTCGACTTCTTTCGGACAGGAAGACCAAGTGATTACGGCTTTAATAGCCAAAAACGATTTACCAATAACCATTTTTACTTTGGACACTAGTCGATTGTTTCAGGAAACCTACGATGTTTTTTATAAAACGTTGAAAAAGTATAAAAAAGAAATAAAAGTCTTTTTCCCAGAAGCAGCTTCGGTAGAAAAATTATTGGAAACCAAAGGACCGAACAGTTTCTACGATTCGGTCGAAAATAGAAAAGAATGTTGTTTTATTCGAAAAGTAGCGCCTTTGACCAAAGCTTTGAAAGGAAATGCCATTTGGATTACGGGATTAAGAGCCGAGCAATCAGAGAATAGAAATAGTTTCGATTTGTTTGAATACGACGCACATTTTGACATTATAAAATTCAATCCATTATTAAAATGGTCTTTGAAAGAAGTCGAAGACTATTTAGAAAAAAATAATGTGCCACAAAATGCATTACACAAACAAGGTTTTGTAAGCATTGGTTGTGCGCCTTGTACCAGAGCAATCACAGCGGATGAAGATATTAGAGCCGGAAGATGGTGGTGGGAATCGAGCCACAAAGAATGCGGTTTACATCAAAAATAAAATAAGTATATAATTAAGAAACGGCCACGAATTTCACGGATTTAAAAAACTTTGTTGAATTAGTAATTAATAGAATAATTCGTGAAAGGGTGGCAAAATATTAAAACAAAATGAGTTCGATGTTAAAAACAAATGCTTTAGAAAGCGAAGCGATTTACATATTTAGAGAAGTTATTTCTCAATTCGAAAAGCCGGTTTTGCTTTTCTCAGGAGGAAAAGACTCCATTACATTGGTGCGTTTGGCGCAGAAAGCATTTTTCCCGGCCAAAATTCCTTTTCCTTTATTGCACGTAGATACAGGACACAATTTTCCTGAAACTATCGAATTCAGAGATCGTTTGGTTGCTGAATTAGGATTAGAGTTAATTGTTCGCAATGTGCAAGATTCTATCAACGAAGGAAAAGTAATCGAAGAAACAGGGCGTTATTCAAGTAGAAATATGTTGCAAACGACTACACTTTTAGATGCAATTGAAGAATTCAAATTTGATGCTTGTATTGGTGGTGCACGTCGTGACGAAGAAAAAGCGAGAGCTAAAGAACGTATTTTCTCGGTTCGTGATGATTTTGGTCAATGGGACGAAAAAAACCAACGCCCAGAATTATTCGATTTATTGAACGGAAAAATCGAAATCGGACAAAACGTTCGTGTTTTCCCAATTTCAAACTGGACAGAATTAGATGTTTGGAGTTATATCGAACAAGAAAAAATTGAAATTCCATCTATTTACTTTTCACATAAAAGAAAAGTATTCATTAGAGATGGTATGATTTGGTCACATTCTCCATTTGTTTACCAAGAAGAAGATGAGGTTGTAGAAGAAAGAATTGTGCGTTTTAGAACTGTTGGAGATATGAGTTGTACCGCAGCAGTTGATTCGTATGCAGCTACAATTGCTGAGGTTGTTGGCGAAATCAGAACTTCTACAATTTCTGAAAGAGGAGCCAGAATCGATGACAAACGTTCGGAAGCTGCAATGGAAAAAAGAAAACAACAAGGATACTTTTAGAGAATTGTATAATGTAAAAAATGTATAGTGTATAATGACAAATTGTAAAGAAGGGATTTGCTAATTTACAAAGCATCTTTATCACATTAATTTCATAAGAATACAATATACATTCTAGTACAATACAATAGACATTCTACAACAATACAATATACATCATACAATAAATTACAATATATAATTTCAGAATATGGAAGTTTTAAAAATAGCAACAGCAGGAAGTGTAGATGACGGAAAGAGCACATTAATCGGGAGATTATTATACGATACAAAATCGTTGACAACCGATAAAATTGAAGCAATAGAAAGAAGCAGTAAGCAAAAAGGATACGATTATCTGGATTTTTCTTTGGCTACCGATGGTTTAGTTGCCGAGCGTGAACAAGGTATTACGATAGACGTGGCACATATTTATTTTTCGACAGCCAAGAAAAGTTACATCATTGCCGATACGCCAGGTCACGTTGAATATACTAGAAATATGGTTACTGGAGCTTCGACTTCGCAAGTTTCCATTATTTTGATTGATGCTCGAAAAGGAGTTATTGAGCAAACCTACCGTCACTTTTTCATCAATAATTTATTGAGAGTGAAAGAAGTGATTGTTGCGGTAAACAAAATGGATTTAGTTGATTATTCGGAAGAAGTTTACAACAAAATCAAAGCCGATTTTCAAGCCTTAAATGCCAAAAGCACGTTCAAAGAACAAGTAGTAAGTTACATTCCTTTAAGTGCAATCAACGGTGGAAATGTAGTAGACAAATCCGAAAATATACCTTGGTATGACGGGCAAACTATTTTGGAACATTTAGAAGGTTTAGAACCGAAAGACGTTTTCGAAAAAGGGAAAGTGCGTTTCCCAGTTCAAACAGTGATTCGTCCAAAAACCGAAGAATACCACGATTTTAGAGGATACGCTGGAAAATTATACGGAAATAATATCAAAGTTGGAGATGCCGTAACGGTGCTTCCTTCATTGACTGAGTCAAAAGTTTCTAAGATTCATTTCTTCGATGCACAATTCGATGAAGCCGTTGCAGGTTCGTCAATTACAATCGAATTGGAAAATGATATCAATGTGACTCGTGGCGATATGATCGTAAAAAGCGGCGAACTTCCTAGAGTGGAGAAAGACATTGAAACTACAATTTGCTGGATGGACAGTAAAAAATTAGTAGCTGGAACAAAATACATCGTTCAGCACAATACAAACCGTGTTTTAGCCAAAATAGATGCGGTACAAAATACGATTTCTACTGACTATTCAGGAACAAAAGAAGCGTCACAATTAGCTATCAACGAAATTGGAGAAGTGAAAATAAAGTTAAGTAAGCCTTTGTATTTTGATGCTTACAGCGAGAACAAGTCGAATGGAGCGTTTATACTAATTGATACGTCGACCAATACAACTGCAGGCGTTGGATTTATAAAATAGTTATTAATTTATGGTTGACGATTCGTTGTTCGACACAAACAATAAACCATAAACAACAAACACAAAAGAGAAAGTATGGAAAGTTTTAGAACTGAAATAGAGAACCCAATTGTCCAAAAAGACATCATCGATTTAGAAAGAAAAATTGCTTTATTCCGTGACGGAAAAATCGATGAAGAGCGCTTTCGTAGTCTTCGTTTGGCGCGTGGTGTTTACGGTCAACGTCAAGAGGGTGTGCAAATGATTCGTATTAAATTACCGTTTGGTAAAGTAACGAGCGAGCAATTGCATCGTATTTCTGATGTTTCTGATGAATATTCAAGAGGTCGTTTGCATATTACAACACGTCAAGATATTCAAATTCACTATGTGAGTTTGGATAGAACTCCGGAACTTTGGGCCGAGTTAGAAAAAAGTGATATTACGCTTCGTGAAGCGTGTGGAAATACCGTTCGTAACATTACCGCTAGCGAAAACGCAGGAATTGATCCCGAAGAGCCATTTGATGTATCTCCGTATGCTTACGGGTTGTTTCAATATCTTTTGAGAAATCCTGTTTGTCAGGAAATGGGACGAAAAGTTAAAATGTCATTTTCATCATCGGATAAAGATACAGCTTTGAGTTATTTGCACGATTTAGGATTTATTCCAAAAATAGTAAATGGAGAAAAAGGGTTCAAAGTAATGCTGGGCGGTGGATTGGGTTCTCAGCCACATCACGCCGAATTGTTGTCGGAATTTATTCCCGCAAACCAAATAATTCCAACCACGGAAGGAATTCTTAGAGTGTTTGACCGTCACGGCGAAAGAGCCAAACGTTTGAAGGCCCGTATGAAATTCTTAGTGAAAGATTTAGGAAAAAATGAATTTTTACGATTGGTCGAAGAAGAGAAAAAAGCTTTGTCTTGCCAATCTTTCGAAATTGATACAACGGCTTTTGATAGCCCAATTCCAGAACCGTTGAAAGTAGCGCCAAAAGTAGAAATTGCTGATCTTGCCGCTTTTGAAGCTTGGAAAAAATCGAATGTAATTCAACAAAAACAATCAGGATATGTAGCCATCGGGATCAAAGTTCCTTTGGGTGATTTTTATACAGACAAAGCCCGATTATTGGCTGATTTGATTAAAAATTATGGAGCGAATGAATTGCGTTTTTCACTAAGACAAGACATTCTTATTCGTAATATAAAAGAAGATAATTTAGTCTTTTTTTACCAAGAATTAGAAAAACTTGGATTCGTAGCTTTAGGATACAATTCAACTGCCGATATTACCGCTTGTCCAGGAACTGATACTTGTAATCTTGGAATTGCAAGCAGTACAGGAATCGCAACAGAGCTAGAAAGGGTTTTGGCCGCCGAATATCCACAGTACAACGAGAACAAAGATATTACCATAAAAATCAGTGGCTGTATGAATGCTTGTGGGCAACATAATATGGCCGAAATTGGTTTTCAAGGAATGTCGATTAATTCAGGAAAGCTAGTTGCTCCAGCACTGCAAGTGTTGTTAGGAGGAGGAAATTTAGGTAATGGAAATGGAAGATTTGCTGATAAAGTAATCAAAATTCCGAGTCGTCGTGGTCCTGAAGCCTTGCGTTTTATTTTGAATGATTTCGAAGCGAATGCCAACGGACTTAAATTTTTGGATTATTACGATGCCAAAGGCGAGAAATATTTTTTCGATTTATTGACGCCACTTGCTGATATTACAAATCTTACTGACGCTGATTTCGTCGATTGGGGAAATGCAGATAATTATGTAAAAGCCATTGGTGTGGGCGAATGTGCAGGAGTTGTAATTGATTTAGTGGCTACTTTAATTTTCGAAGCCAAAGACAAATTGACTTTTGCACAAGAAGCTTTCGAAGAGAAAAAATGGTCAGATGCAATTTATTTAGCATATGCCGGATTTGTAAATGGTGCCAAAGCCATATTGCTTGCCGAAAACGAAAAAACAAATCATCACGCAGGAATCATCGATTTGTTCGACACTATTTTTACAGCGACAAACAAAATCGAATTGAAATCTACTTTCAGAGATTTAGTGTATCAAATCAACCAAAATGAGCCTTCTGGCGAATTTGCAAAAAAATATATTGAAGAAGCAATTGCTTTTTTTGAAAAAATTGAATTGTATAGAGTCAAAGATTTAAAAAATGAATAAAATCGTAAAACCCAAAGTAACATTAGTAGGCGCTGGTCCCGGCGATCCAGATTTACTGACTATCAAAGGTGTAAAAGCACTTGCTGAAGCCAATGTGGTTTTGTATGATGCTTTGGCAAACGAAGAAATATTGGCTTACGCACCAAAAAAGTCCATCAAACTATTTGTTGGCAAAAGAAAAGGTTGTCACGCCTATTCGCAAGATCAAATCAATCAGTTAATTGTAGATAATGCATTGACTTACGGAAATGTAGTACGACTAAAAGGTGGCGATCCTTTCATTTTTGGTCGTGGAAGCGAAGAAATCGAATATGTTGAAAGTTTCGGAATTCCTACTGTTGTAATTCCAGGAATTTCATCTTCGGTTGCTGTTCCCGCCAATCAAGGAATTTCATTGACAAAAAGAGGCGTTTCCGAAAGTTTTTGGGTAATCACAGGCACCACTTCAGATAGAAATTTATCAAAAGATGTGGCTTTGGCAGCCAAATCTACTGCAACTGTTGTAATTTTGATGGGAATGAGCAAGTTAGACCAAATCATTGCTTTGTTTCAAAACGAATCCAAAGGAGAAACTCCCGTTGCGATTATTCAAAACGGAACAATGCCTAACGAAAAAGTAGGTTTTGGAACTATTGATACCATTGCTGAAGTTGTACATAAGAAAAATTTGAGTTCGCCAGCCATCATCGTTATTGGTGAAGTCGTGAAAGAACGCAATAAATTAAAAGGATTTTACAAGGAATTTATTTCCGATAAAGTTTGCGCTAGAGAATAAAACAATTCGATTTTCTGCAAAGCAAACAAAAATTAAAATGTTTATTGAACCATTAAGAGATTAAGAAAATTAAGTTTTAGCCTTAATGAACCTTAATCTCTTAATGGTTTCAAGCTAATAAAACTTTATTTTTTATAAATCACATACTGTAAAATGGGCATCAGTAACTGATATGCAAATATAATAATGGACAAAAACACATCATATTCTAACAATCAGGACTCGACTTCATCTCCTTCGGAGAGGGCTGGGGAGAGGAACGAACTATACCCAATTTTTCTAAAACTAAACCAACTCGATGTGCTCATTGTGGGTGGAGGAAATGTAGGTTTAGAAAAATTGTCCTTTATGCTCAAATCCAGTCCGAATGCCAATGTTGAGGTAGTAGCGATACATTTTTTACCAGAATTAGAAGCATTAGTCGAAAAACATCCTTCGGTAAAATTGACGCAATCCAAGTTCAAGAAAAAAATGCTCAAAAAACGACATTTGGTTATTGCTTGCACCGACAATTTGGAAGTCAACAAACGAGTGTACGATTTATGCCGAAAACGACATTTGATTTGCAACATCGCCGATACACCACCTTTGTGCGATTATTATTTGGGTGGAATCGTTACCAAAGGAAATGTAAAAATCGCTATTTCCACCAATGGTAAATCCCCAACTACTGCCAAAAGATTGCGCGAATTTTTCGAAGAAATTATCCCAGACGACATTAATTCAATGGTCGAAAACCTGAATGAATACCGCAAAACCCTAAAAGGCGATTTTCAGGAAAAAGTGGATAAAATGAACGAAATCACCCAAGCTTTAAAAGGTAAACAATAAACACTCCTTATATTTGCGATTCATCGCGCTATGTCTTTACTTTGCACCGATTATTTTTTAGCAATAAATAGTGCCGAAACGGTTCATTTTTAGGCTAATCAAAAATACAATACTCATCAAAATTAACTAGATACCCTTTGCGCCTTAGCGTCTTCGCGGTAAAAAGAAAATGACAAAAAGCTTTTGCGTCCTTGCGACTTTGCGGTGAAAAAATAAAAAATAAGTTATGTCAAACATTCAAGAAGAAATCATAAAACGAATTCTCGTGCTCGATGGAGCAATGGGAACGATGTTGCAACGCTATAATTTCTCTGAGGAAGATTTCCGAGGAGAACAATTCAAAGACTTTCCACATTCGCTCAAAGGGAACAACGATTTGTTGTCTATTACCCAACCAAAAGCGATAAAAGAAGTGCACGCTTTGTATTTTGAAGCCGGAGCCGATATCGTGGAAACGAATACTTTCTCAGGAACCACTATCGGAATGGCGGATTATCATCTTGAAGAATATGTTTATGAACTCAACTACGAATCGGCAAAAATTGCCCGTGAAGTAGCCGATGAATTCACAGCCAAAAATCCAGAAAAACCCCGTTTTGTAGCCGGTTCAATTGGGCCGACAAACCGTACGGCAAGTATGTCGCCAGACGTTAACGATCCAGGTTATAGAGCTGTAACCTTCGATGATCTGCGTATTGCTTACAAACAACAAGTTGAAGCTTTAATTGACGGAGGAGTAGATTTACTTTTGGTAGAAACTATTTTCGATACCTTGAATGCCAAAGCTGCGCTTTTCGCTATTGAAGAAGTGAAAGAAGAACGCAAAATAGATATTCCGATTATGGTTTCAGGAACCATTACCGATGCTTCTGGAAGAACACTTTCGGGACAAACGGTGGAAGCCTTTTTAATCTCGGTTTCACATATTCCGCTGTTGAGTGTAGGTTTCAATTGCGCTTTGGGAGCCGATTTGTTGAAACCTTATTTGCAGACATTGTCACATAATACTTCATTCAATATATCAGCACATCCCAATGCTGGATTGCCCAATGCATTTGGAGAATACGACGAAACACCAGGGCAAATGCAAGCTCAAATACGAAGTTATCTAGAAGATAATTTAGTAAACATTATAGGAGGTTGTTGCGGAACAACTCCGGAACATATCAAGTTGATTGCTGATATTGCGAAGGATTATAAACCTAGGGTTTCAGAGGCGGTGATGTAATAATTTGATTTTGTGTATTACGAATTTTTTATTTGTTGATACTAAAACAGCAAAAGACTATGCCTAAAATTAAAACATATAGATTACTAAATTTCAAATTTTTATTTGAAATTCTTTTGATTATTTTATTAATCTTGTTTTTCCCTTTGATGATTTATGGCAATTTCAAATGTCTATCTGGCTTTTGGAATAATAATTACAAAGCAGGATTTTTCGGAGTATTTTTTTTGATTATTAATTCTTATTTATTTTACTATTTCAGTTTGGTAATTTATCAATTCATAAAATATGTTTTTTATGAAAAAAACACAAAAATTACAATTGATTATGATAACAGAAATGTTACAATAATTAAAAATACGTATTCGTATATTATAAATTCTACAAATTTAAAATCAGTTGAATTTCATTTGTCAACAAAACATTATAAAAATCTATTACGTAATTTTGGATATACAAAGTTATTATGCAAAGATGGGAATGAATTTATTATTACAAATTTTGTTTTAGATTTTGAAATTATTGAGAATATGTTTAATGATGTAAAAAAAATTAAAAGGTTAAGTGAAATTATTTATCTGCCCAGCTAGCGCGAGTCCCCTGCTAGCGCGAGCTTCTAGCCCGTGCCTTCAAACAAAGGCAGGAAAAAGATTTAAAAAAAAATTAGAATAGGCACGAGCGTGACGCTCGCGATAGCATCATAAGAGTTCCGTAGGAACGACCCGTTTTGTAGCAACGGATTTTAATCCGTTGGATGAAGATGTCAATTGCAACGGAATTTATTCCGTTGTTAAATAAAAAATAAAAAAATGGCAGAAGCAGAAAAAAGAAGAAACCTAGTTTTATCGGGATTGGAACCCTTAATCATTACGCCGGAAAGCGTATTTGTAAATATTGGGGAACGTACGAACGTAACCGGTTCACGAAAATTTCTTCGATTGATCAAGGAAGAGAAGTACGATGAGGCACTAGATATCGCCAGACAACAAGTCGAGGGTGGAGCCCAAGTTATCGACATCAATATGGATGAAGGAATGCTCGATGGTGAATATGCAATGGTGAAATTCTTGAATTTAATCGCTGCCGAACCGGATATTTCTCGTGTGCCGATTATGATTGACAGTTCGAAATGGGACATCATTGAGGCCGGTTTGAAGGTTGTGCAAGGAAAATGCGTGGTCAATTCGATTTCCTTGAAAGAAGGAGAAGAAGCCTTTATTCATCACGCCAAATTAATCAAACGTTATGGCGCCGCTGCTATTATTATGGCTTTTGACGAAGTAGGACAAGCTGATAATTTTGATCGTAGAGTAGAGATTTGTCAGCGTTCGTATGATATTTTAGTCAATAAAGTAGGTTTTCCTCCACAGGATATTATTTTCGATTTGAATATATTTCCAGTGGCAACCGGAATGGAAGAACACCGCTTGAATGCATTGGATTTCTTTAGAGGAACCAAATGGGTTCGCGAAAATTTACCACACGCACACATCAGTGGTGGTGTGAGCAACGTATCGTTTTCGTTTCGAGGAAATGACACCGTTCGTGAAGCAATGCACTCGGTTTTCTTGTATCACGCCATCAAAAACGGAATGACGATGGGAATCGTGAATCCAGAGATGTTGTCTATTTATGATGAAATCCCAAAAGATTTATTAGAACACGTAGAAGATGTAATCCTGAACCGTCGTGATGATGCTACAGAACGTTTATTGGATTTTGCCGAGAATGTAAAAGGTGATGCCAAAAGTAATGAAGTTGCGGTACAAGAATGGCGTTCCGGAACTGTTCAGGAAAGAATCACACACTCATTGGTAAAAGGAGTTGATGCTTTTATAGAAATTGATGTGGAAGAGGCTCGATTGGCAGCCACAAAACCCATTGAAGTAATCGAAATCAACTTGATGGCGGGAATGAATGTGGTTGGAGATTTGTTTGGTTCAGGAAAAATGTTTTTGCCACAGGTGGTAAAATCAGCACGTGTAATGAAAAAAGCTGTGGCCTATTTGTTGCCTTATATCGAAGCTTCAAAACAAGCGGGCGACAAAGAAGGGAACGGAAAAATATTGATGGCAACTGTAAAAGGCGACGTTCACGATATTGGAAAAAATATTGTTTCGGTGGTTTTGGCTTGTAACAATTACGAAATTATTGACCTTGGCGTAATGGTTCCTCCCGAAAAAATTATCGCTGCAGCCATAGAGCACGAGGTTGATATTATCGGTTTGAGCGGATTAATCACGCCATCTTTGGATGAAATGGTTTATTTAGCCAAAGAATTAGACAAAAGAGGAATGAAAATTCCAGTAATGATTGGTGGAGCAACGACTTCGCGTGCGCACACTGCCGTGAAAATTGCACCACAATACAAAGGAACAGTAATTCACGTTAACGACGCTTCGAGAGCCGTTACGGTAGCTGGAAATTTATTGGACCATAATAAAGAACAATACACCAGCGATATTCGAACCGATTACGATGCTTTTAGAGAATCGTTTTTGAATCGTTCGCGTGACAAAAATTTCTTGAGTATTGAAGATGCTCGTAAAAATAAATTACAATTGGATTGGGCAAATTTCACTCCAGTAAAACCAAATATCATTGGCGAACAAGTGATTGAAGTGGATTTGGATGTTTTAGTTCCTTACATCGATTGGACGCCGTTTTTTAGAACTTGGGAATTGTTCGGAAAATATCCTGCTATTCTAACGGATGAGGTTGTTGGTGAACAAGCAACTTCAGTTTTTGCCGATGCACAGGAAATGTTGAAAGTAATTTTGAAAGAAAAGAAATTACAAGCCAAAGGGATTTATGGCATTTTCCCAGCGAATACAATAAATGATGATGATATTGAAATTTTACCGACAACGGATAACGGACAACCGATAACTTTCCTCACTTTGCGTCAGCAAGCACAGAAAACTGCGGGAGCTCCAAACATCGCTTTGGCGGATTTTATCGCTCCAAAAGATAACGGAGTAACCGATTATATGGGAGCTTTTTGTGTAACGACTGGTTTTGGCGTTGACGACTGGGCAGCTGAATTCGAAAAGGATTTGGACGATTACAATTCGATTATGGTCAAAGCATTGGCAGACCGTTTTGCAGAAGCATTTGCCGAATATCTTCACGAAAAAATCCGTAAAGAAATTTGGGGGTATTCAAAAGATGAAGTCTTGACCAATGATGAAATGATTGCCGAAGAATACAAAGGAATTCGTCCAGCACCTGGTTATCCAGCTTGTCCCGACCATTTAGAGAAACCGACCATTTGGAAATTGCTTGATGTAGAAAATAAAATTGGAGTAACATTGACCGAAAGTATGGCAATGTGGCCGGCTTCTTCGGTTTCTGGTTATTACTTTGGAAATCCTGAAAGCAAATATTTTGGTCTCGGAAAAATAAAAGAAGACCAAGTTATTGATTACGCGAAACGAAGAAGTATTTCTACCGATAAGGCAATGAAATGGTTGAATCCGAATATAGCAGATTAAATTTCTGTATATTGTAGATTGTAGAATGTATATTGAAAGAAAAAATACAGCTACAAATACATTATACAATTTACAAAATACATTATACATTTTTTTTAAATGAAAGTAACACAACATATAGAAGACGCTCAAGGAAAACCTTTGTTTTCTTTCGAGATTGTTCCGCCACAAAAAGGGAGTAATATCAAAGATTTATACGCTAGTATCGACCCTTTAATGGAGTTTAAACCGCCATTTATTGACGTAACTACTTCTAGGGAAGAATATGTATATATCGAGAAAGATGGGCTATTTGATCGTCGCATTACGCGTATGCGTCCTGGAACGGTTGGAATTTGCGCTTCTATTCAACATAAATACGGTGTAGATGCAATCCCTCACGTACTTTGTGGCGGTTTTACTAAAGAAGAAACAGAGTATTTATTGGTCGATTGTCATTATTTAGGAATTGACAATTTGGTTGCTCTTCGCGGTGATCCAATGAAAGGGGAAAAGTATTTTGAACCTACCAAAGGAGGAAATCATTATGCAGTGGATTTGGTAAAACAAATCAAAGCGATGAATGCCGGACAGTTTTTGCACGATACTTTGCCAATGCAAAACGCGCCTGATTTTTGTATTGGAGTTGCGGGTTATCCTGAAAAACACATCGAAGCACCAAGTCTAGAAGCTGATTTAAAAAGGCTGAAAGATAAAGTCGATGCTGGTGCCGATTATATCGTGACACAAATGTTTTTTGATAACCAAAGATACTTCAAGTTTGTCGAAGCTGCCCGGGCCATCGGAATTACGGTTCCAATCATTCCAGGAATAAAACCAGTAGCAGTAAAACGTCATTTGCAATTATTGCCACAAGTATTTTGGTTAGATATGCCGCAGGATTTGATTCATTCTATAGAACAAGCGAAAGATAACGCTGCTGTGCGTCAAATAGGGGTTGAGTTCGCCGTACAGCAATCGAAAGAATTGATTGAATTTGGAGTGCCTTGTGTGCATTATTATTCGATGGGGAAATCTGATAATATTCAGCAAATAGCCACACAAGTTTTTTAGATTTATACTATTTA
>NZ_JBIKRX010000110.1:0-8116 GCF_044348915.1 Flavobacterium sp. | reverse complement strand
CATCTTCCTTAAATCGCTTGTTAAATGTTATTGAATTCACACCTATAAATTTCTCCCTTGTACTCATTTGACAAAGGTAATACTATTTTCGTTTTTGGGCGGCCTAAACGCCTATACCTATTAAGTTGAATCATAAGGAACTTTTTTTAGCATTTAAAATGATTAAAAAAGTGCTATAATTTCTGTTTCAAATACTTCGCCGTAACTGATTTTTTGCTTTTAATGATGTCTTCGGGAGTTCCTTCGGCTAGTAATTGCCCTCCATTTTCGCCACCTTCAGGTCCCAAATCAATAATCCAATCGGCACATTTTATCAAATCTAGATTGTGTTCAATCACTAAAATAGAATGTCCTTTTTCAATTAATGCCTCGAACGAAGCCAAGAGCTTTTTAATATCGTGAAAATGTAATCCTGTCGTTGGTTCATCAAAAACAAAAAGCGCTTTTTCTTTGGTAGCACCTTTGACCAAGAACGAAGCCAATTTGATTCGTTGTGCTTCGCCGCCCGAAAGGGTAGAAGAGGATTGTCCTAATTGTACATAACCCAAACCTACGTCTTGCAGCGGTTGTAATTTTTGGATAATCTTGTTTTGTTTATTGGCAGTAAAAAAAGCAATAGAATCATCAACGGTCATCGTCAAAATATCATGAATGTTCTTGCCATCGAAAGTGACTTCGAGCACTTCTTTCTTGAATCGTTTGCCGTTGCAGGTTTCGCAATGCAATTGGACATCTGCCATAAAAACCATTTCAACATTGATAGTGCCTTCGCCCTTGCAGGTTTCGCATCTTCCGCCATCCACATTAAATGAAAAATGTTTGGGTTGATACCCCCGAATTTTAGATAGTTTTTCTTTGGCAAACAAATCTCGAATATCATCATACGCTTTGATATACGTCACAGGATTCGAACGGGAACTTCGCCCAATTGGATTTTGATCAACGTATTCGATATGTTGAATCTTATGGTAATACCCACGCATTTCAGTAAATTGTCCTGCTTTGTCACCAACGCCATCCAGTTTTTTCTGCATCGCCGGAAAGAGGATTTTTTTGACCAAAGTACTTTTTCCGCTTCCCGAAACGCCTGTAATTACGGTCAAACATTCCAATGGAAATTTAACATCAATATTTTGTAAATTATTTTCTCTTGCTCCCAGAATCTCAATGTAATTATTCCATTTTCGGCGAATGCGAGGGGTTTTTATTTCCATTTCTCCGTTGAGGTATTTTGCCGTCAAGGAAGTCGATTTCAATATTTCGTCGAAAGTTCCTTGGGCAACCAATTCACCACCAAAAGTTCCTGCTTCGGGACCAATATCAATAATCATATCGGCGGCTTTCATAATATCTTCATCGTGTTCGACAACAATAACTGTATTTCCTAAATCGCGTAAAGACTGCAAAACTTTTATTAATCGTTCGGTGTCTTTTGGATGCAAACCGATGCTAGGTTCGTCCAAGATGTACATCGAGCCTACCAAACTACTTCCGAGAGAAGTTGCTAAATTGATACGTTGCGATTCACCGCCAGAGAGTGTGGCTGAATTTCTATTCAATGTTAGATAATCCAAACCGACTTCGGTCAAAAACGATAATCTATTGTTGATTTCTAACAATAATCGTTTGGCAATTTGTTGTTCATAGGCATCCAAATCGATGTTTTTGAAAAAAGTAACCAAATGTTTTATTGGTAAATCAACCAAATCTGAAACCGTTTTTCCGTTGATTTTTACATAAGAAGCTTCGATTCTTAAGCGTTTTCCTTTGCAAGAATGGCATTTGGTTTTGCCACGATAGCGCGAAAGCATTACTCGGTTTTGGATTTTATAATTTTTGTCTTCCAATTCTTTAAAAAAGGCATTCAGTCCTTGGAAATAGCTATTCCCTGTCCAAACCAAATCTTTTTGAGTTTCCGAAAGTTCAAAATAGGGTTTGTGAATAGGAAAGTCAAACTTATAGGCGTTGTTTACCAATTCGTCGCGAAACCAGCCCATACTTTCTCCACGCCAAGGATAAATTGCGTTTTCAAAAATGGACAAGGAAGTATTCGGAATTACCAATTCTTCGTCAATTCCTATGATATTGCCATAACCTTCACAAACAGGACAAGCACCGTACGGATTATTAAAACTGAACAAATGCACGTTTGGTTCTAAAAATGTAATCCCATCCAATTCGAAATTATTGCTATAGGAAAAACGTTTTTCAGTATTTAATTCTTGCAAATGACAAATACCTTTTCCTTCATAAAAGGCAGTTTGAACGGCATCAGCGAGTCGGTTGTAAAATTCCTCTTCTCCCAAATTTTCTGGATTGACAACGATTCGGTCTACAATAAGTAAAATATCTTTGTCATCTAACGAATGGGCATCGATCTCGTCAAGTCGAACGGTTTCATTATCGACCAAAATTCTTGAAAACCCTTGATTAAGCAAGGCTTTAAGTTTGTCTTCTAAAGCCCTACCGTGTTCCAAATGAATAGGGGCGAGCAGCAACCATCTACTATTGGTTTTGATGTTTTTTACATCGGAAATCACATCCGAAACGGTATTTTTTTTCACTTCTTGACCCGATATTGGCGAAAAAGTCCGGCCCACTCTAGCAAATAGTAATTTGATGTAATCGTAAATTTCGGTCGAAGTTCCAACTGTCGAACGCGCATTAGTCGTGTTTACTTTTTGTTCAATGGCAATTGCCGGTGCAATTCCCTTGATGTATTCTACCTTTGGTTTATCTAATCTTCCTAAGAACTGTCTGGCGTAGGATGATAAACTTTCAACATAACGACGTTGCCCTTCGGCATACAAAGTATCGAAAGCTAAGCTAGATTTTCCAGAACCTGAAAGTCCGGTAATCACCACTAATTTGTTTCTAGGAATCGCAACATCCACATTTTTGAGGTTGTGCACTTGAGCTCCTTTGATAATTATATTTTTCTTTGGGTCTAAAGTAGAAAGGTCAATTTGCATGTAAAACCGAATTTTCACAAAAGTAATCAATTTTAAAATGAGAAATAGCATGCAAAGAATCACAAAAATGAAACAATGTAAGTTTTCCAATTCGATTTTTTTAACTTAGTTCAATAGTTGTATTTAGTTATAAAGAGGGTTATTTGTGAGGTTGTTTGTGTGTTTCTTAATTTTTTTATAGTTTTTTCTTGCATTTTAAGATAATTATTAGTTAAATTTGACCAATCAATTAACACAAATAAACACATAGCCTATTTTATAGCACTACTTTTTAGAAAAATCGCTCCATTTTTATTTAAAAACTAAAAGGTATTACTATGGCTAATGTACAACTCCCTGATTCTTTATTGGTACACAATTATATTGCAGGCGACGAAAACGCGTTAACAATATTAATCAATAGGCATCAATCCAAAATTTTTGGTTTTATATATTCGAAAATCTCTGATAGGGATATTTCGAATGATATTTTTCAAGATACTTTTATTAAAGTCATCAAGACTTTAAAATCCAATTCTTATAACGAAGAAGGTAAATTCCTTCCTTGGGTGATGCGTATTGCACACAATCTTATTATTGACCATTTTAGAAAAAACAAAAAAATGCCGATGTTCAGAGAAACGGAGGAATTCTCTATTTTTTCGATTATGACCGATGATTCGCTTACAATCGAAAATAAAATCATTCAAGAACAAGTCGACGTTGACCTTCGAAAACTAATCGATGAACTTCCAGCCGATCAAAAAGAAGTGTTGCTGATGCGAATGTATCAAGATATGAGTTTTAAGGAAATCTCAGAAGTAACAGGGGTTAGCATTAATACGGCTCTAGGTCGTATGCGTTATGCCTTGATGAATATGAGAAAAGTTATCGACAAACATCAAATTATTTTAACGAATTGATACTATAGTAAAAGTTTTTGCGTTGTATTAAAAAAACTAGTACTATATGGCAAAAATTTACTCTAAAAAAAATGTAGTTACCCATTCGATGAAACCTGAAAAAGAAACAATTTCTTTTTTATTAAATTACTCAAAAGCATTAAATATTATTAAGTGCAATAAAATGAGTTTCGAAGTTATAGCTAATTGAGAAAACGTCCCGATATTTATCGGGACGTTTTTTTATAGTATTCATCTAAAACAGTTTTTTTGCCCACAGTTTTAGTGATAATATCGTTTTCCAAATTCCAACCACGAGCTGGAGAATATTCTCTTCCGTACCAAATCATTTGCAGGTGTAAGTTATTCCAAGTTTCTTCTGGGAATAGGCGTTTAGCATCTTTTTCGGTCTGAACCACATTTTTGCCATTAGATAAATTCCATCGGTGCATCAAACGGTGAATGTGTGTGTCCACCGGAAAGGCTGGAACACCGAAGGCTTGAGACATCACGACACTTGCAGTTTTGTGACCCACAGCAGGCAACTCTTCCAGCATTTCAAAACTTTGAGGCACTTTCCCATCGTGTTTTTCAATCAGAATATGCGACAAACCGTGAATCCCTTTCGACTTCATTGGCGACAAGCCGCACGGACGAATAATTTCCTTGATTTCTTCAACCGACATTTTCACCATATCATACGGATTGTCCGCCTTGGCAAAAAGCAGTGGTGTAATTTGATTCACCCGAACATCCGTGCATTGCGCCGAGAGCAAAACCGCAATCAGCAAAGTATAAGGATCCTTGTGATCTAAGGGAATAGGGATTTCGGGATAGAATTCTTTTAACGTATTTATAACAAACGTTACGCGCTCCTGTTTGGTCATTTTTCAGTAAATTTGAGTCGTAAAGAAAGTCAATTTCAATAGCAATTACAATAGCAATTTTAAACTTCTAACTTCTAACTTTTAACCTCTAAATTTAAAATGACAACACTAAAAAAAGGAGATCAAGCACCCGATTTTTCAGGAATCGATCAAGACGGAAATATCCATAAATTAGCCGATTATAAAGGAAAAAAATTAGTGGTTTTCTTTTATCCAAAGGCAAATACGCCAGGCTGTACAGCCGAAGCTTGCGATTTGAGAGATAATTTTGAACGCTTTCAAGCTAATAATTATGCTCTTTTGGGAGTCAGTGCTGATGCGGCGAAAGCCCAAGCCAAGTTCAAAGAAAAATACGATTTCCCGTTTCCTTTGTTGGCAGACGAAGATAAATCGGTAATTCAGGCGTTCGGAGTTTGGGGCCCCAAAAAGTTTATGGGAAAAGAATACGACGGCATACACAGAACCACTTTCGTAATTGACCAAAACGGAATGATTGACGAAGTAATTTCAGAAGTAAAAACAAAAGCCCACGCCGCACAGATTTTGAAATAGAAATCAAAATTGAAGCGAAAAAGCGAAGAAACTTTAAAAATTTCTTCGCTTTTTTATAATGGGAAATACTAAGTTTCTAATTGTCTTTCTCTAAAAGTACATTTGGGTTGTACCCAAAAAGTTTCTTTTTCTTAATAATTTTGGCCACACCTGTAGGAAGCATATTTTCCCAACCTGGCTTGCATTCTCCAATCATTTTCAGTACTTCACGAGAAAACACTTCTAGGTTTTTAGGGTTGTAATTTTCAATATCAACCACTTTTCCATTAAATTTAAAGAACTTATACAATTCTTTCATTCGAGGATGAACCATTAAGGTTTCTGAGTTTACAATCTCGCCGTCTTCGCCAATCATTGGATACAAATACACTTTCATATCACGGTAGAATAATTTTCCGAAAGCTTCAAGGATTCCACCACTCAAATGGCGATAGTATTTTTCGTCAAAGATTTCGATCAAATTGTTTACACCCATGGCCAATCCCATTCTAGCTTTGGTATATTTTGCAAAATATTCCACCACTTTATAATATTCTTGGAAATTCGAAATCATTACTGTTTGTCCCAGAGAACATAACAATTGGGCTCGGTCCATAAAATCTTTTTCGTCTATTTCACCGTCGGAGCGTAAATTGGACAGCGTGATTTCAAAGATAACTAATGTACTATCAGCGTTAACCTTTTGCTCGTTTAGAAACATTTTTAATGATTCCTCGTACATGTCCATATTTACTTTGGTAACAGGGCGGAAGCTTCCTCTTAAAGCTAGAATATTTTTTTTGTACAATATCGCTGCCGGAAGGATGTTTTTGCCTTCTGGATCAAAGATCACAGCATCAGTCATTCCGTTTTTTACCAGCTGCAAACTCATTAGACGATTATCTACATTAGCAAATCGTGGTCCTGAAAAGTTGATGGTATCTATTTCTAATTGGTCTTTATCAAGATGGTCGTACAAATAACGCAATAAGTGTTTTGGGTTATTGTATTTGTAAAAAGCACCATAAATCAAATTTACACCGAGTATTCCAAGTGTTTCTTGTTGCAAGCGAACATCAGTTTCTTTGAATCGAATGTGTAAAATGATCTCGTTGTATTCTTCTTCAGGCTCCAATTGGTATTTTATACCAACCCATCCGTGTCCTTTGAATTGTTTAGCAAAGTCAATGGTGGCAACGGTATTTGCGAAGCTGAAAAATATTTTATTGGGGTGTTTTTTTCTGCTTAATCGTTTTTCAATTAAACCCGCTTCGTGAGTCAGAATTTTTTTGAGACGGCTTTCAGTTACGTATCGCCCATCTTCTTCGACTCCATAAATGGCATCACTAAAATCTTTGTCATAAGCCGACATTGCTTTCGCAATTGTACCTGAGGAACCTCCAGCTCTAAAAAAATGCCTTACAGTTTCTTGTCCTGCACCAATTTCAGAAAAAGTTCCGTAGATGTTTTCGTTCAAATTGATACGAAGAGCCTTGTCTTTTAAAGAAGGAATTTGTTCGATGACTTTGTCACCTTTCAACTTAATTTCGGTGTCTCTTTTCATAAAGAAATCGCTGTTTTGGTGCAAAGTTAATAAAATATGTTTCAAATTGCAGAGATTTATTGCTATTTTTGTATAATAATTAACAAACGTTTTAGATGAATATTTATTTTTTAGGAACCGGCACTTCACAAGGAATTCCTATCATTGGAAGCAATCATTCAGTTTGTCACAGTCAAGATTTTAAAGATAAGAGACTTCGAGTTTCAGTTTGGATTCGTTGGGGTAATTTTTCTTATGTAATAGATTGCGGTCCAGACTTTAGACAACAAATGCTACAGTCAAATTGCCAAAAAGTAGATGGTATTCTATACACACACGAACATTCTGATCATACGGCAGGCCTAGATGATATTCGTCCGTTTTTTTTTAAGCAAGGAGATATTCCAATTTATGCACATCAACGAGTTATTGAAAACCTCAAACAAAGATTTGGTTATATTTTCGAAACCGAAAACAAATATCCGGGTGCACCCTCAGTAAAGCCTATTGAAGTTGTAAATAATCAGCCATTTGCGATCGGTGATAAAGGGGCAATTCCGATCAATGTAATGCACGGACGGCTTCAGGTTTTCGGGTACCGAATTGATGATTTTGCTTATTTGACTGATGTCAAAACGATAGAAGAAAATGAAATTGCCAAATTAAAGAATCTAAAAGTTTTGGTAGTAAACGCATTGCGTGAAGAGCCGCACAATACCCATTTCAATTTACAAGAAGCCTTAGATTTTATCGATTTGTTGAAACCTGAAAGGGCCTATCTTACTCATATTAGTCACATTATGGGATTTCACGAACAGGTACAACAAAAACTGCCGAAAAACGTTTTCTTAGCTTACGATAATTTAGAAATTACTATTAAATAAAATTAAAAATGAAGAAGTCCTTATTGCTGTATCTTTTTATCATCCTTTTACTTTTGAATGTTTTTACCTTTATGTATTTCAGTAAAAAGTTGACTTTCGAAGAAGAAAAAGCTACAAAAATAGAATTGAAATTGAAAAAAGATTTAGAAGTATCTACTACAAAATTGACTGATGCCAACTATTTTTCTTTGGAAAAAAACGAGAATGCCCAGAATTATTTCAATCCTGAGAACGCGACCAAAACGATTCAAGTAGAAAAATTGATTCCAGTTGTAACCGAAAAATTAATGGATTTGAATGCCAATCCTAAAGGCAATCCTTATGTAGGACAAGATCAAATTGGCGCCAATAAATTCATCATCAATAAAGTGAAAGTGTTGAACCATCGCTGGATTATCGCCGATTTTAGTGATGGTGA
>NZ_JBIKRX010000109.1:0-8194 GCF_044348915.1 Flavobacterium sp. | reverse complement strand
CTCCAGCTTCCTTCAGATTCTACCTCACGGTAGACACCCTTGCTCTTGGCTAACGATTCCCATTGGCAGGCTCGTTCGGGATTTACACCCTATAGATATATGGTATGCGTAGCGCACAACAAAAAAAATCCCGATTGCTCGGGATTTCTATTAAATAAATCTGAAATTTTATTTCAATTTCTTTTTGATAGCTACTTCGTGGAAGGCTTCGATAACATCTCTTTCTTCGATGTCGTTGTATCCTTTTATCTGAATACCACAATCGTACCCTTTGGCCACTTCTTTGACATCGTCTTTAAAACGTTTCAAGGCGATTAGCTCACCTGTGTGAACCACAACACCTTCACGAATGATTCTGATTTTGGCTGATCTCTGAATTTTACCATCCATAACCATACATCCAGCGATAGTACCTACTTTAGAAATTTTGAATAATTCTCTAATCTCGGCAGTACCAAGAACTTCTTCTTTCATTTCTGGCGCCAACATTCCTTCCATTGCATCTTTCAAGTCGTCGATAGCGGCGTAAATGATAGAGTAGTAACGGATGTCTATTTCTTCTTTGTCAGCCAATTGTCTTGCATTTCCGGCAGGACGGACATTAAATCCGATAATAATCGCATCTGAAGCAGAAGCCAACATAACGTCAGTTTCAGTAATTGCTCCAACTCCTTTATGAATAATGTTTATTTGAATTTCGTCAGTAGATAATTTAGAGAACGAATCCGACAAGGCTTCAACTGAACCGTCCACGTCACCTTTAAGGATGATGTTCAATTCTTTAAATTGACCCAATGCAATTCTACGTCCAATTTCATCTAAAGTAATATGTCGTTGAGTACGAACTGATTGCTCACGCATTAATTGAGAACGTTTCGAAGCGATTTGTTTTGCTTCTTTTTCGTCTTCAAAAACGTTGAACTTGTCACCAGCAGTTGCAGCTCCATCAAGTCCCAAAACTGATACTGGCGTTGACGGTCCTGCTTCTCTAACGACATTACCTCGTTCGTCATGCATCGCTTTAATTTTACCATGATGCTTACCGGCCAACATATAATCACCAACTTTTAGCGTTCCGTGTTGTACCAATATAGTAGAAACATACCCTTTACCTTTATCTAAAAAAGCTTCAACAACTGTTCCTTGTGCCGCTTTGTTTGGATTAGATTTTAAATCTAATAGTTCTGCTTCAAGCAATACTTTTTCTAATAATTCTTTTACTCCTGTTCCGAATTTTGCAGAAATATCGTGAGATTGAATATTTCCACCCCAATCTTCAACAAGTAAATTCATACCTGCTAACTTCTCTTTAATTTTCTCGACATTAGCATTTGGCTTATCAATTTTATTGATTGCAAATATAATTGGGACACCCGCAGCTTGAGCGTGAGAAATAGCCTCTTTCGTTTGTGGCATAATATCATCATCGGCAGCTACTACGATAATAGCAATATCGGTAACCTGAGCTCCACGTGCACGCATTGCAGTAAAGGCCTCGTGACCCGGTGTGTCAAGGAAAGCAATTTTTTGCCCATCGTCCAAAGTTACTCCATAAGCACCAATATGCTGAGTAATTCCACCTGATTCACCAGCGATAACATTTTCTTTACGAATATAATCAAGCAAAGATGTCTTACCGTGATCGACGTGACCCATTACGGTTACGATTGGCGCTCTAAATGCTAAATCTTCCTCTTTATCTGCAACAACTTGAATCGCTTCTTCAATATCTACAGTGATAAATTCTACTTCGTAACCAAACTCATCGGCTACAATAGTTAATGTTTCAGCATCAAGACGCTGATTCATCGTTACCATGATTCCAAGCGACATACAAGTTCCAATAACTTTAGTAATTGGCACATCCATCATAATTGCGATTTCACCAACAGTTACAAACTCAGTAACTTTAATTGTTTTGCTACCTTCGTCTAAAGCTCGTTGCTCATCATCTGATTTTTGACGGTGCGTTTCTCTTTTGTCTCTTCTATATTTAGCGGCTTTCGATTTACTTCCTTTACCTTGAAGTTTCTCTAAAGTTTCTCTAATTTGATTTTTAACTTCTTCTTCCGTAGGCTCCACTTTAGCAGTGATTGCAGGTCTGGCCCCTTTTACAAATCCTGGTCTTGCACCTCTGTTAGCATTGAAACCTCCACCTCCAGCATTTGGAGTAATTTTGTTAGGATTTGGAGCACCCGGAACTCCCGGAGTAGCCGGCGGCCTTGGCGCACCAGGTTTTGGAGCGATCCTCTTTCGTTTATTCTTATTGGCATTATTAGCTGCACTTCCGGAAGCAGCAGGTGTTCCAGGTTTGTTAGGCGCTATTTTCGGATCTTCTTTTTTCTTTTTTGGCTTATTAAATTGAGATAAATCAATAGTTTGACCTGTTAGTGTAGCTCCAGATAATTTAGTGTATTTGGTTGCAATTGTTTCCTCTACGGGAGTTTCAATAGCCGCAGGAGCCTCTGTCTTGGGTGCTTCAGCCTCAACTTTATTTTCTTTTATTTCTGCTACCGGTTTAGTCTCTTTTTTCTCAGCAACAACTTTTTCTTGTCCTTCTTTCGCAGGAGCTTCTTTTTGAACAGATTCCTTAACAACTGGTTTTTCTTTAGGGGTTTCTGCCTTAGGAGCTGGAGTTTTTTCAACAATTGGCTCTGGCTTTGGAGTCTCTGTAGACTTTTTAGGATTTAGATCAATTTTTCCAACGTGAACCGGTCCAGAAATAGACCCTTTAGCTCTGATAACCTCTTGACTTCTCAAACGCTCTTCATCATGTTTGCGTTTTTCCTCGATTTCTTTTTCTCGTTCAATACGCAAAGCTTCTTTTTCTTTTTGCTTTTCTTTGCTAACTTCAGAAGAGGCTACTTTGTTACCCTTATCTCCAGCAAATTCTTTACATAAAACGCTATACACGTCGTCTGAAATTTTAACATTTGGATTTGCTTCAATAGCAATCCCCTTTCCTTTCAAACAGTCAACTGCTGTTCCAAAAGAAATATTTAATTCTGCTAAAACTTTACTTATTCTAATAACTTTTTCTTCAGACATAAAACCTTTTTAATATTACCTTTTTTTATCACCCTAACCCTCTTAGCTTTCTACATTTCTGCCAACGACAAAGAAAATCAGTATGATGTTTTTTATTTGTTCCTCACACTAACTCTCTGCTAGAGAGGAAAAATAAGGTTTAAAATTTAATTTTTGAAGAATTGACTAACTATCAAATTCTTCTTTTAGAATTTTCATTACATCCAGAATCGTTTCCTCTTCTAGGTCAGTCCTTCTTACTAAGTCATTTACATCTTGTTTTAAAATACTTTTTGCAGTATCTAAACCAATTTTTGCAAATTCTTCGATTACCCATTCTTCAATTTCATCTGAAAACTCTGTTAATTCAACATCATCTTCATCTGCGACAGCACCGGCAACGTCTCCTTCACGAATAACGTCAAGTTCATAACCAGTCAATTGACCTGCCAATTTAATATTGTGTCCTCCTCTACCAATTGCCTTAGAAACTTCTTCCAATTTCAAGAAAACTTCAGCTCTTTTGGTTTCTTCATTAATTTTGATTGAAGAAACTTTTGCAGGGCTTAATGCTCTTGTAATATACAATTGAATATTGCTAGTGTAATTGATCACATCGATATTTTCGTTTCCTAATTCACGAACAATTCCGTGAATACGAGACCCTTTCATCCCCACACAAGCACCTACTGGATCAATTCTATCATCATAAGAATCTACAGCTACTTTTGCTTTTTCGCCTGGAATTCTCACTACATTTTTCACCATAATCAATCCGTCGAAAACTTCAGGAATTTCTTGTTCGAATAATTTTTCTAGGAACTTTTCAGAAGTTCTAGACATAATAATTTGAGGCTTGTTCCCTTTCAATTCGACGCTTTCGATAATTCCTCGCACATTATCTCCTTTACGAAAAAAGTCAGAAGGAATTTGTTTTTCTTTTGGTAAAACTATTTCATTTCCGTCATCGTCAATCAAGATCACAACTCTCGGACGAACATGGTGTACTTCAGCGGTGTAAATATCACCTATCAAATCTTTAAATTGTTTGTAAAGATTGGTGTTATCGTGTTCGTGAATTTTAGAAATTAGGTTTTGACGCAATGCCAAAATAGCTCTTCTTCCCAAATCAACTAACTTTACTTCTTCAGAAACTTCTTCTCCGATTTCAAAATCCGGCTCAATTTTACGAGCATCTGTAAGCGAAATTTCTAAATGGTCTAAATCTACATCATCATCGGCAACAATTACCCTTCTTTGCCAGATCTCCATATCTCCCTTATCTGGATTGATAATTATGTCGAAATTATCATCTGAACCAAATTTTTTCTTCAATGCATTTCTAAACACATCTTCTAATATCGCCATAAGCGTTACACGATCAATAAGTTTATCATCTTTAAACTCTGAAAATGAATCGATTAATGCTAAATTTTCCATGCCAACTATTTAATTAAAATGTTACTGTAACAATTGCTTCTTTTATTTCTGTATACGGTATTTCCTGTCTTTTCTGAACCGTTTCTTTCCCTTTTCCTACTTTTTTAGGCTCCCTAGCTTTCCATGACAAAATTATAAAATTATCATTAGCTTCAACTAATTCTGCTTCAATAGTTTCGGTTGCTAACTTCACAATTAAAGTTCTTCCGACGTTTTTTTTGTATTGTCTCACCATTTTTAATGGCGAACCAACTCCTACTGAGGCTACTTCTAGAGAAAAATCTTGCTCTTCGCGATCTAAATTATTTTCGATTGCCCGACTTATATCGATACAATCCTGCAAAGCGACTCCATTATCGCCATCTAAAGTCACGATAATTTTAAAACTATCTGTAATTGCCAAATCTATCAGAAAAACCGCAGGTCTATCTTTCAATCCCTCCGTTAATAGGCCGTTTACTTTATCTTTAAATGTCATATTTTATAAAAAGAGGCACGCTATGCGTGCCTCATTATCTAGTTTTTTAATAAATAACTGCGCAAATATAGTGTTATTTTTTATAAATCAAAAATCATTGCTTTATGTTGAAAAAATTTTGTAAATTTAATCAATCAAATTTAGGGTTCTTTTTGTCAAATATTTTTAAAATCTAATAGCTATGAAACGGATTTTAGTACCAGTCGATTTTTCTGATTATTCAATCGAAGCGTTAAAAGTAGCCGCTCAGATCGCAAAAAAAAATAACTATCAAATCATCTTATTGCATTTGTTAGAATTACCGCATCAAGCAGCCGACTCTTTTGGGAATGGAAACAGTATTCCGGAGATAATTTTTTTTAAAAACAAAGCCATTGAGAAGCTAGAAGAATTGATGGATTCAGTCTTCCTACAAGGATTAGATGTCTTTGAAGCTATTGAATTTAAAAAAGTAGACGAAGGAATTGTTGATGCAAGTATAAAAAACCATGTCGATCTTATCGTAATGGGCTCACATGGGACATCAGGATTCAATGAATTATTAGTAGGATCCAATACAGAAAAAATTGTGCGCTACTCTAAAATACCTGTTTTAGTTATCAAAAAAGGAACGAAGGAATTCAACCCAACCAATTTTGTTTTTGCCTTAGATTTTTCAAAAGAGACAAAAAAACCATTTCGTAGAATGCTTGAGTTTGCAAAAATCTTCAAAGCAAAACTATTTTTAGTGACGATTTGTACCCCAGCCTCTTTTAAAGTCACCCATATTCTCGAAAAAATTACGGAGGATTATTTAGCCAATTTCGATATTGAAAATTACTCCACACATATCTATAATGATACTAACATCGAAAACGGGATTATTAACTTTGCCAAAAGTGTAAATGCAGATTTAATAGGAATGTGCACACACGGACGCACAGGATTTGCACATTTTTTCAATGGAAGCCTTGGCGAAGACTTAGTAAATCACGCGGCAAAACCAGTAATAACCTTCAAAATTTGATTTTTTATCAAGAAAAAGAACTTGAAACAATTTGCAAAACTGCTACTTGACTATTTTTCATAAAAAAACCTCTCAAAGATTGAGAGGTTTTTTGTTGGTCTACAAGGACTCGAACCTTGAAAGACTGCACCAAAAACAGTTGTGTTACCATTACACCATAGACCAATACCGTTGCTGTTAAGCGAGTGCAAATTTAATACAAATTTTAATTTCTACAAATTTTTACGCTCTTTTTATTGAAAACTTTTCGTTTACCAGTATTCTTCGAGCTTTTTTCAGTCGCCTCAACTTGTTGGTTATTGCTATTGGCCTGGACTGCAATCCCCATAAATCATTGCCATTGACGATTCTAAGCTTTAGAAAAAACCACAAAAAAAAATTTTTATCCCAAACAAAGATCCCTCCCTTTTTTTGACCCTTATCTTGTGTTGGCAGTTATGAAAACCAAAAAAGGGCTTGTAAAACCCTTTTTGATTCGTTCAATGTGCCAAAAGTCATTCCTTAATCTTGAAAGTCCGAATATAATTGACGATATCCCAACGCTGATCATTGGTTATATCTGTCAATGGCATGGGGCGTCTTGCTTCGGATATTTTCCAAAACAATCCGCCGTCTGTCTGTTTCTGTATGACTTCAGCACCCAAGTCGGTTACTTTTTTATTAACTTTATCTGCTTGCAGACCATCGCCATTGCCGTCTTTTCCGTGACAACGAACACAATCTAGCTGATAAGAATGTTTTCCTCTTTCTAGGGAGAATTCATCTGCCGGAAATGGATTTTTCATTCTCACAGCAGTTTTGGGCGCTTTCATCGGAGCTTCGTGTTGCGCAAAGGCAATTGAAGCGTAAAAAAAGGCAATTACAACAAATGCTAATTTTAACACGATTGGTTTGGAATACTTGTTTTTCATAAAAATATATTTAATAAGAATTAAAATCGAAAAAAAGCAAGATTGAAAGAACTAATTTTGAAAATCACACTCAAATATACGCAATTAATTGCATAGCAGCATCATAAAAATAAAGATTTTTCGCAATAATTAAACTGCTTTATTTAGACAGTTGAAACCTCGTAATCTTTCAAAATGTGAAACAAAAAAGGACAATATTGTCAACATTTCCTCTATCAAAAAAAAGAAACGAGATGGAGTTCAGCTTTAAAATAATCTGTTTGTGGAAAATTTTGTTAATGCTCGTATCTTTCAATAAAAAAACATTTTCTTTGTAATCGTAAAAAAATTAAAATTTTAGTATCTGAATATGACGACATTTAACTTCAATAAATGGAACACCATCACCGGTTGGTGTGCTTTTTTAATTGCATTAATAGTATATACGCTTACGGTTGAACCCACAATGAGTTTTTGGGATTGTGGAGAATACATTGCTACATCGGCAAAACTTCAAGTAGGGCATCCTCCTGGAGCACCATTATATCAAATGATTGGCGCTTTCTTCGCAATGTTTGCCATAGACAACCAACATATTGCTTTGATGGTCAACATGATGTCGGTGTTTTCAAGTGCTTTTACTATTCTTTTTATGTTTTGGTCCTCATCAATGATTCTCAAAAAGATAATTTCAACTTACAGTGAGATTACCAAAAACGATGCTATTGTAATTCTAGGAAGTTCATTTGTAGGTGCTTTGGCCTATACTTTTTCTGATAGTTTCTGGGCAAGTGCTGTAGAAGCAGAGGTATATGCTATGGCTTCCTTATTTATTGCTTTGCTTTTTTGGTTAGGTTTACGTTGGGAACAAGATATGGATTCTCCACAAGGCAACAAATGGTTGTTGATTATTTCACTAGTCATTGGGCTTACTTTCGGGGTGCATTTTATGGCATTATTAACCATACCTGCTATTGGCTTTCTTTATTATTTCAAACATTACAAAGAAGTTACCATTAAGAATTTCATCATTGCCAATATTTTGGTGGTTGCCATCTTATTGTTTATTTTCAAACTTTTACTACCCTTGACGATGGCTTTCTTTGGTAAAACCGAAGTTTTTATGGTCAACGAACTTGGATTGCCATTCGATTCTGGGACCATTTTTGTTCTTTTACTACTTGTAGCTTTCTTCTACTTTAGTTTAAAATACACGCGCTCAAAAGGATTGATTAAAGCAAATACTTTGATTTTATGCATCCTTTTTATCTTAATCGGTTTTTCGACTTGGATGATGTTGCCTATTCGCGCCAATGCCAATACAGTCATCAACGAAAACAAACCCTCGGATGC
>NZ_JBIKRX010000108.1:0-8220 GCF_044348915.1 Flavobacterium sp. | reverse complement strand
AAGTACAAAATATAAAAAGATTCACCTAATAAATCCAATGACTATGTGGCATGAATTCGAATTTTATTTCACGTCATTTTGACATGAAATAAAATCCCTATATTTGAGACTGATTAGTTACAAATATAATTATGAACATTTTAATTTTTTATGCTAATTTAAGTGCTTTTCAATAAAAAAAAAGGCACTACAAATATGGCTTTTGCAGTGCCTTTTAGGTGAATTAAAAAAATATATAATGATGTTTGACTAATCAAACATTAAAATCTAAAAACGAGCTATTATTCCAGCGTTGATTCCAAAAGGATGACTAGGTCTTAATCCTGCTGGAGTTCTGGCAACCCCTTTGTCTGAATCCAATAAATTGATCACATTTGAGGTTAAACTTACTTTATTAGTCAAATGGTATTTTGCAGCAAGGTCAATAATGATATTGTCGTCAATTTTGTAATTTGCTGGAATTTCTCCCTGACCTGCTTTTGTTCTGAACTCTCCAATAAATCTTGCATTGGCTGCAAAACTAAATTTTTTGTGTTCTAGGTCTGCCATTAAAGCCAACTGATTTTTTGGGATAAAAGGAATTTCATCGCCATTTTTTACAGTTCCCCAACTTGGGCTAACGAAATCTGATTTCAATTCGGTATTCGTGTAAGTATAACTAAGAGCTATTGGTAATCTAAAGGCAGTTGATTTATTTAAAACATCATAAGAAGCGGTAAATTCTAGTCCATTTACTGTTGCATTACCCGCATTGAACAAATCTCCAGTTCCGCTGCCTCCACCAGACATCGTGTCTGCTCCTTGCAAGTTTGAATATTCGTTGTTGTAAATTACAATTTCAGTTGCAAAGGCATTTTTGTTCATTCGAAATCCAATTTCAGAATTGATACTGTTTTCAGCATCTTCACCTGATAATGCTCCTGCTGGTGAGAATCCTTTGTGTAAACTTGCAAATAGTTTATAGTTGTCGTTGAAGTTGTACAAAAGACCCAATCCTGGAATCCATACATTTACTTTGTTTTCGGTAGTTTTTAAATTTGCACCAATTCGGTTAGGGTCTGATATTCCATAATCGTTGTTTGTTACAATGATGTTTTCATTTCTCAATCCTGGTGTAAGAGTCAATTTATCAATAGTTAAATTGTATAATATGTGCGAAGCTAAAGCTTTGGCAGATTGAATTCTATTGGCATCACTACCCCCAAGCCCATTATTAGTTTGATTCATAAATTTGTTAGTGATCGCGTAACCATCAACCCATTGGTAACGATCTTCATAATCTTCGTGATAACGAACTCCAAATTCTAAATCGTGTTTGATCTTTCCTGTGTTAAAATTATAGTTTCCAACAGTTTGAACCCCTTGTGCTTCATAATTTCTATTGTTTGCTTTGACGCGAAGTGCATTTGCTACAGTGTTGTTGTTCCCCGCAATTGCGTTATATTCGGCTGAATATTTTACAGGATCTTCGATAATATTTTTGATTGAAACGGAGCTTGTTCCCAAATTTACAGCATCAAGTTTGTACCAATTTCTGGCAAATGTATTTCTGTATGCTTTTGTCGTAAAAGTTAAATTTTGAATTGGTCTGATATAATGAGTCGCCATCATTTGGAAGTGATCTGTAATTAGATTGTCTTCATTTGATCCTAAATATCTGCGGTACGGATTTGCTTTATAATCGGTGTCCGTCAGTCCTAAGTAAGTTTCGTGTGAAGCATCTTCAGAGTACTGTAGTTTTAAAGTCAAAGATTGGTATACTTTGGCGTCGAAGTCAGTATTCAAGCGAAACTTGGCAATATAGTCGTTGGCGTCAAAACCAGTGTCTTTAGAACTATAATCAATATCCATAAAACCATCGGAATTTCTGTTGTTGTATTCTACTAAGTAGCCAAAGTTTTTGAAAGAATCTCCGATGCTAGTATAGAAGTGCTTGGTGTTGTAGCTACCATAAGTTGCGGTAACATTGCCTGAAAAGTTACTCGGTATTTGGGTTGAAACCATATTCAATGCTCCAGCTGTTGTATAGGGTCCGTATTGGATTTGGCTACCTCCTTTGATAATCTCGAAAGCTTTCATACGCGCAGCGGTTGGGAAATAATAGGCAGCGGGAGCCGAGTAGGGAGCGGGGGCAATTAAAACGCCGTCTTCCATGAGTGTTATTTTGGAACTTCTATCTGGATTTGTCCCTCTCATTCCAATACTTGGTCGTAAACCAAAACCATCCGATTCTTGGATTGTTACACCTGGTACATTGATCAAAACTCTTGAAATATCATCTTGTCTAAAGACCTTCAAATCGGCTTCTGAAAGATAAAATGTTGATCCTGCTTTGTTTTTTGCTTTGAATTTGTTGCCGACGATGGCGTCAGAATTGACTATAACTTCAGATAAGGTACTAATGGTATCTTTTTTTACTTCTTTTTCTTGGGAAAAACCCAAAATCGACATGCTAATAAATGCGAGTGTAACTACTTTTTTCATTGTTTTTTATATAATATAGAACTCCTTGTTTTTTGCATTATTTAGACTTATTAAAAATAATAATGCAAATATAAGGACCTATATTTAATTTGCAGAGCTTATTTAGACTAAATATGAATAATAATTTATTAACAAATTATTAAGGTTTGTTTATCAGTATATTAGGGCAAAAAAAATCTTGCTTTTTGGGAGCAAGAGTTAGTATTGAATGCGAAAAAGGTTGTTTTTTATTCGGTTTTCTTCATCGAATAGCGAGTTGAACTTGGTTTGTCTTGTTGAATTCCTGAAATTTCAATGAGTAAGTGTCCGTTGGCAAACGGTTTGTAAACAATCTTTCTTGGATAATCATTTTTTGGGTTATCGAAAACCAATTGTTTTTCGATTTCGACATTTTGTTTGAAAGTGATGGGTTTGTCATTGTTGTCCCCTTTTATAGTCGAAATGTACAGCAGATTTTCTCCTTTTTGTTTCAATTCGATTTTTTCAGAATGTAAGGTATCTTTTTCTTTGATGAAGTAGCTTTCGCCAATAAAGAGGCTGTCGTTTACTTTCTTCCAGGTTTCTATAAGATTACCATCGTCCGATTTGTTTTCCCATGTTCCTATAAGCCAATCGGCACCCACAATTTTGGAAACATTCTTTGATTTTTGGCAAGACGCTAGGGTTAGGAGTAGTAAGAATGTTAGAGTTACTTTTTTCATAATTGGATATTATTAGGCTTTAATTACGTTTCAAAATTAGCGAAAAGATTGCAATTATGATTATTCAGTATTTTAAATAGTGATACTTGAGTACTTTTTATTCTTACTATTTGTCACGCTGTAAGCGTCTCGATTATGTTGCTCACCTTTGTTGAGACGCTTACAGCGTGACAAATGGAGTAGAATGTAATGATAAAGCAATTGCAATAAGTCCTAGTGTAAATTCGTCTTGATGTTATAAAACACTTTCTTTCAAAATAGCATAAACCAATTCTTTGCTAGGTTTTTGATCTTTTAGTTTTGCCCGAACTACATCAAAAGGCACTTTAAAATCGCAACCTGATTTGTAATCAGTACATCCATAAGCAGTGTTTCCTTTGAGAACCATTCCTTTTTTGCATTTGGGACATTCTAATGTATCTGGTGTTGGTTTCACGACGGTTTTTTTCTCTTCTAGTTTGAGTTCGAAATTGTCGTCAAAGCGGAGCAAGCCCTCCACAGTTCCAGTTTCGGTTTTGAAGTCTTTCAAGTTCACCGTAGATCCTTTTTGGAGCAATCGCAGGTATTGATTTTCGGATATTTTTTTATCGGCAAAAGTATAAGGCAACACAAAACGACAACCTGCTTTGTAATCGCCGCAGCCGTAAGCGGATTTTCCTTTGATAAGCGTTGCTTTTTTGCATTTCGGACAGACTTCGTCCAAAATTCCTGCGGCTTTCTTTTTCTCGACGACATTTTCTTGTTTTTGAAAACTTCCTGCGTGTGAAATATTGGCACCTCTTGTTTCTCTTCGTACTTCATAGACCAACTCCTCGACCATCAGTTTCATATTTTTAATGAATGCTCCAGCGGTAAAAGTTCCTTTTTCGATATCCTTTAATTGCTTTTCCCAAGAACCCGTCAATTCTGCCGACTTGACCAATTCATTCTGAATCGTATCAATCAGTTGGATTCCTGTTGGTGTAGGCAAAACCTGTTTCTTGTTTCGAACGATGTATTGGCGTCTAAAAAGCGTTTCAATAATATTCGCCCGCGTCGATGGACGACCGATACCGTTTTCTTTCATCAATTCTCGTAAATCCTCGTCATCGACTTGTTTTCCTGCGGTTTCCATAGCACGCAACAAAGTAGCTTCTGTAAATTGATTGGGTGGTTTGGTTTCCTTTTCTAAGAACGAAGGTTGGTGTGGTCCTTTTTCGCCTACAACAAAACTCGGTAAAATATCGGCTTCTTTTTCTTTTGCATTCGGGTCTTCGAATACTACACGAAATCCTTTTTTTAGGATTTCTTTTCCGGTGGCTTTGAATACTACTTCGGCAGCTTTGCCCATAACTGTGGTATTGGCAACCAAACAATCGTCATAAAACACGGCAATAAAACGGCGGGTTATAATATCGTACACCTGCTGCTGATTGTATTGCAAATTACTTTGCACTCCCGTTGGAATAATCGCGTGGTGATCGGTTACTTTTTTATCGTTGAAAACCTTAGGTGATTTTTTTATTTTCTTTTCCAAAAGAGGTTGAGTCAACGCAGCATAACTCGTCAAGTTTTTTAGAATCCCCGGCACTTTCGGATAAATATCATTCGGCAAAAAAGTGGTGTCGACTCTAGGATAAGTGACTGCTTTTTGTTCGTACAACGTTTGGACAATCTTTAGTGTTTCATCTGCTGTAAAACCAAATTTAGTATTGCAATAGACTTGCAAACCTGTTAAATCGAAGAGTTTTGGAGCAAATTCGTTGCCGTTCTTTTTGTCAATCGAAACAATTTCGAACTCGCTTTCTTTGACTTTATTAGCCAAAAGTTCTCCATCTTCCTTATTCAAAAACCGTCCTTCCTCGTAGCTGAAAAGCGTTTCTCGATATAAAGTTTGCAATTCCCAATAGGGTTGAGGCTGGAAGTTTTCGATTTCTTTGAAGCGATCCACAACCATTGCCAAAGTGGGTGTTTGCACTCGTCCGATAGACAAAACTTGTTTGTAGCCGCCGTGTTTTACGGTGTACAAACGCGTGGCATTCATACCCAGCAACCAGTCACCAATGGCTCTGGAAAATCCGGCGTAAAATAAATTATCGTAGTTGGCAGATGATTTCAGGTTTTCGAAACCTTCTTTGATGGCTTCGGTGGTTAGGGAGGAAATCCACAAGCGTTGTACCTCGCCTTTGTAATGGGCTTCGTTCATCACCCAGCGCTGAATGAGTTCTCCTTCTTGTCCCGCATCCCCGCAGTTGATGACCAAATCGGCTTTGTCGAACAGGCTTTTTATGATTTTGAATTGCTTCTGAACACCCGAATTATCGACAACCTTGGTTTCGAATTTCTCGGGAAGCATCGGTAGGTTGTTGAGGTCCCAACTTTTCCAATGGGGTTTGTAATCGTTGGGTTCTTTCAAAGTGCACAAATGCCCAAAGGTGTAAGTGACCTGATAGCCATTGCCTTCGTAATAACCATCGTGCTTGGTATTGGCACCCAAAACGGATGCGATTTCGCGGGCGACACTTGGTTTTTCGGCAATACAGACCTTCATTTTTTGATACTAAATTTGAAGCTGCAAAGTAGCAATTTTGAAATTGGTATCGAAATGAAATCTTTAGGAGTTATGAACGGCTTGGCAAGTGGAGGTTTTTTCAGGAGCAGAATCATTGGTGTTTTCAAAAACCAGTCCTCCTGCTGTACACTGTATCTTTTGTGTCGAACCCCGCCACAAAAGGATGCCGTTCCCATCAGGGCTATGGATTACGACTCATTTTCATAATAACCAAAGAAAAAATACCGTAGATTACTTCGGATATTCTCATTGACTGATATTTTTTCGGATAATTTAATAAATGTTGTTCAGACACAACAAAAAATATAAAAAATTGTTGTTTATGTTTAACAATATTGGTGCGCTTGCTATTTTAAAACAACAGTGCAATTTATGTTTTGTCTACAAAGAATATCAATATTGGATAGCTAAACGAAACGTTTTTTAAAAACCAAACAGTATTGTCCGATAAAAACAAAGTATAGTCCCTACGGGACAAATTTGTAATCTATAACCATCTTTCTACCAATATTTAACCTCTACGAGGTATGCTCCGTTAGGAGCTAAATATCGGTAGAAAAAAATTCAAGCTACGCCAGTGCAAATGTCCCGTAGGGACTATATATGTTAGGGAAATTAGGTTTTTTTTAATTTTAATCGGACAACAATGAAAACCAAAATTAAACCCGCACGATTCCCAATAAAAAACTAAAATAAAAACAGCCCAAAACCAATTTGATTACTTTTGCAGCACAAAATTAAGTGGCAATGCCAATAAAGGAATCCCAAGATGAAAAATAAGTTAAAAATACAGATTTGGTCGGACATTATGTGCCCGTTTTGTTATATAGGAAAAAGAAGAATCGAAGAAGCTTTAAGTCAATTCGAACATAAAGAAGCTGTTGCCATCGAATGGAAAAGCTTTGAGTTGGATGCTAGTTTCATTCCATCTGCTGATGATAATTTAATTGAACACTTAGCCGAAAAATACCGAAAAGATATCGATTGGGCCCAAACTATGGTCGACAATATGACCCAAAATGCTAAAGAAGCCGGATTGGATTTTCATTTTGAGAAAGCTGTTTTGGCTAATTCCCATAACGCCCACCGATTGCTGCATTTAGCCAAAAAAAATGATCTCGCCAACGAATTGGAAGAATTGTTCTTCAAAGCGTATCTAACGGATGGCAAAGATTTGAATAGTTTGAATACTTTGAGTGAATTGGGAATTGCTGTGGGACTCCAAGCTGATGCTGTTGCCCAAGTTTTGCATTCCAATAACTACAGCGAAGACGTAAAACAAGACATTCAAGAGGCCAATGCGATAGGTGCTCAGGGCGTTCCTTTTTTTGTTTTCGACAATAAATACGCCATTTCCGGTGCACAACCCACAACGGCTTTTTTACAAACTTTGGAAAAAGTGTGGCAAGAAGGACAATTTGACTCGAAAGTAACGCTGTTGAATACCTCCACCGATACTAGTTGTGATATCAATGGGTGTGATTAAGTAAATAGGCAACCAAACGAAATGATTGACTGAGTCGAATTTACTTCATCAGTCGCTGCGTTCGAGTCATTTTGGGCTGCAGCGGTATCTTATGTCTGCTCTAGTTTGTGGGCACAGAATGCACCCGAGCTTTTGCGAACTGACGAAGTAATTCTGCGCTAGCGATTGTGGATATCCGGGTGATCTAAGATGTTTAAAACAAAATACAATTATATGGTATCCTTAACCGTATCTGTTTTATCGTGAAATATTTCATGGAATAAATTTACACTCTCTTTTTTTATATTTTCATCAATATCTGATTCGGGTAAAAAACCAAAAGTGAGATTTCCATATTGATTAATTATCCAATAATGTAGAGCAAGACTATCTTTCTCTTTAGGAAATTGTTTGCTTTTCCTAGCATCAAAATATTCCTTATACTTTGAATTGATATTGTCAAGCCCTTCATTAAATTTTTTTTGTTTTTCGTTAAAGTCTGGATTATATAATACTTCTTCGATGTTTTTCATAGTTTAAGTTGTCTAATTAATTTCTGATTGGTTAATTTCCTCCGCTCATCTACTTTCAATAACAATGTTTTTTAAGAAACACTTCGAGTTACAATCTAGCTAATGTGTAAATATAAGTTATACTGTTTTTTTCATCTTTTTGGAAACTAAAAACAATACTATCATTTGTTTCGGAATCTAAAAAATAATTTATATTGTATCTTAAATCATTAGTCGCAAAATGATAAACAATTTCGCCATTGCTATTGTCTTTGTATATAGCTTTAAAATTTATAATTACATCTTCTGGCATTCGTTTATTTGTTATTCTCATTTTTCCTCCATTTTCATCAGAAGTTATCGTTAAGAAAAACGGATTATGTAACTAATCAGTTTATAATTCAAACTCAAATTTAGCTATTATTACCAATGCTTCCAATACATTTAGGCCATTTTTTATAGTTGTATCAATGACTGAGCGTATTTTAGCAAAGTTTTGTGCTGCAT
>NZ_JBIKRX010000107.1:0-8292 GCF_044348915.1 Flavobacterium sp. | reverse complement strand
TGCAGCACAAAACTTTGCTAAAATACGCTCAGTCATTGATACAACTATAAAAAATGGCCTAAATGTATTGGAAGCATTGGTAATAATAGCTAAATTTGAGTTTGAATTATAAACTGATTAGTTACGTTTTTTTTTTTTTGTAATTAATATTTAGTTTTAAATTATGTTCAAACTTATGGAGAAAAGATTAAACAAAAATTTATTTTTAAGAAAAATTTAATAGATGTTCATCCTTATTTAAACGCTTTAAAATCTTGTTGTTTAATTTCATAGTATTTTTTGTTTATCAAATAACTTTTTTTGTTAAACAAAAGTAATTTTGGATAAAATTGCATTCAAAAAGTTATTTCGTAATTTTGTTTGCCCTTTGTATTTATCGTTGATAGTACTTATTTGCTAGAGCAGTCAAAAGGGGAAATCATTTAATGAAAGCAGTGGATATGACAAATAAATTTTTTTTAGCACTTTTATTTTTGGTAAACTCTTTTACGTTTGCGCAATCGGATACAAATAAGTTGGACGATAAAGGAAATAAGAATGGACTGTGGAAAGGTTATTTTCCTGAAACAAAAAATCTTAAGTATGAAGGTACATTTGAACATGGTAAAGAAGTTGGTATTTTTACCTATTATGATAACACAAAAACAAAGACTATAGTCGCAACCCGAGAATTCAGTCCTAAAGAGAATTCAGCTTACACAATTTTTTATGATCCCTTAAAAAACAAGGTTAGCGAAGGTAAGGTGATCAATAAAGTTTATGAAGGGGAATGGAAGTATTATCATAAAGCTTCAAAGGCGGTTATGACCATCGAAAATTATAGCCAAGGAAAATTGGAAGGCTTGCGTTCTGTTTTTTATCCTAGCGGAAAACTTGCCGAAGAATCCATGTATAAAAACAATCTGAAAAACGGTCCTTATAAAAGATACACCGAAAAAGGAATTATTATTGAAGAATCGAATTACAAGAACAATCAATTTGATGGCTTAGCTACGTTTAAAGATCCTGATGATGGTACTATTGTTTCAAATGGAAAGTTTAGTGATGGTAAAAAAACAGGAATTTGGCAGTTTTTCAAGCAAGGAAAATTAATTAAAGAAGAGAATATGAGTTTTCCCCAGAATACTTCAAATTCTAAAAAGTAAATACTATTACTCGAACGCTGCGCCTTACTTTCTTTCTATGCAGATAAATAAAAAGAGACGCCTTCAGACTTGAATTTCACAACAAAAGGTTAATCCTCTAGTATAAAAAATCCTTCTGTAAATCTTCGTAACTTTGCAGCATTATAAAATTATAATTATTTCAAAATGAAACGTGTAGTTGTTGGACTTTCTGGAGGTGTCGATTCAAGTGTTGCAACCTATTTATTGCAGCAACAAGGCTATGAAGTCATAGGACTTTTTATGAAAAATTGGCACGACGATTCGGTTACAATCTCCGATGAATGTCCGTGGCTTGAAGATAGTAATGATGCTTTATTGGTTGCAGAAAAATTGGGTATTCCTTTTCAAACCGTTGATTTAAGCGAACAATACAAAGAAAAAATCGTGGACTATATGTTCAACGAATACGAAAAAGGACGCACTCCAAACCCTGATGTACTTTGTAATCGCGAAATAAAATTCGATGTCTTTATGAAAATCGCCTTAAGTCTTGGTGCCGATTTTGTGGCAACAGGACATTATTGCCGTAAAGGAGAAATTGAAGTCAACGGCGAAAAAGTGTACCAACTTTTGGCTGGAGTCGATACTAATAAAGACCAATCCTATTTTCTTTGTCAATTATCACAGGAACAATTGGCTAAATCGCTGTTTCCTATCGGTGAATTAACAAAACCCGAAGTACGTGAAATTGCTGCCGAAATGGATTTGGTTACCGCCGAAAAGAAAGATTCACAAGGATTGTGTTTTATTGGAAAAGTAAGATTACCCGAGTTTTTACAACAAAAATTGCAACCCAAAGACGGATTGATTTATCAAATACCTGCAACCCATCCTATTTATAAAAAAGATAAAGGTGCTAATCTTTCTAGTGAAGAAGCTTTAGCTTTCGATGCAAAAAAAATAGACTATACTCCTGAAATGGGAAAAGTGGTGGGTAAACATCAAGGTGCTCATTATTTTACCATTGGTCAACGAAAAGGATTGAATGTAGGTGGTACAACCGATCCCTTGTTTATTATCGCGACCAATGTAGAGACTAATTCTATTTACACTGGTTTAACCAGTCAGCATCCTGGATTGTTACGAAAAGCGTTGTTTATAGAAAAATCTGAGGTACATTGGATTCGGAAAGATTTGGCTCTTGACAATGGTGAAACAATCGATGTAATGGCGCGCATTCGCTATCGTCAACCTTTGCAAAAAGCGACTTTACATCAATTCGAAAGCGGAATGTACGTTACTTTCGATGAGCCACAATCAGCCATTACCGAAGGACAATTTGTTGCTTGGTATTTAGAGGACGAATTAGTTGGTTCGGGAGTAATTTCATAGATTCGTATTTTATTTTAAAATTTTCATATGAGAAAAATAGTTGTTTTCCTGTTTATAATTTCGAGTTTCGTCGGATTTTCTCAAGAAGATGCTTGGGTTTATTTTAAGGATAAGCCCAATTCTGCAACTTTTTTTAGTAACCCACTTTCAGAACTTTCGCAAAGAGCTTTAGACAGAAGAACTGCTCAAGGAATTTCATTGGATTTGAAAGATGCTCCAATACATCAACCTTATATAGATGTCATCACTAGTTCAACGGGAATTGTGGTAAAAGCCAAGTCAAAATGGTTAAATTGTCTGCACATTCGCGGTACTGTGACCGATATTACAGCCCTAAAATTATTGTCGTTTGTTGATATAGTTGATTTTGCTGATAAGACTTTGAATAGTTCTCCCAGCAAAATAGCACCAAAACAAAAAATCGCAGCAGTTAGTAAAACCAAGGAAACTGCAGTTTCTTATAACTATGGCTCATCTGCAAACCAGATTCAAATGCTCAACGGACATTTATTGCATCAATTGAATTACACAGGTTCTGGAAAGATCATAGCAGTGCTAGATTCCGGTTTTCCTGGGGTAGATTTGGCAACGCCGTTTAAAAGATTAAGAGATAACAATCAGATTCTTGGTGGATATGATTATCTAAATAAAAGCAATTTTTATTATTCTGGAAACTATCACGGAACATCCGTTTTGTCAACAATGGGAGGTTATGTTGACGGACAATTGATAGGAACTGCTCCAGATGCAAAGTATTATTTGTATATTACTGAAGATGCAATTTCTGCTGTTCCATATAATGAAAATCCTGTAGAAGAATCAAATTGGGTCGAAGCCGCAGAGGAAGCCGATAGAGTAGGAGTTGATATTATTACGTCCTCTTTAGGCTATTTCGGTTATGATAATACTAGATACAGTCACACTTATGCTGATATGACGGGGAATTTGGCTTTTGCATCACAAGGAGCCAATATCGCTTTCGAAAAAGGTATTCTTGTGGTCGCTAGTGCAGGTAATGAAGGGCAAGAAACAGAAAAGCACGTTGGAATTCCCGCTGAGGCCAAAAATGTAATTGCGGTGGGTGCTGTAAAATCAGATCGTACTTATGCTGCGTTTAGCTCCATTGGTCCAAGTTATGATATTCGAGTAAAACCTGATGTTATGGCTCAAGGGCAAACCGTGGTGGTGTCAGATATTCAGGGTAATATTGGTACTGCAAACGGGACATCATTTTCTTGTCCTATAACTTCGGGTATGTTGGCGTGTTTATGGCAAGCTTTGCCTGGCAAAACAGCCAAACAAATCAAAGAACTACTAGTTCAATCTTCCGACAATTTTGCTGAACCTGCAGTAAAATCAAGAATTCAATATGGGTATGGAATCCCTGATTTCAATTTGGCTTTGGCCAATGGATTATCGGTTGCTGCTTTTTCAAAAGATGATTTTCTGGTGTATCCAAATCCAACTTTCGATACTATTTCTCTGAGCTTGCCAAATGGAACTATTGTAAAAACCATTGCCATTTTTAATATTTTAGGTCAGAAAGTTTTGGAAAGAAATATTTCCACTCCATCAGCAACTATTTCTTTGAAATCTTTAGATAGTGGTGTCTATTTTTACAAAATGGAATCGAATGATTTCTCTAAAAGCGGAAAAATTATAAAGCAGTAATTCGACAGTAAAATGAACAAAATCACGAATCTTTTCAATATCAAGTACCCAATTATTCAAGGCGGAATGATTTGGAATTCGGGTTACAAATTGGCAAGCGCAGTTAGTAATGCTGGAGGTTTGGGATTGATTGGTGCAGGTTCAATGTATCCTGAAGTGCTGCGGGAGCACATTCAAAAATGTAAAAAAGCAACCGATAAACCTTTTGGAGTTAACGTTCCGATGTTGTATCCCAACATCGAAGAAATAATGAAAATTATTGTTGAAGAAGGAATACAAATTGTTTTTACTTCGGCTGGTAATCCAAAAACCTGGACTCCTTTTTTAAAAGAAAAGGGTATAACCGTAGTTCACGTAGTAAGCAGTTCGGTTTTTGCTTTAAAAGCGCAAGATGCTGGCGTCGATGCCATAGTTGCGGAAGGCTTCGAAGCAGGAGGACACAACGGTCGAGAAGAAACCACCACTTTTACTTTGATTCCGATGGTGAAGGAAAAAGTCAATATTCCCTTGATTGCTGCCGGTGGAATTGCCAACGGTCGTGGTATGCTTGCCGCGATGGTGCTTGGCGCTGATGCTGTGCAAGTAGGTAGCCGTTTCGCCGCTTCGGTTGAATCTTCGGCACACGAAAACTTTAAGAATATAATTTTGGAAACCAAAGAAGGTGAAACTCAGGTTACGCTCAAAGAATTAGCACCCGTTCGATTGATTAAAAATAAATTTTACCAAGATGTTCAGGATTTGTATTCCAAGTGTCCTACCAAAGAAGAATTATCTGTTTTATTGGGAAGAGCGAGAGCAAAACGAGGTATGTTCGAAGGTGATTTAATCGAAGGCGAGCTTGAAATAGGTCAAATAGCAGGATTAATTCACGAAATAAAACCAGCCGCTATAATAATTCAAGAAATGATAAATGAGTTTGAGACAGTCAGAAAAGAGGAAGTAAAATACAATTTCTAATTCCAAATTTTATTACATTTGAAGACCTACAATTTAAACCTAATGACTAAAATAAAATCAATTATAATTCTGGCCTTTTTTGTATTAGGAATTCATCAGTTCTATGGTCAATCGTATAATTTCAAAACTTCTGGCTTGAGTGTAATGCAAAAAGATCAAAAAGGGAAGTGGGGAAAATGGTCAGATTTGAAGTTGGTCGATATCTTAGTTAAATTAGACACAGACAAAAACCGGATAGTGGTCTATTCCGAAATTATTCAATTGTTCGAAATCATCGATTATATTCCTTTGGAAGAAAGTGAAACTGATAACGTTTATAGTTTTACTTGCAAAGACAATAATGGCGAAGATTGCACACTTTCAATCATTACACGAAAAAAGCAAGACAATCGAAAGCAACTTTACATCACTTATGAAGATAGAATTATACTCTACAATATCTTCAATTACAAATAGTCTTTTCTCGGTTAAGTTTTAATTAATTTATCTTTCTCTCATCTTATTTTTAATAAGCGAATAAGTATATTTGTGCAATTAATTTATGTAATATGAAAAAGTTTTTTTTGTTGTTATCACTTGTTGGAATCGTTGGCGCTCAAGCGCAACAACGTCCAAAATTGGTTGTTGGTATTGTTGTAGATCAAATGAAAATGGAGTATTTATATCGTTTTTCAGATGATTTTTCTCCTAATGGTTTCAAGCGTCTGATGGAAAAAGGATTTGTTTATCATAATGCCAATTTCAATTATATGCCGACTTATACCGCACCGGGACACGCTTCGATTTACACGGGTGCAACCCCATCGGTGAATGGAATTGTGGGAAATGATTGGTATAGTAGAAAGTTGGGAAAATCGATGTATTGCACAGATGATGCGGATGTAAAAACAATTGGAGATGGAACTGCAAAAGAAGGTGCAATGTCTCCAAAAAATTTGTTGAGCACTACAATTACTGACGAATTGCGGTTAGGGACTAATTTCAGAGGTAAAGTAATTGGTATGAGTATCAAAGATCGTGGTGCTATTTTACCTGCAGGTCATTTTGCTAATTGGGCTTTTTGGTATAGCGGAACAGGTGCATTTATTTCGAGTACTTTTTATGGTACAGCCTTGCCGGATTGGGTAACTCAATTCAACAACGAAAAAAATTATATGCCTTATATCAATGCGGGTTGGAGTTTATTGAAACCTGCTGCAGATTACAACGAGAGTTTACCTGATGATAATCCCTATGAAGGGAAATTATTCAATTGTGACAAACCTGTTTTTCCATACAACCTTAAAGCAATGTATGAAAAACATGGTGCCGAAGTAATGCGTTCTACTCCTTTTGGAAATAGCTTGTTGGCAGATTTTGCTAAGAAAGCCATAGAAAAGGAAGAATTAGGAAAAGATAATATCACCGATTTCTTGGCGGTAAGTTTTTCTTCTACCGATTATGTGGGGCATATTTTAGGGCCACGATCAATGGAGTTGCAGGATACTTACTTGAGATTAGACTTGACTATTGCAGACTTTTTGAATTATTTGGACAAAACTGTGGGTAAAGATAATTATTTGCTTTTCTTGACGGCTGATCACGCTTGCGCAGAAAACGCCAATCATTTGAAAGACCACAAATACAATGTGAAAAATATTCCCGGAAAAGATATTGCTAAATCTTTAAAGGATTTTTCTACAGCTACTTATGGAGAAAATTTGGTTACAGATTATTCTAATTTTAATATCTATTTCAACAAAGATTTAATCAAATCCAAAGGTTTGGAACTGGCTAAGGTAAAACAAACATTCAAAGATTTTTTGATGAACCAAGAACAAGTAAAGAGGGTGTATGCCGAGGAAGAAATATTATCTTCTACAGGAAGCGATTATTTCCTTAATTTTATCAATAAGGGCTATGATGTTTCTCAAAATGGAGACTTGGTGGTCTTAGACAAACCGGGCTATATTGAGTATGGTGCAACAGGGACCTCGCACGGCACTCCCTATGCTTATGACACGCACGCCCCTTTGCTTTTTTACGGTTGGAAAATTAAACCGGGAGAAAGTTTTGACAAAAAAGAAATCACTGAAATAGCGCCAACGCTTGCGCTAAAGCTTAAACTTGAAATGCCCAATGGTACGGAAGCTAAGATTTTGACTGAGATTTTAGATGAGTAGTAGTATCTTATAGATTTGACAACTTTTAAAAAGTTGTCAAATCTGTAGAATTAAAAAAATCCCATTTCAATAAAAAATGAAATGGGATATTTTATTTATAAAAAGATACAGTTTACTTATTTTACAAGTACTGCGTCTTCAATAAGGACTTCATATTTATAACCTGAGCCTAAATCTTTATTCAGAACTACTTTCCCCTTAAACGAAACGACGTCATCCACTTTTACTTTTTCTAATGTGGTGATTGTAATGTCATTAAAACCATTGAAATTAGAGCCGTCTTGCAAGTGAACCCAGTTTTTATTCATAATTTGAGGCATAAATTTTACTACCTTTCCAGTTAGAATAACGGTTTTTCCAGCTAATTTATCTCTTGTTCCATACAAATCAAATAATGAAATTCCGCCCTTTGCCAAAGTAATTCCTTTAGTCAGTTCTTTTGATGAAACCATTTTAGGGGCTGATGCAGCAGTTTCAGTTTCAGCCACCGGATTTGGATCTACTATTCCCTCTACGAATACCACAGAGTCAAAAGTTCGTTTCAAATCTTTGCTTTCAAATGCTTTCATTTCTACTCCACCTTTGTAAGAATAGGTTTTTCCTACTGTAACTTCGCTTTTAGGAATTGCAATCCAATAGTCTTTTGCTTTTTCTGTTACCAAAAGATAGGTGTATGCATTGGCTTGCAGCACTTCTTTTACAGTAATTTGATGTGAATCTGTATTTTCGATTACAGCTTCTTCCACTTGTACAGGTTCCGTTTTTTCAGCATTAGGTTTGCATTGAACCAAAACCAATAGCGCCAAAAGACCTGTTGCGCTCCAAATTAGTATTTTTTTCATTTTTATAGTATTTATTTTTCGGAGTAAAATTAAGTAAATTGTAACTAATCAGTCTCAAATATAGGGATTTTATTTCATGTCAAAATGACGTGAAATAAAATTCGAATTCATGCCACATAGTCATTGGATTTATTAGGTGAATCTTTTTATATTTTGTACTTT
>NZ_JBIKRX010000106.1:0-8308 GCF_044348915.1 Flavobacterium sp. | reverse complement strand
AACTACGATTCAACCAAATCAAAGAGCAAATTGTTCTTTGGCTCGAATTTTTACTGCTTATTTTTGCAGATGTATTTTTGGTAAAAAATCTAAAAACTCAAAAAGTGGGTTCTTAAGGAATGACTATCTATTGCTAATGCAGCATCAAGTTCTCAAACGTTACTAGTTAAAACTACTTTACAAAATGGTCAGATAGTGACAGAGAAAATCGTCTATTAATTTGGAGCAACTTCACAAAAAGATCCCGCTAATTACGAATTTGTAACTAGCGGGATTTTTATTTTAAGATAGGATAAATAATTCAATTATCCGTTTTGTTCTTAATTTTTAAGAGCCTCTTTTCCTTTGATAGTAGCCTCTACATTTCTTTCAATAGTATGACCAGGGCGAGACCATTTTGGTTTTTCACCAAGTGGAGCAAATTGTGAATCGGCTGCTTCTACACTTTCTCGTTGGCTTACTTTAGCAAATGGGGCTTGGTTTTTCAATCCCAAAATCTCGAACATTCTCATATCCTCGTTGAGGTCATTATTTGGCGTAGTAAGCAATTTATCTCCTGAAAAAATTGAATTGGCTCCAGCAAAAAAGCACATTGCTTGTCCTTCGCGACTCCAATTGATTCTTCCAGCCGAAAGGCGTACTTGGGTTTCTGGCATCACAATTCGGGTCGTAGCTACCATTCGAATCATTTCCCAAATTTCTACTGATTTTTCATCTTCAAGTGGCGTTCCTTCTACAGGAACCAAAGCATTGATTGGCACCGATTCAGGCTGTGGATCAAGGGTAGAAAGTGCCACTAGCATCCCGGCACGGTCTTCGATGTTTTCGCCCATTCCTATGATTCCACCACTACAAACAGTAATGTTGGTTTTACGCACATTTTCGATAGTTTGCAAACGGTCTTCAAAACCGCGAGTCGAAATCACTTCTTTATAATATTCCTCAGAGGTGTCTATATTGTGGTTGTAAGCATACAATCCGGCTTCTGCCAATCGTTGCGCTTGGTTTTCGGTAATCATACCCAAAGTACAGCACACTTCCATATCCATTTTGTTGATGGTACGAACCATTTCAAGAACTTGGTCAAATTCAGGACCGTCTTTTACATTACGCCAAGCTGCTCCCATACAAACTCGCGATGAACCCCCTTCTTTTGCTTTTTCAGCTTGCACTTTTACATCTTCGACAGTCATAAAAGGATTGGTTTCAATAGAGGTATGATAGCGTTTCGCTTGCGGACAATAGCCACAATCTTCAGAACATCCGCCTGTCTTCAATGATATCAAAGTTGATATCTGAACCACATTCGGATCGTGATGTTCTCTGTGAATTGTCGCTGCCTCGTAAAGCAACTCCATCAATGGTTTGTTATATATAGCGATAATTTCTTCTTTGGTCCAGTCGTGTCTTGTGATACTCATCGATTATGTTTTTTTGTGTGTCAAAAGTAATTAAATTGTTGCAATCAAGCAAAGATGTGGTCTTGAAATAAAAGAAAGAGTAGAAGGTAATATTATCTATATCCAACGGTTTCAACCGTTGGATATTAAATTGTTGCAATCAAGCAAAGATGTGGTCTTGAAATAAAAGAAAGAGTAGAAGGTAATATTATCTATAGCCAACGGTTTCAACCGTTGGATATTAAATTGTTCCAATCAAGCAAAGATGTGGTCTTGAAATAAAGGAAAGAATAGAAGGTAATATTATCTATAGCCTACGGTTTCAACCGTTGGCGAATTTTGAGAATTTTTATCTATAGCCAACGGTTGAAACCGTTGGCGAATTTTAGGATTAATGGACATTGCCGTCTCGTTGATATTTGTTTAATACATGAAGGCCACATAAGTCATACATGATTGCAGTGAGCCGCAACAAAACACTAAAAACAAGATCAATTCAAAATCAGTGACGAACCAATTTCACAACGTATTTATAAATGCTAAAGAGGATTCTTTGTCTTTTTCTAATTGCGCTTTTAGCAATGCAACGGAGCCGAATTTTTGTTCTGAGCGCAAATATTTTAAAATGGAAACCCTTATTTCTTGATCGTACAAATCGCCATCAAAGTCAAAATAGTGCACTTCAACAGATAGTTTATTTCCAGAAACGGTAGGATTAAATCCAATATTCATCATTCCGAAAACAGTCTTTTTGTTGATGCTACTTTTTACAACGTAAACCCCATTAGAGGGAATAAGTTTGTCATTTTCTTCGATTTGAAGGTTGGCTGTAGGAATCCCGATGGTTCTTCCCAGTTGTTTTCCTTTGGTGACAATCCCTGTTAAGAAGTATTCGTAACCTAAATAATCGTTGGCCAAAGTTATATTCCCTTCGGTCAAAGCAGTTCTTATTTTGGTCGAACTTATCGAAACATCTTCTATTTCCTGAACGGATATTTGTTCTACTTCAAAATCGTATTTTTCGCCAAAAGCGATTAAGTCGTCGATATTTGCGGTTCTATTTTTGCCAAAGCGGTGGTCATGACCGATAATTATTTTCTGAATATGGAATTGATCTACCAGTACAGTTTTCACAAATTCCTCGGCTGTAAGTTGCGAAAATGTTTCGTCAAAAGGATGGATAACCAAATTTTGAATCCCGATCGATGCTAATAAATCTATTTTTTCGCGAATCGTGTTGAGGATTTTTACTTCTGATTCTCCTTGCAACACCATTTTTGGATGCGGATAAAAAGTAAGTACAAGACTTTCGTATTTGTCTTCTTCGGTATTCTGAGTTAGTTTTTCAAGGATTTTTCTATGGCCAAGGTGTACCCCATCAAAAGTACCCAGCGTAAGAATGGTTTTTTTTGAGCAATGGAATTCATTTATAGAATTGAAAATCTTCAAAGCATTTGTTTTTAGAATGCTGCAAATTTATGCTTTTAAAGCAGATAAAAAAAAGAGGATTGACACAAATCAATCCTCTCATAATCTATTGTATTCAAACTATTCTTTAATAAATTGTAATGTTTTTGTTTGAGTGTCTTTGGTAATATTTATAAAATAAACACCATTACTCAAAGAGCAGGTGTTTAGAGATAAATCACTTGCTGTAGCAACTTCTTTTCGGCTAATGATTTGACCTAAACTGTTGTTGATAGTTAAGCTGTTAGGCAAACCATATTCGCTCGGAATGTTCACGTTTATATAATCTTTGGTCGGATTTGGATACAAGTATATATCATTTGCACTATCAAATGAAGCTGTTGCCAAGGTATTTGTCGTAAAATGACGGTTCTCAATAAATTCATAAGAGGCACCTGAAGCTATAGTAGTTAATCCATCAACCGATTTTATATTGTAAAAACCATTTCCGCCGGCACAACAAATCCCGTCACCTTGTGAATCTCGGATGGTGAAAGTATAACATTGGTTGTTGGCCAAAGTCCAGTTTTGAGTTATTAAAGCAGGCAAGGGCAAAATCTCACTTGGTTTGTCAGTATAAGGTCCTCCCTGATGTATAATGTTGCCATTTTTGTCTTTTAAATCCCACTCTATTTCAGCTCCCCAAAAATCTTGTTGTAAATTGAATACATAATTAGTAAAAGTATAATTCACCGGAGAGAATGTTTCTGTGTCCGTATTGTTGCTTGTTCTTTGGTCCGTGGTGCTATTTGTTGTTCCGATACTTGCGGTCAAAATGCCATAGGAAGCAGTATTTACTAAAGTAACCATCGTAGTTTGATTTGGAGCCAACGATCCTGTCCAAGCTTGAACTTGATTTGTTCCTCCTGCGATAGAATAATTTATTGTTGCAACTGTAAGTGTAGTTGTACCTCTATTAGCGAGTGTTATCTTTTTATTGGTTGGTGCTGGTAACGATGCGCAATCTGACACATTTACTAAAGAGTAATCAGTTTCGATTTTTAGTTCGGCATCATTGGCAAACAGTGGAATTGCAGTGCCTTTATTTGAAGTTTTGAGGCTCACTCTTCTGGGAGAATTGGCCATCACGGTGGTCATTCTTGTTTTTTGGTCCAAGGTAAAAATGTTCATACAAGTATCATTGGTATAATCCATGTAGTTTTCGGGCATATCATTACCTGGCGAAGAGGGACAAGTGTCATAAATTGATGTACAAGTGTAGTGTTCCCATCCTACTTGTGGAGTATCTGCGCAATAGTCTGTTGCATCACAATCTGGCTTGTTGGTATCTTCATCACCGTCGCCGTCTCCCCAAATATGTCTTAAGCCTAGAAAATGCCCCACTTCGTGAGACATCGTTCTTCCTTTGTTGTAAGGTGCTGCTAATATAAAGGATCCCCCAAAGTCGTTGCTACCAAAAATATCGAAACTTCCCACGACACCATCCGTATTTGCTGCGCCATTTGAAGCGCTAATGCCTGGCAAGGTCGAAGCGTCTGGAAATTGAGCATAGCCTAGCAAGGTGTCGTCTGAGAATTTTACCGTCCACATATTGAGATATTGGTTCGGATCCCAAATTGTGGCTGGTTTTACTGTTGATTCAATGCCAACATCTTCCCAAGATGGCTGAGCAAAGTTTATTCTTTCAATCCCATTAGTGGGGTTTCCGTTAGGATCCACTTTAGCTAAAACGAATTCGATTTCAACATCTGCTCCAACGGGATTTGAATTAAACCCAGGAGTGCCGGTTTGTTTTCTATAATCTTCGTTCAATACTTTAATCTGCGATAGCACTTGGGCATCGGTAATATTGGGAGCAACGCCTATGGCTTCGCCTCCATGAATAACGTGAACTACTACGGGAATAGTAATTACAGTTCCAGCTGTTTTAGAGCTAGTTTTCATTGCTTTATGTTTGGCAATAAGAGGTGAAAGCCAGTTTTCAAACTGCGCATTAGACATTCTGTTTGGGTTTTTTTCTTGCAGAAATTGCTCGTATTCTACAGTTGCACAACGAATAATTCCATTGTTGGGATTATTGTTTTTAGTGGTCACTGATTTTCCGAATAGGGTTTTGTCAGATGGTTTTTTATCTTGGCTGTAAGTACTTCCTAGAGTTACTATCCCGAAAAAGAAAACACTAAGTTTAATAGAAAGGGGAGCGTATATTTTCATATTCTAAAAAATTTGGTCAAAGTTAAAAATTTTGCTAATGTATAATAATTTTGCAAACATTTTTGTGTTATGCCAGCAATTTAGCATTGATTGTCTGAAACGGATGATTTATTTTCCGTTAAATGTGGACATGGTATTTTCTATTCCAGCAGTTCCAAAGGATTTTATAATTTCTGAAGCTAATTCTAAGCGCTCGGGAAGAGCCGTTTTTTCGGTATCGTCCCATTCGCCAAGGACATAATCGACTTGTTTTCCTTTTTTGAATTCATCGCTGATGCCAAATCGAAATCGAATATAATCGGTTGTGTTTAATGTGGTTTGAATGCTTTTGAGTCCGTTGTGGCCGCCATCACTTCCTTTTTTTCGAATGCGAATGGTTCCGAAGGATAGGTTCAAATCATCGGTGATAATCATCAGGTTTTCGAGAGGAATATTTTCCTTGTCCATCCAATATTTTACAGCTTTTCCGCTTAGATTCATATAGGTATTGGGTTTCAAAAGCAAATAAGTTCTTCCTTTGAATTTATATTCGGCAAGTGCACCGAGTTTCACGGTTTCGAAGTTGATGGCCTCTTTTCTAGCCAAAAAATCGACTACTTTAAAGCCAATATTGTGTCGGGTATTGACATATTCGGCACCAATGTTACCCAAGCCGACGATTAAAAATTTCTTCATGTTATCTATTTTGTCCTCTGTTTTTGTGTTTGAAAACAAGTTGTTGAACCATTTTAGCATACTGCAAAAGTAAACTTAATTTTTTAATTTTTTTAAAGCTTCCGGCCTTCGAAAAGGTTGACGATTTGGAGCTGGCTTTGGAATTCTTATTTTGAAAAAGAATGGTGGTTTATAGCCCTGATGGGAACGGCATCCTTTTGTTCTGGGGTTCAGAACAAAAGATACAGTGTACAGCAGGAGCAAAAGTTCTTGTGAAACCCAATAGTGGTGCTCCCTAAAACAAAAAAAGCACCAGTTGTACAACTGATGCTTTCTTGAATAGTTCGAGAAATATTATTTTTTCTTTTTCCCTGCAGGTGCTTTTGCTGCTTTTGCTGCTTCTTGAGCTGCTTTCATAGCGGCACGTGAGATCTTCACTTGACAAATTACGGTATTGTCTGGGTGCATTAACTTGAAGTTGTTTGTTTCAACTTTAGTTACATACAACTTGTTACCCATTTGAAGTTCAGAAATGTTGGCTTCAATAAAATCAGGTAGATTTTTAGGCAAAGCTTTTACTTTTAATCTTCTTTGGTTCAAACGTAAATCACCTCCTAATAATACACCTGGTGATGTTCCAACAATTTTAACTGGAACTTCCATAGTGATTTCTTTGCTTTCGTTTAATTGAAAGAAGTCAATGTGTAAAATTTTGTCAGACACTGGGTGTACCTGAATGTCTTGTAATACAGCATTGAATGTTTTTTCACCAAGATCAATCACAACTGTGTGTGCGTTTGGAGTGTAAACCAATGATTTGAATGCTCTTTCGTCTGCTGAAAAATGCACTGGTTGATTTCCTCCGTATAACACGCAAGGAACCGCTCCAGCATTACGTAAGGCTTTAGTAGCAACTTTGCCCACGCTTTCTCTTTCTGATCCTTTAATTGTAATCGATTTCATTTTAAAAAATTTATATAGTTAATTATTAAACTCTTGTTCATATTCCCCCTTTTCGGGCTAGTGGGTTTACATCAAAAACTTCCCGCTAATGGAATTGTTGTGGTGTACCATGTACATTACTTCTGCAAAAAGGGGTGCACAACTCACCACTCTTATCTTTTTGGATTCCTTCTTTAACGGAATAGAATCGGTAACAATTAATTCGACTAATTTCGAATTTTCTATTTTTTCGTAAGCAGCACCCGATAAAATGGCGTGCGTACAAATGGCTCTAACGCTCAATGCTCCTTTTTCGATCATCAAATCGGCGGCTTTCGCCAATGTGCCTCCGGTATCGATCATGTCGTCTACCAAGATCACATTTTTACCTTTTACTTCACCTATCAGCTCCATAGTGTCGATGATGTTGGCTGCTTTTCGTTGCTTATAACAAATTACCACTTCCGATTCTAAAAACTTAGAATAGGCATAAGCTCTTTTTGAACCACCCATATCAGGCGAAGCTATGGTTAGATTTTCCAATCCCAAACTATTTACATACGGCAAAAAGATGGTCGAAGCAAAAAGGTGGTCAACAGGTTTTTCAAAGAATCCTTGAATTTGGTCTGCATGCAAATCCATCGTCATAATTCTTGTTGCGCCGGCTGTTTCTAATAATTTAGCCACTAATTTAGCTCCAATTGGAACTCTTGGTTTGTCTTTTCTATCTTGTCTTGCCCAACCAAAATAAGGCATTACTGCTGTAATATGTCTTGCCGAAGCACGTTTTGCCGCATCAATCATTAGTAACAATTCCATCAAATTATCTGCACTTGGGAATGTTGAACAAACAATAAATACGCGTAAACCACGTATTGATTCTTCGTATGATGGCTGATATTCTCCATCACTATATCTCGACATGGTTGCTTTGCCTAAAGGAATTCCATATTCTTTGGCTATTTGCTCAGCGAGATAAACACTTTGTGAACACGCAAAAATTTTAGCTTCTGGCTCTAAGTGGGACATTTAGTTCGTTGTTTTTTATCCTCGGCGATTTACACCAATCTGATTAAAATTCAGATAAATATAAAAGCCTCGAATGTAGTTAGTTAGTGTGTTTCGTTTTATCGAGGTGCAAATTTAGGAATAAAATTGAACTCTGAAAGGAAAATTTCGAGTATTTTTATTAGAAACATTAATATTATTTTTTACATTTGCACCGTGTTAAAGAAAATGGGTTGTTTTTTTATAAAAAAATCTCTTTTTAATGCGTTGAAATAACTGTTGTTATTTCTGTCTGCTAAGCCCGGATGACTGTTTTACTTTTATTATTTTTAAAAATAAATCAGAAATTCTTTAAGCTGCAATTGCCCGGATGACTGTTTTACTTTTATTTTTTTTTAAAAATAAATCAGAAATTCTTAAAGCAACTAATTTGCCCGGATGGCGGAATTGGTAGACGCGCTGGTCTCAAACACCTGTGGGAAACCGTGCCGGTTCGACTCCGGCTCCGGGTACAAAGGTCGCCTTTTTGGCGGCCTTTTTTTGTTGTGCGCTACGCATACCATATATCTATAGGGTGTAAATCCCGAACGAGCCTGCCAATGGGAATCGTTAGCCAAGAGCAAGGGTGTCTACCGTGAGGTAGAATCTGAAGGAAGCTGGAG
>NZ_JBIKRX010000037.1:0-26456 GCF_044348915.1 Flavobacterium sp. | reverse complement strand
CAAAGAATCAGAATTTTCGAGAACCAAGGGTAAACTTAAAATAAACAAGGCGTTCGCAGGTGTTGGCAATCCAATGAAAGAATCGGTTTGACGGGTATCGATATTAAAATTGGCTAAACGAAAACAGGAACCCAAAGTGATGATAAATCCTAAGAAAGGGAGAAACTCATTGGCAACTTCTGGGTTTTGAGCCTCCTTCAGCAAACAAAACATAACAAAACCCGGGACAAGCCCACTGGTAATCATATCCGCGAGAGAATCCAATTGTAAACCTAATTCACCCGCAACTTTGAACAATCGGGCGAAAAATCCATCAAAAAAATCTAGAAAAATTCCGAGACAAACAAATAAGAATGCCATTTCAAAATTCAACTTCGACACAAAAACTACAGCAAGACAACCACAAAATAGGTTGAGTAATGTAATGATGTTGGGGATGTGTTTCTTTATATTCATTAGGATTCGAATTAGATTATCAAAGTTCACAAATTTAATATAATAAGTTAAAGAGAAGTGCGTTTTTTAAAAGAGATTTACCTCAATCCATTTTATTAGCATTAATGGGAAGTTAAAAAAGATTTTAGCTCGCTAAAAAATTATATTTTTGGAAAAAATTAAACAGCCATGGGGGCTGCAAAATAATGTATGTTGAAAAAACTTCAATTCTTCCTTCTCCTACTTCTTTGTGCTAATGCACCCGCTCAAACCGTCCGAAAGTATTCGAACGAGTTTATGAACATTGGCGTCGATGCAGCTGCTTTAGGAATGGCGAACGCGATGACTGCAAGTGCTAATGACGTCAATTCAGGATATTGGAATCCAGCAGGTTTAGTGCATCTTGAAGACCATCAAATGTCACTGATGCATGCTAATTATTTTGCAAATATTGCGCAGTACGATTACATTGCTTACGCAAATACCATTGACGACGAAAGTGCCTGGGGAATTTCACTCATCCGTTTTGGAGTCGATGATATTCTGAACACAACCGAATTAATAGACAGTCAGGGCAATATCGATTACAACCGCATTAGTCTTTTTTCGACAGCTGATTATGGAGTTACATTTTCTTATGCTCGAAAACTGCAGGTTCCAGGATTTCAGTATGGTATTAACGCCAAAATTATTCATAGAATTATTGGAAAATTCGCCGGTTCTTGGGGATTTGGGTTCGATGCCGGTTTACAGTTCGAAAGAAACGACTGGAAATTTGGGTTAATGTTACGAGATATTACAACAACCTATAATGTTTGGAGTATTGACCAGGCAGAATATAAAAAAATTGCCGATGCGATTCCTGGACAAAATCAGGAACTACCCGAAAGCACTGAAATTACAGCCCCAAAAGCACAATTGGGCTTGTCTAAAAAATTTATTGTTCGATATGATTATAGTATTTTGGCAGCAGCCAATCTCAATATGCAGTTTGCCAAAACAAATGACATCCTTTCGACCGAATTTGTGAGTATTGACCCTGCGTTGGGTCTTGAATTTGGCTATACCGATTTGGTTTTCTTACGTGCTGGTGTGGGAAATTTTCAAAACATACAACAAATTGACAATACCGAAAAAGTAGGTTTTCAACCCAATATTGGTTTAGGATTCAAATACATGGGAATACAAATCGATTATGCATTGACCAATTTAGGAAATCAAAGTGCAGCTTTGTATTCGAATATCTTTTCTGTAAAAGTAGATTTAGGACAATTTAGGAATTAAATCCATTCAAAAATGAAAGTGGTAACATATAAAAACACATTTCTTTCCTTTTTTCTTATTGGAACCCTTTCTGGTTTTGCACAAGCATTTACCTTATCGGATAAAGCTCGTGCCAGCGTGATTACTTGTGATACTGGTAATGAATCCTACTCACTTTTTGGCCATACCGCCATTAGAATTTGTGATGTCGGAAATAATCTCGATGTGGTTTATAATTATGGTGCATTTGATTTTAGGACTCCTAATTTTGTAGCAAAATTTGCCAAAGGAGATTTACAATATTTTGCGGTTGCCAATACTTTTTCGGACTTTATGAGTCAATATACTTATGAAGAAAGAAGTGTTTTTGAACAGGAATTAAATATTCCATTGACTTACAAACAAAAATTATTCGATAATTTGACTGCCGTTTTAGCCTCAAGCGAAAGTTATTATACCTATAAATTTATTGACAAAAACTGTACTTCGATGGTTGTAGATATGCTAAACAAAACTTTAGAATCTAAAGTAATCGCTTCAGAAATTGACTCTGACAAAACCTATAGAAGTATATTATTTCCCTATTTTGACAATTTTTTTTATGAAAAACTAGGAACTAGCATCATCTTCGGAACCAAAGTTGACGAATATAGTAATCACATCTTTTTGCCGCTCCAACTACTACAAAGCTTAGAACAAACTCAATTCAAAAATCAACCACTTTGCGTGGAAACCAAAACTCTTTTAGAATTCAAAAAACAAGCACCTCGTTCTTGGTGGAATAATATCTACTCTTATTTAATATTTCTTGGAATTATTCTGATTGCAAACAAAAAAATCCTTGATAATTTTTATCTAGTACTATTGGGACTTATAGGAGTATTTTTTACAACAATGGGATTTTATTCTTTTCACCAAGAGTTAGCTAATAATTACAATGTATTGTTATTCAACCCAACTTTGCTTGTTTTGTTTTACTTTCTAGTAGTGAAAAACAGCAAATGGATCATCAACCTAGCAGTATTTAATATCCTTTCAATCTTGGTTTATCTCATTAGTATGATCAACAAAGCACACTTAATTATTGTGCTACCATTGGTGATTACAAGTGCTTTTGTATTGGCAAGAATTATCTTCAAGAATTACAAATGTAATCCTATTGTAATTTAACTACTGTCCTCTATAAAACAAGATTGTACTAAACGTTTTTATCGTGATATTCAAATCTAAAAAGATGCTGCGGTGTTTGATATAATACAAATCATATTGCAGTTTTATAAGACTATCTTCAATAGATTCCCCGTAAGAATAGTTCACTTGGGCCCAACCTGTAAGTCCAGGTTTTATAACATGTCGTGTTTCATAAAAGGGCATTATTTGGGAAATTTCTTTGACAAAGAAGGGTCTTTCTGGCCTTGGACCAATCACAGCCATTTCACCTTTTAAAATATTGACAAATTGTGGAAATTCATCCATTCTTGTTTTGCGCATAAATTTACCAAAAGGTGTCACACGAGCATCGCTCACCCCTGAAAAAACTGCTCCTTTTGTCTCGGCATTGGTAATCATTGTTCGAAACTTGAGAATTTGAAAAACTATTCCATTTTTACCAACTCTTTCCTGAGTGTAAAATAATTTTCCTCTGTTTCCCAAGGCATTGCCCAATAAAATAATAGGAATTAAAAGTACTCCAATACACAATCCAAGTATTGAAATCGTAATTTCTAATATTCTAACCTGTAGCAAATACAATTGATTGTTATTACTTCGATTAAACGGAAAAAATTTATAGAAATCTTTAGTTATAAATTGTAATGGAATCCGCTGCGTTTTATCTTCATATACTTGAATGTATTCCCGTATTGTTGTACCCGATTCTAATAGATGAAGTAATTGCAAGTATAAATCTGGAGTAATATCTTCGGTATTTTGAGAAGCAACCACTATCTCAAATAGCTTATTCTCGTTTACAAACGAAACCAAATCATCTATATAAATTTGTTTCACATAGCTATACTCGATAAAATCATCGTTGTTTCTGTCAGAATTCACATAGGCTACAACTCGATAATGCGGATCCGATTTTTCTAAATCAAGAATTAATTGCTCAACCTGATCCCGATCGCAAACCAATAAAACATTTTGAACAAAACGATTGGAAGCCAAAAATTTAACATAAAAAGTTCGCCAAAGCAGCAGTGCAAAAAGTATTGTGAAATAAAAAACGACAATTTGAAATCTATTTTTAGGTAATTCCGCGGAGAATACGGGCGTCAATAAATAGAGCAAAACAGTCGTCGAAGCTGTTAAAATCGCACTTCTTAAAACTTGAAACTGATTGCTAGCCACTTGCAAATTATACATTTCGAATACAGAGCCAATAATTGAAATATAAAACCCAAGCGACACTATATAATAATAAGTACTAACCGAAGATTCCAAGTATTTCATTTCCAATAATCGACCTACAACAAACAAAGCCAATAAAACAAATAACACATCAAACATCCTTAGCAAAACTTTGCGCTCGGATACTTCAAAATGTATTTTTTTATTCTTATTCATAGCAATTTCTTATGTAAGATTGAGTTACGACAAATCTACATAAACATCTGCTGAAATCAATAAAAAATCGACAAACAACTTTGCATCCTTTAGTTTTTCGGAAGAAAATTTAATTTTGGCAAAACCAATACTAAGAAATACTAAAAACCAAAATCTGCCAAACAATTAGTGAGCTATTAAGAAAGGAAAATCCATTTAGCGAAGCGGTATTAAATCACTTATGCCAATCAAGGCAAACATTAAAGTTGTTAAATCAAAATGCAAAAAGAGAACCGATTGTCGTGCAGCAAACATTGGCTGTGCCATAAATTTTATAAAAACCAATCCGTCAAAGAACAAGATTATAAAGTGAAACAAAGTTTGTTCAATCGTTTTTTTTATAATTTTTCTAACCAACTCAAATACTGAGTCATCACAGCTTTTTGGGAAAAACTATTAACTATAGTTTGTTGAAGAGCTTTTCCAACTTTGTCACGCAAAAGAACATTATCTACCAATTCAACTAAAGCCTTATAAAACAATTCCCTCTCTCCCTTTTCAACCAATAAACCATTAATTTTATCTTGAATTAAAAAAGGAATCTCACCAACATTTGTTACTACCACTGGTTTTTCGTAAAAGCCATATTCAAGCAAAGCAACTGGTAATCCCTCAGATTTTGATGTCAAAACGCCTATTTCCGACTGAAGAAGAATGTTTTTAATATCATTTCTGGACCCATACACAAAAACCGAGTTTTCTAAATTATATTCCAAAATTAAATTTCTCACATTTTTTGAATACTCGTCTTCAAAATCTTTCCCTACCAAATGAAAGGTCCAATCCGGATGAGAAACTTTCATCTTTTTAGCTACTTCAAGCAATAAAAAATGATCTTTCTGAACTCTCAAATTCGCCAATGATACTATCCTCCTTCCCTGAAATCCTTGTAAAGTAGTTTGTGCTGAAGTTGTATTTCCCTCCGCGGGAAAATTAGGCAAATAAATCACATTATTATAATGCATTTTCTGTTCAGCCCAATTTTTAAGATGCTGGTTTACGGCTATAATGCCACTAAAAAAAGAAAGAATTGCTTTTAAAGCTATAGAAGGTCTTTTTGATAAAAACTCGCTATCCCCATAATGGTCATGCCAAATTAATTTTACCTTAGGGCAACTTAGTTTTAATAAAAAAGCGTTAAAAAAAGAAGTACTATGAGCGTGCACTATTTCTACCTTATTATCGACGACAAATTTCCGCAAATGTAGTAGTGACTTTAAGTCAAAAGCAGTTTTCTTTTTCAAAAAAAGATAAGGAACAGCAGCATCTATTTGATTTAATAATGCGCCCTCTTTCCGAGTTACCACTAAACCCGAAAACTCAATTTTATTGGCAAGCCCATTGGCGTAGTTCACTGCCATTCGTTCCGCACCACCCGCCTCAAGTGAATCTATGATTTGAATAATTCTCATGATTCAAGCATTTTTTTAATCTCCATTTCAAAAAGATCCAAAGTATAATTTCTAGACCATTCGCTAGCGTTTTCGCTCAATCTTTCATAAACATCCTCATTTTTAATAAGAGCTTCCATATGAAGAACATCTTTTTCCAAATCTATTTCTAATAAAACTCCTCTATTACCATAATCCAGCATAAATGGAACACAAGAAACTGCTGTTGCAACGGGAACACTACCCCAAAACATACCTTCGGCAATGGCTTTGGGCCAACCCTCACTGTCAGAAGGCAAAATAACAAAATGACTCGATTCGTAGGCACTCTTTACTGTTTCTTTAGTTTGGTTCCCAGCTAAGGAAATTATGTTTCCTAAGTTATTTTTTCTAATATATTCTTCCAAACTTTTTCGTTCAATCCCTTCTCCATACAAAGTTAAGGCAACATCAAATCCTTTTTTAAACAAAGATTCTACTAATTGAATAGCATACAAAGGTCTCTTTCCAACGACCAAGGTCCCGGCAAAAACAAAACTAATTTGTGCTTTTAACCCCCTTCGACTAATGGGAATTTTGTCAGTTTCTTGATAAGTGGCGGTAAAAAAAGGCGTAATATTCTTTGAACTTCCTTCCCATTCGCCATAAACCAAAACCTTCATATTTCTGGTTAAAAAAGTATTACTTAATATCCATTTTTGCAGGCGATAGGTTAATGGCTGCTTTGATTTTGGATCCCAATTTCCCGCATATTTGGCCGTTTTCAGTTTTTTAGGAAATAAAATCTGAACCATACAGCCCAATAAACCAATATTTCCGGGACATCGCAAATGAATATGGTCGGCTTTTTGCATAGTAGAATAGATCTTCCAACAGATTTTTGGAATTTTTAAAATCGCACTGAACAGACCTTTAAAATTCAAAACATCAAAACTTTCAATAGGTACAAAATCAATTTTTTGATGTTCATATTTGCAATCAATTGCCGATCTATCGGTATCAACTAATGGGGCAACAAGAATTACTTGATCAACATAGTTTGACCATAGATTCATTTCACGCACATATGGCGCATAAGCAAAATATTGATTTTGCTCAAGACTATGAGGTACATGAGTAATGAGGGCAAAAGTCATTCTAAACTATTCGGTTCCAATTAATAATTCTAGTGGTAAATGTATTGCTAAATCTAATCATTATCAACAACTGGCTTTATTTTTTAGATATAGTATGCATTATAATTAACCAAGTCAAATAATAAAATGACTAACTACTAACGAAAAAACTACTGCTAATCAACCCTTAACATTTGTTAACAAAATAGATTTTCAGAAACCATAATTAATTGTATTTTTACCGTTCAAAATTTAGAAAAATAAATGGGCAAAATCATAGCGATAGCTAATCAAAAAGGTGGTGTTGGAAAGACGACAACTTCGGTAAATCTGGCTGCATCACTCGGTGTTTTAGAAAAGAAGGTGTTATTGATAGATGCTGACCCTCAGGCAAATGCGAGTTCAGGTTTAGGGATAGATGTTAATACTGTTGAAATTGGAACCTATCAAATTATTGAACATAGCAATACTCCAAAAGAAGCTGTATTAAAATGTTCTGCTCCAAATGTTGATGTTATTCCGTCACATATTGACCTTGTTGCCATCGAAATCGAACTCGTAGATAAGGCTGATAGAGAATATATGCTTAAAAGAGCATTGGAAAGCATCAAAGACGATTACGATTACATTATTATCGATTGTGCTCCATCATTGGGATTGCTTACTTTAAACGCCTTAACAGCAGCAGATTCTGTAATTATTCCAATTCAATGCGAATATTTTGCACTAGAAGGTTTGGGGAAATTATTGAATACCATCAAAAGCATTCAAAAAATTCACAATACACAATTGGATATTGAAGGTTTGCTTTTGACAATGTTTGACTCTAGATTGCGTTTGTCAAACCAAGTTGTCGAAGAGGTTCAGAAACATTTTAATGATATGGTTTTTGAAACTGTAATTCAAAGAAATGTTAAGCTGAGCGAAGCGCCAAGTTTTGGCGAAAGCATTATAAACTATGACGCTACAAGCAAAGGAGCTAACAATTATTTACAATTAGCTCACGAAATTATAAAGAAAAACAGCAAATAATTTTTATGGCACAAGCACTAAAAAAACAAGCCTTAGGAAGAGGATTATCGGCTTTATTGAAAGATCCAGAAAACGACATCAAATCAGTAGAGGATAAAAACGCTGATAAAGTAGTCGGAAATATTATAGAGCTTGAACTTGAGGCGATAGAAATCAATCCATTTCAACCCAGAAGCAACTTCAATGAAGATTCATTGAGAGAATTAGCCTCATCCATAAAGGAATTAGGGGTAATTCAACCGATTACAGTTCGAAAATTAGACTTCAATAAATATCAATTAATTTCGGGAGAACGACGTTTGCGTGCCTCCACTTTAGTAGGATTGAAGACTATTCCTGCCTATATCCGAATTGCAAACGATAACGAATCTCTTATTATGGCATTGGTTGAAAACATCCAACGCCACGATTTAGATCCAATAGAGATTGCACTTTCGTACCAAAGATTGATCGACGAAATTCAGCTGACACAAGAGCAAATGAGCGAGCGTGTGGGAAAAAAACGTTCGACTATTGCCAATTACTTAAGACTTTTAAAATTAGATCCGGTAATTCAAACCGGAATACGCGATGGGTTTATTAGTATGGGGCACGGACGAGCGATTATCAATATCGAAAATCAAGATATTCAAACCGATATTTACCAAAAAATCGTGAGTCAGAATCTTTCGGTTCGTGATACAGAAGCTTTGGTAAAAAATTATCAGGAAAGTTTGAAACCTAAGCCTGCTGGAAAACAAAAATCAGCGGCCTTTGAAGTTTCCGATTCGGAAAAAAGCACATTCAATACCTATTTCAGCACAAAAGTTGATGTAAAAATTGATGGAAATGGTAAAGGGAAAATTACCATCCCGTTTCATTCTGAAGAAGACTTCAATAGAATTATTAAACTTATAAAAGGCTAGTGAATAAAATTTATTTCATAGTTCTGTTCCTTCTTGCACTAGGAAATAACTCCGCTTTTTCTCAAAAGAAAAAAGACGAGGCCTTGGTAGCAAAAGACACTTTGAAATCAAATGACATAGACCCTTTGACACCTGCAAAAGCCGCTTTTTATTCAGCTATTCTTCCGGGTTTAGGGCAAGCATACAATAAAAAATATTGGAAAATCCCAATCGTCTACGGCGCAATTGGTACTAGCTTGTATTTTTATATCGATAGCAGTAATAAATACAACCAATATCGAGATGCTTACAAAAGAAGATTAGAAGGGTATACAGACGATGAATTTAATTATTATAATGACGACCAATTAATTTCAGCTCAAAAATTCTATCAAAGAAACAAAGATTTTTCAGCTTTATTTGTCGTTGGGTTTTATGTGTTAAATATCGTTGACGCCAACGTTGACGCAGCTTTAATTCAGTTCAATGTAAATGAAAACTTATCTGTCAAACCAGATGTTTATATGAATGATGTAACATATCGAGCCAATTTTGGACTAACTTTAAATTACAATTTTTAACCCCTAAATCGAGAATTGAAAAACAAATAATACAATAAATGAAAATAGCATTATTAGGATACGGAAAAATGGGTCAAACAATCGAAAGAATTGCTCTCGAAAGAGGTCACGAGATTGTTTTGAAAAAAGACGAATTCAATACCTATGACGGGCTTTCAAATGCTGATGTAGCTATTGATTTCAGTGTTCCTGCTGTTGCCGTAGATAATATTTCAAGCTGCTTTTATGCTAATGTTCCCGTTATTTCTGGCACGACAGGCTGGTTGGATCGATACGAGGAAATGATTGCACTTTGTGCAGAAAAAAATGGAGCCTTTATCTCTAGCTCGAATTTTAGTTTGGGAGTCAATCTTTTCTTTGGACTTAATGAATATTTGGCAAAAATGATGTCTAAATTCAATTCTTATAAAGTGACGATGGAAGAGATTCATCATACGCAAAAATTAGACGCTCCAAGCGGAACAGCCATTTCATTGGCAAAAAGCGTTATAGAAAATAGTGATTATACCAATTGGACTTTGGATGAGGCAAAAGCAAATCACCCGAGCGATAGCGAACTGGCGAAGCATATTCATATTGAAGTAGTCAGAACTGGTGATGTTCCTGGAACACATACAGTGACTTATAATTCACCGATAGACGCTATCGAAATAAAACACACAGCGCACAATCGTGAAGGTTTTGCACTTGGCGCAGTAATCGCAGCAGAATGGATCATAGGAAAGCAAGGAGTATTTACAATGAAAGACGTTTTAGAATTAAAGTAAACTTGTTTCAAGTTTAAGGTTTAAAGTTCCAAGATGAACAACCTTAAACTTTAAACTTTAAACATAATAATTATGACAGCATATCAATGGTTTGTATTTTTCTTATTAGTACAAATAATCCACTTTTTAGGAACTTGGAAATTATATGAAGCAGCCGGCAGAAAACGTTGGGAAGCGGCAGTTCCTGTATACAATTCAATCGTATTGATGAAAATCATAGGTCGCCCAACTTGGTGGACATTATTGCTATTTATTCCAATCATCAATCTCATTATGTTCCCCGTTGTTTGGGTTGAAACTTTACGAAGCTTTGGAAAACGAACCTCTTTAGATACCTTTTTGGGTGTTATAACCTTAGGTTTTTACCTGTATTATATCAATTATATGCAGCCACTCAATTACGTTTCGGACCGAAAATTAACTCCCGAAAACAAAGCTGCAGATACAGTAAGTTCATTACTTTTTGCCATAATAGTGGCAACATTTGTGCATACTTATTTCATTCAACCGTATACGATTCCTACTTCATCATTAGAAAAATCACTGTTAATTGGTGACTTTCTATTCGTAAGCAAGATGAATTATGGTGCTCGAGTTCCTATGACTTCCGTTGCTTTGCCAATGGTTCACGACTCGATTCCATTAACCAAAAAGAAATCCTACCTGAGTTGGCCTCAATTGCCTTATTTCAGATTACCTTCTTTTCAGACCATTGCCAAAAATGATATCGTTGTTTTCAATTGGCCTGCAGATACCGTTTATCAATTTTTTGATAGATCAGGTAGAAGAGCAGTACTAAAACCTATTGACAAAAAATCAAATTATGTTAAAAGATGTCAAGGAACTCCAGGTGACAATCTTGAAATTAAAGATGGCATCGTCTATATAGATGGCAAACCTTTAGTACTTCCTGAAAGAGCAAAATCGCAATACGAACATACAGTATATTCTACAAAAGGAGTTTCAAATGAACTTTTAGTAGCTACTGGATCGACCGAATTCAATAGAGTTTACATCTTAAAACCAAGTAGTGAGGAACAAATTGCCGCTGTGCAACCTTTTATTTTGAATGCTTCGCAAAACCAGGACAAATCCTTTACCGTAATGACGGGTTTTAATGGAATTCCACTTAGTGTAATTCAAAAAACTGGATTATACGCGCAAGAAGTTTACGATGCCAAAAACGATGTCAATCTTACTTTAAAAGCAGCAGCAGAATTGCGCAAAAACTCGGCTATAGACTCTGTTATTAGACATATCGCAAAAAAAACACCGAGCTTAGACCCGAGTATTTTTCCGCATAACACCAATTGGACTGTGGATAATTTTGGTCCAATTACTATTCCTGAAGCGGGAAAAACAGTTCAATTAACGCAACAAAGTCTGCCTCTGTATAAAAGAATTATCGAAAATTACGAAGGGAATACCTTAGAGGCGAATGGCAATACCATCAAAATAAACGGCGAGGTTGCTACAAGTTACACTTTCAAGCAAAATTACTATTGGATGATGGGAGACAATCGTCACCGTTCTGAAGATAGCCGTTATTGGGGTTTTGTACCAGAAGATCACATCGTTGGAAAACCTGTCTTTATATGGATGAGTTGGGACACTAATGGCAAAGGATTAGGGAAAATTCGCTGGGAACGTTTATTTACTACCGTGGGTGGAGATGGACAACCACAATCCTATTTCCAAATTTTCTTAATTCTTTTAGCCGTCTTTTTTGTTGGCGATTATTTTTGGAAAAAAAGAAAAGCAAATAAAGTGTAAAGGTTTAAGGTTGCTTCAGCGCAAAAGGAATTAAACTTTTAAACTGTTTTAAACAACCTTAAACGATACTAAACAAAAATTAAAAATGAATCTTTTAATTCACCCCTCCTATTTTCCTTCGATTAGTCATTATGTTGCAATGGCTCAATCCGAAAGAATTGTATTTGAAATGGAGGATAATTTTCAAAAACAGACCAACCGAAATAGAACTTATATTTACAGTCCCAATGGAATACAGTTATTGAATATTCCAGTAAAACATTCGAAAGAAGCGCACCAAAAAACAAAAGAAATCAAAATTGAGAATGATTTCAATTGGCAAAAACAACACTTCAAATCACTTGAGGCAGCCTATAGGACTTCGCCTTTCTTTGAGTTTTTTGAGGATGAACTAGCTCCCATTTTCGAGAAAAAGCACCATTTTTTGATGGACTTGAATTTTGAAACGATGGAATTCGTATCAAAATGTCTTCGAATGAAATTGAACTTTGAAACCACTGTAGAATATTTCCACCAAGTGAACACTAACACTGTTTTCGACTACAGATCTTTGGTTGACGGAAAAAAAGATAAATCTCAATTCGAAGCTTACACACAAGTTTTCGATGATAAACACGGATTTCTAAACAATTTGAGTGTTTTGGATTTACTCTTTAATGAAGGAAAATACTCTTTAGACTACTTAAAAAGTCAAACCTTAATCTTTAAATAAGCTCCGAAAGAACTATTCCATCGAAAGTTTCGCCATAATGGGGTAATGATCTGAATTTTCGAAATCAGAAAAACTTTCAAATTTTTTGACTTTCATTTTATCATCTGCAAAGATGTAATCAATTCGAGCGGGATAATAGCGGAATTTATAAGTCGCTCCAAAACCTACGCCCGCTTCTTCGAAAGTATCGTTCAATGAACCCTTAATATTTCTATAAACATAGGAGAAAGCGCTGTTATTCATATCACCACAAATAATACTCGGATAAGGACAATTCTTCTTGTGCTCTTTGATAATCTCGGCTTGCTGCTGCTGTTGTTTGAACGCCTTACTTATTCTATATAACATTTTTTGTGATTTTCCTTGATTGATGGTCTCAATATTCTCATCTATTTCTGAAACATCTGGTGAAATTTTGATCGATTGCAAATGCATATTATAGACTCTTATAATATCTTTTCCTTTTTTGATGTCAACGTAAACTACATTATTATTTGAATTTGGAAAAACAATATTTCCTTGATCTATTATAGGAAATTTAGAAAATATGGCCTGTGCGGTTTTAATCTGATTTCCTTCCATCAAGATATATTTATGACTATACACTTTCAAATCAATATGGGCTGAATTTGAATATTCCTGGATACACAAAATATCAGGATTTTTTTCATTAATGAAAGTCAAAATATTATCGGGAACATCATCTCTGCTTACCCATTTGAACACATTAAACAGCCGAACATTATAGCTCATTACGGTAAAATCCTTTTCATTTTCAGGGTATTCTTTGGCCGAAAACTTATAAAACTTATTGATAAAAGTAATCCCCATCAAAAGTACCAAACCCGACAGAATCATTCTTTTCTTGAACTGAACACCCCAATACAAAAAAAACAACCCATTCAATATAAAAAAGAAAGGCATAAACAAGGTGAAAACCGATAAAAGAGGGAAAAGTTTTGGTGCCAAAAAAGGTAAAACATAAGCGACAAAAGTGGATACAGTTAGCACTATATTCAAAATAAACATCATTTTATTAAACCAAGAAAGGTTTTTCATTTTATGTTTGTTTTTTATGGTTTATGGTTTCGAACAACTCCAAACTACAAACCTTTTATTTTCCTGCTTTAAACAAAAATTCTTTTTCCTCTTTTGTCAAACAATCATAACCCGAACGACTAATTTTATCCAAGATTTCGTCGATTTGCTGTTGTGTCTTATCCTTAACAACTATTCTCGAAGCGGACTTAGTTTCCGGCTTTTTATAATTTTTATGCACCTTTTTAAAAGGCGTAGAAGGTGATTTACTAAACAAATTAACAAAAAAATCCAATAGGTTCGAAATAATTTTACTCAAATCCGTTCCGTTCTCCAGCAGTTTAATATAAATAAAACCGAAAAATGCCCCCGCCAAATGAGCAATATGCCCACCAGTATTTTCGAGACGAATTTGCATCAAGTCAATAACAACAATCACTAAGGTGATATGCCAAAGTTTCACATTTCCTATAAGTAATAACCTCACATTCATCAAAGGACTGTAGGTTGTAGTCGCAACTAAAATCGCCATAATCGCAGCAGATGCGCCTACTATGGAAGCACTTAAATTCATAAAATAATATCCTGCTGCAAAAGCGAAACCCGCGAAAATAGCACTCAGAACATACAATCCAAACAGTTGTTTCTGTGTGAAAAATGTTAGAAACAAGGTGCAAGAAAAATTTAAAATAATCATGTTGAAAAAGATATGCCCAAATCCATCATGAAAAAAAGCATAGGAAAGAAAGGTCCAAGGCTTAGTGATAAAAACCAAAGGTTCAGAATTGAGGGCAATCCAATTGGGAAAATTAAAAAATCCCGCAGCAAAATCATAAAAAAACAGCAATGAAACAAGAAAGCAAGCGACATTCCAGTAGATTAACCTTTGGGCTATTCCACCAAATTTGTAATGTCTCTTTAAGTCGTCTATAATACTGTTCATTTTATATCTAAATTTAATACTTGAATCTTGTGATTTCTCCCTTCGGTTGAAATGACAAAAAATGATTTGTTACCACTCATTTTAATTCCAACGATTGCCGTTAAACTGATTTTTCTTCCAAAACCACATCATCAAGAAACCTGTCAGCGCACCACCAACGTGTGCGAAATGCGCTATCCCTGTACTTCCGGCGCCAAAAATTGAACTCCCTTTGAAACCCAAAAATAAATCGATTGCCAAAATTCCCGGTACAAAATATTTGGCTTTTATTGGAACTGGAATAAACATCAAGGCCAATTCGGCATTGGGAAACATAAAAGCGAAGGCAGCCAATAGTCCATAAATTGCGCCCGAAGCTCCAACCACAGTTCCTTTGGAAACCATAGAGGCTTCAACAATAGTATTAAATTGCTGTTGACTGCAATTCACTCTCTCTAGAATACTATTTATTTCACCCGCCATCATTTGACCTTTTGCGCCAAAAAGAGTACTATAATCGGCATTTAACAAAAGTTGTATCTCTGACGATGTCAATTTCAAACTTGAAACATTTGATAACAAGGAATGAATCTCATAATAATTAACCCCTGTATGCAACAAAGCAGCTCCAAATCCACAAGAAATATAGAAAAACAAGAATTTTTTTCCACCCCAAAAATGCTCTAAAGCACTACCGAAAGAATAGAGTGCAAACATATTGAATAAAATATGTGCAATATTTGGAAATGGAGCGTGCATAAACATATGAGTAATGAACTGCCACCCCATAAATCTATCGTTCTCGGGATAATACAATGCAAAAAAATCATAGGCTACAGGCACAAAAAAAGAACCTACAAAAAAGAGAATGTTTATTATTAATAGTTGTTTGACAACTGGTGTGATGTTCATCATAGTGCAAATTTTTTGTCTAAATCTTCCACACGCATGGTGATGAAAGTAGGCTTCTGAAATGGAGAAACGTTAGGGTCTTTGCAAGCAAAAAGTCCGTTAACTAAGTTTTCCTGCTCTTTTTCGGTCATATAGGTTCCCGTTTTTACTGCCAAACTCTTGGCCATTGACTTGGCAATGGTGTCGTTCTGACTGAAACTGCTCTCTGGAATCCCATTGTGCAAATCACTCAAAAGCTGTTCCAAAACTATTGAAGCTTCGCTTTCGGAAACATTGACAGGCAATCCTGAAATGACCACGCTATCTTCATTGGCTTCTTCGAAAACAAAACCCGTATTAGTCAACGAAGGCTTCAATTCGGCAATCAATTGCATTTCATCGTTTGAAAAATACAAATGCAACGGAAACAGCAATTGCTGGCTCGAAGCCAAATGAACCGTGATACTCGTCAAAAATTGCTCGTACAATATGCGTTGATGCGCCCGTTGTTGATCGACAATAATCATTCCTGACTTGATTGGATTTACAATATATTTTTTATGAATTTGGTAGGTTTTATGTACCACTTGCTCAACTTCATCACTAGTAAACAAGGATGAAGTTACCGCTTCGTTTTCGAAAGTCATTGTTTCCACCTCTTCAGCATCTTGCTTGAGACCCACATACAAACTTTCCCAATTAGACGTTGGTTCAGGCTTTCTATAACTAGAATTTGAATTTGTAAAATGCTTATTGGGTTTAGATTCTTCAGAAAATGGGTTGAAACTACCATCCACTTGAATCGTAGGTGTTGCTGCCTCCACATCTTTGTAATGATATGGAGTGTCTAAATTGGAATCACGCTCAAAATCCAAAACAGGAGCCACGTTAAACTGACCCAAACTGTGTTTTATAGAAGCTCTCAAAATAGCGTACAAAGCCGATTCATCGTCAAATTTAATCTCTGTTTTGGTTGGATGAATATTGATATCAATAGTATTGGGTGGCACTTGAAGATAAATAAAATAAGTCGGTTGTGCACCGTCTTTCAAAAGTCCATCGTACGCAGCCATCACTGCGTGATGTAAATAACCACTTTTTATATATCGGTCGTTGACAAAGAAAAACTGCTCCCCACGACTTTTTTTAGCATATTCAGGTTTACCAACAAAACCTTGCACGTTGACAATTTCGGTTTCTTCACTTACAGGAACTAATTTTTCATTCGTTTTTCCCGAAAAAACAGATACAATTCGCTGCCTTAAACTCGATGGAGGCAAATTGAACATTTCGCTTCCGTTATGAAAAAAAGTAAAATAAATAGTAGGGTGTGCCAACGCCACGCGCTGAAACTCATCGATGATATGGCGGTATTCTACCGTATCTGACTTCAAGAAATTACGACGAGCTGGAATATTAAAAAATAAATTTTTAACACCAAACGAAGTCCCTTTCGGTAAAACAGCCACTTCTTGCGATACAAACTTACTGCCTTCGATTACGATATGTGTGCCTAATTCTTCTTGGTCTTGCTTGGTTTTCATTTCGACGTGAGCAATCGCAGCGATTGAGGCCAATGCTTCGCCACGAAATCCTTTGGTGTGTAATGAAAATAAATCTTCTGCTTGGCGGATTTTGGAAGTAGCGTGCCGTTCAAAACACAGACGAGCATCGGTAACACTCATCCCTTTTCCGTTATCTATAACCTTAACCAAGGATTTTCCAGCGTCTTTGATAATCAATTTAATATCGGTCGCTCCCGCATCAACAGCATTTTCCAGCAGTTCTTTGACCACCGAAGCCGGACGCTGAACCACTTCACCAGCGGCAATTTGATTGGCAACATGATCAGGAAGTAATTGAATGATACTCGACATTTTTTTTGTGTTCAGTGTTCAGTAAATAGTATTCAGTAAAAAACCGAAGTGAGCAAATTTAAGGATTTTCTATTGGGATTGCTACCAAAAGTAATCATAAAAAAACCTATACCCTCCAAGAAAAGTATAGGTTCAAATTCCGATAGTAATCGGAAGTAAAATTTTATTTATTCCTCTATCATTTTCAAACCTTCAATCTGCAAAGGTCCTGTTGATAACAGTGGCTGATTTTTATATTGATGACTAAATGAAGCTTGATGTCTTAAATATGCCATTTTAATCGCGGCGATAGCGGCTTCGGTGCCTTTATTTCCGTGCTTTCCTCCACTTCTATCAATGGATTGCTGCATCGTATTATCGGTCAGAACGCAAAAAATTACTGGCACATCGGTTTGCACGTTCAAGTCTTTTATGCCTTGAGCCACACCTTCGCAAACAAAATCAAAATGTTTGGTTTCTCCTTGAATTACACAACCAATCGCAATTACTGCATCGACATTCTGTGTTTGAAGCATTTTCTTTGCTCCATAAACAAGCTCAAAACTTCCTGGAACATTCCAACGAATGATGTGCTCAGAAGGCACTTCGTTTTCCAAAAGACCAGTAACAGCACCAAAACAAAGACCTTCGGTTATGTTATCATTCCATTCTGAAACAACAATCCCAAACCGAAAATTTTTCGCGTCTGGGATTGAATTTTTATCGTATTCGGATAAGTTTTTATTTGTAGTTGCCATCTTTTTTTAAGATTTTAATGTTTAGATTTCTGATAACAAAAATACGAATCTAAAATCTAATTTCAGCAATCTAACATGTATATTATTGCGCTAAACCAATCAATACATCAATTGTAGCAGCTTCAGGTGAAGCATCAAAATTGTCTTTAATATCGGTAAAATATTTTAAAGCTTCTTCTTTATTTCCCATTGCCAAAGCCGTTTTTCCTGCTTTCAACAAGAAGCGCGGAGTAGTGAAATCATTTTTATTAGATTCAGCTGCTTTTACATAATATTCTAAAGCTTCTTTTGCTTGATTTTTTTGAGAATAAGCATCACCTATAGCTCCTTTTGCCATAGCACTCAATATAAGGTCTTCTGATTTGAATTTACCTAAATACTCAATAGCTTCCGCATATTTTTTTGTATTCAAGTAAGCGATACCTGCATAATAATTAGCCAAATTTCCAGCATCGGTTCCTGAATATTCATCTGCAATTTTTACAAATCCAAATTTTCCTTCAGAACCATTCAATGATAATTTATACAAAGAATCACTAGCAACACCATCAGTAGCTTTCTGAAAGTTCTGTTGTGCAACAAACATTTCGTTTGCGGCTTCTTCTTCATTAGGAGCAGCAACAAATTTTTGGTAAGCTAAATACCCTACTGTCACTAAAGCAATCGCAGCAACAACTCCTATAATTATTCTTTGATTTTTGGCTACAAAATCTTCCGTTTTTGATGCAGTGGCATCTAATGTAGAGAAAACTTCTGCTGTTGTACTATTTTTTTCTAATACTGAAATATCTTCTGTAACTTCTTTTACTTCTTTTTCTTTTGCTGGTTTATATCCTCTTTTATTATAAGTAGCCATTTAATTTTAATTTAGTGAGCCGCAAAAATAAAATTTTTATTCGTATCGTCATAAAAAAAGTAACTTTATATTTAAATAAAAATGCATTATCCTCTATTTAAGTATTCGGTTCTTTCCATTTGGAAAATTTTTCCCATTTGAAATTGCCTAAAAGTAAATTTTATCGATAATTTTCAATAATTTGCACCCTCTAACAGACGCATCTGAAAGAACAAAAAATTCCATTGGAGCCCGAGCAAAATGTACCTAAAAAAAATTTCATTATTCAATTACAAAAATTTTTCTGAAGCAGATTTCGAATTTGTAGGCAAAATAAATTGTTTTGTTGGGAAAAACGGAATTGGAAAAACCAATGTATTAGATGCCATTTATCATCTGTCGTACGGCAAAAGTTATTTCAATCCACAAGCGGTTCAAAACATCAAACATGGTCAAGAGTTTTTTGTTATCGATGGGGAATTTGAAATCAAAGACAGAAACGAGCAAATCGTTTGCAGCCTCAAAAAAGGGCAAAAGAAAATATTGAAGCGCAACGGCAAAATCTATGATAAATTCTCGGAGCATGTGGGTTTTATACCTTTAGTAATTATCTCTCCAGCCGATCGGGATTTGATTGTGGAAGGTAGCGAAACGCGAAGGAAATTTATGGATAGTGTTATTTCGCAACTCGACTCCCAATACCTGAAACAGCTCATTCAGTACCAAAAAGTAATGAGTCAACGCAATGCACTGCTTAAATATTTTGCGGTAAATTATGTTTTCGATAACGACACACTTTCGATTTATAACGAGCAACTCGACAATTTTGGAAAATACATTTTCGAAAAAAGAAAAGCATTTATCGAGCAGTTTATTCCCATTTTTAATGCGCATCATCAATCTATTACCGGTTCGCAGGAAACGGTTCAATTGGTTTACGAAAGTCATTTATTCGAAAAAGATTTGCTCACGCTTTTAGAAGAAAACATCAATAAAGACAGGGCTTTGAACTTTACTAGCGTTGGAATTCACAAAGACGATTTGTCGTTTGAAATTGACAATTACCCGATCAAGAAGTTTGGTTCCCAAGGGCAGCAAAAATCGTTCTTAATTGCCTTGAAATTGGCACAATTCGAATTTTTGAAAATTCAAAGTGGATTGAAACCCATTTTGTTATTTGATGATATCTTCGACAAATTAGACGAAAGTCGAGTGGCCAAAATAGTAGAAATGGTTAACAGCGACACCTTTGGACAGTTATTTATTTCTGATACACATCCTGAAAGAACTGAAAAAATCGTCAAATCAACACATCAAACCTATAAAATTTTCAATCTTTAAATCTGAAATATTTTACCCTTTAGATTCTAAATCCGACAAAGAAATTGTCTATTTTAGCGGCATTAATATCAAAATCATATTGCAATGAAATCCATTCTTAAAATCTTTATTATATTCATTTCTATTTCGATTCTATCTTGCAAAGGGCAAACGTCCAAAAACATACTAGATGTTGACCCTAAGACTTTTTCTGAAAAATTGGCGGCTACACCAAATGCGCAAATTATTGATGTGCGAACTCCTCAAGAATTTGCAGGAGGTCATATTGAAAACGCCATAAACATCGATTGGTTTGGCGATGATTTTGAAGCAAATGCTCAAAAATTAGACAAAACCAAACCCCTTTTTGTTTATTGCAAAACCAATAATAGAAGTCCCAAAGCAGCAGCTAAATTGGAAGAATTAGGATTTACAACCATTTATAACCTGCAAGGAGGCTTATTAAAATGGGATGCTGATGGATACTCAAAACCCACCGACAAAATCATAGGAGTTTGCAGTCAGGAATATGCCGAATTACTAAACACGAACAAAAAAGTACTGATTGATTTTAATGCAAAATGGTGTGCACCTTGCAAGAAAATGGCTCCGTATCTTGACAAAATGCAAAAGGAAATGGCTGACCAAATGGTTATTATCCGATTGGATGCCGACGAAAATCCAACCTTAATAAAAGAAATGAAAATCGTCGAACTGCCCACACTTATTTTATATGAAAATAAAGTAATAAAATGGAAAAATTCGGGTTACATCAGTGAAGAAGATTTGAAAAAACAACTGCAATAATTCGTTCTATATGCTTTCAAAAGACAGTGTACAATTTCTCGACGACTTAAAAGCCAACAACAATAGAGAGTGGTTTTTAGAAAATAAAAAGCGCTATGAAGTTTTCAAAAAAGACTATCATCAACTGGTTGGTGATTTTCTGAATGCGATGAAACCGCTCGATCCTTCGCTAGAAATGCTGGAAGTGAAAAACTGCACGTTCAGAATCAACCGCGACATTCGGTTTTCGAAGGATAAATCGCCTTATAAAGATCATATTGGTGTTTGGTTATCTAGCGGAGCTAAAGGAAAAAATCGTTCTGGATATTACGTACATCTTGCAAGAACTGGTAGTTTTATAGCTGGAGGATTCTATTGTCCAGAAGCGGAAGATTTGAAAAAAGTGCGCAAAGAGATTGCTTATTTCTACGATGACCTTGAAGAAATTCTGCAAGAAAAAAACTTCCAAAAGGAGTTTACTGATTTTGACAGAAATGAAACCAACATTTTAAAAAACCCGCCAAGAGGTTACGAAAAAGATCATCCGGCAATTGAATTTCTGAAATTAAAAAGTTTCGAAACATCCCAAAAATTCGACATTGAAGAGGTTACAAAGGAGGATTTTGTTGCTAAAATGAGTCAAAAACTAATTACTTTGAAACCTTTGAATGATTTCATTAATAGAGCGCTAAGTTCGGAAGAATAAGATACTAAATGCCAAAAAGAAAGATACTTTTTCTAGGAGAAACTTACAGAGCAGACGCCATAACTTGGATGAATGGCCTGAAAGAATTTGGCGATTTCGAAATTATCACTTGGGAATTAAAATCTTCAAATCATACTTTTATTGATCGTTGTCTCCGTCTTTTAGAATTTTCTACAGGACTTTTTCAGGTCAAAAAAATAATCAAATTACAACAGCCGGATATGGTTATTGCCGAGAGAACCACGAGTTATGGTTTTCTAGCGGCGATTTTAAATTTTAAACCAATTGCCATTGCTCAGCAAGGAAAAACCGATTTATGGCCAGAAAAATCGATTTTGTTGCCTTTAAAAAAAATGACTCAACATTATGCTTTCAAAAAAGCCAATTTGATTCACGCTTGGGGACCTGTAATGGCGATTTCGATGAAAAAAGTGCACGTCGATATGAGCAAAGTTTTGGTTTTGCCCAAAGGAATTGATTTGGAAAAATTTGGTAACAAAAACAGTTCGTCCGAAAAAATTTCTGCGATTGTAACACGTTCTTTGATGCCTGAATACAGTCACGACGTCATTCTGCAAGCCTTCAGGATTTTAAGCCAAAGAGGAATTGATTTTGAATTGACCATTGTGGGAGACGGAAAATTGCTGCCGATGCTAAAAGAATTAGCAACAAAATTAGCAATTGCAGACAAAGTTTATTTCACGGGAAGAATTCAAAACACTCAATTACCTGAACTATTACAAAAATCTAATTTATATATCAGTATGCCTATTACCGAAGGGGTTTCGGCTTCCTTATTTGAAGCCATGGCTTGCAAATGCTACCCTATTGTTTCAGATATTCCAGGAAATCAAAGTTGGGTTACCCATCGAAAAAACGGACAATTAATAACTCTTGGCGATACTGAAATGTTAGCCGAAGAGATCCTCTGGGCTTTCGAGAACAAGGAAATAAGAGAGGAAGCTGTATCGAAAAATAGAAAATTTGTCGAAGAAAACGCGAATTATAAAACCAACATGAAAATCATTGCCGACGCTTATCACGAATTAATTAACACATCAAAAAACAACTAGTCATGTGTGGAATTAATGGTATTTTTCATTTGCAATCACAGAAAAAAGTAGACGAACGCCTTTTGACAAAAATGCGCGATTCGCTAGAACATCGTGGTCCAGATGATAAAGGTTTATTCATAGAAAACAATGTGGGTTTAGGCCACAGAAGACTTTCTATCTTGGATGTTTCTGCAGCAGGACACCAACCTTTTTTATCCGATGATGGTCGTTATGTGATGACCTATAATGGAGAAATATACAATTTTAGAGATTTTTATCCGGAACTTAAAAGCAATGGCTTTGACATAAAAACAAGCTCAGACACCGAGGTTTTGTTGAAATTATTTCAATTGCACGGATTGAAAATGCTCAATCGCCTCAACGGAATGTTTGCCTTTGTGATTTGGGATAAACTGGAACGCAAAATGATCACTGTTCGCGACAGAATGGGGGTTAAGCCGTTATATTATTCATTTTACAACGAAACTTTCTATTTCGGTTCCGAACAAAAAGCTCTTTTCACCGCTGGAGTTCCTCTGAAAATGGCTCAGAATGGAATGGAGGAATACATTTTCAACCGTTTTGTTGCTGGAGAAAATACGCTCTACGAAAATGTCAAAAAAGTACTTCCTGGACACATTTTAACCATTCACGAAAGTGGAAAAATAACTAATGAAAAATGGTGGGATTTGAAAGAAGAAATTCAAAACCAACCCAAAATTAAAAATCCGGTCGAATGGTTTCGCGAAACCTTTGATGAATCCATAAAATTGCGAATGGTCAGCGATGTTCCTGTGGGTGTTTTGTTGAGCGGCGGACTTGATTCTTCTTCGATACTAGCTTCGCTAAACCATCAGAATTTCAGAGACATTCAGACTTTTAATATCGGTTTCAAAGAAAAAGAGCACAACGAATCGCATTTGGCCAAAAATATGGCAGAAAAATTCGATTACGAATTTCACACCATGCAATTAGAAGATCACTCTCTTTTTGACAAGCTAGTTAGTTCGACCTATTACCAAGATGAACCCATTATGCATTTGAGCGAACCTCATATTTTGGCCCTTGCACAATTGGCAAAACCAAATGTAAAAGTATTGCTTTCTGGCGAAGGAGCCGACGAACTAATGGGCGGCTATGTACGCTACAAAGCATTGCAATATCCTTCTTTACTCAAAGCAATTGCCACAGTTGGTCATATGGATTATTTCACAACCAAGCCACGATTCGAGAAATTAGCGCGCTATTCGCAAATAGAAAATAGTGATGATTTGGTACTTTATAACGGTTCGAATATTTACCCTAAAGATATTGCTCAAACTTTTGGCATTAATCATTCGCCAAAAAACGAATACCGGAATCAAATTCTCGCTGATGCCAAAGAACTGTATCCAAACAATCTGAGAAGACAAGCATTATATTTTGACCAACACACCTATTTATGCTCTTTACTAGATCGAAATGACCGCTGCACTATGGGCGCTTCAATAGAATGTAGAGAGCCTTTTTTGGATCAAAGATTAGTCGCGGGATTGGGTTCTTTGGATGACAAATGGTTATTTAAAGGGAAGAAATGGAAATACATCCTTAAATCTGCAATGGCAGCAAGGCTTCCCGATGAAATCTTAAAATTCAAAAAAGTAGGATTGAGTGTTCCTTGGGGCGACTATCTAATAAAAAGTCCAGAATTTATAGATGAAATAGAGTCCTTTGCAAAGAGTGACTTATTCAAAATGGAGTATTTCGAAAGCATTGATGCCCAAAAACTGGTTGCCAATTTCAAAAAAGGAGACACAAAATTAATCCCCTACCTTATGCCTCTTTTTATGATGCACATTTGGCAAAAAACCTATGCAACTCAATTTTAAAGTAATCCACACTTGTATCAATTTTAAAAATGTCACACAGATGATACTGATTTAAACAAACAAAAACAGATTTCTTTAGAAAAAATCCGTGAAAATCTGTCTAATCTGTATCATCAGTGTACCAATATGGAATTATTTAGTCCGCATTGCGGACTTTGATATAAATTTTAATCCTTACTTTTGAACGAGATTCAAAACGCACCGATTTTATGGAAATACAAACTAATTTTTCTCTAAAAAACTATAACACTTTTGGCATCGAAGCCAGTGCTAAACAATTTGTTGCCGTTCATTCTTTGGCCGAATTGAAAAAGGTTTTAGAACAATACAAATCTGAAAAAAAATTTATTCTCGGCGGCGGAAGCAATATGCTCTTGACTCAAAATATCGATGCATTGGTGATACACGTTGATTTGAAAGGAAAAAAAATAATCAAGGAAACCGATGATTCCGTTTGGGTCGAAAGTCAAGCTGGCGAAAATTGGCACGAATTTGTCCTTTGGACCATCGAACAAAATTTTGGTGGGTTAGAAAATATGTCACTCATACCGGGAAATGTGGGCACAACACCAGTGCAAAATATTGGCGCTTACGGTACTGAAATCAAAGACACTTTCGAATCGTGCGAAGCCATGGAAATTGAAAATCAGGAAATGAAAACATTTACCAAAGCGGAATGTCATTTCGGTTACAGAGAAAGTATTTTCAAAAATGAAGTGAAAGGCCAATACATTATCACTTCGGTGGTTTTTAAATTGACCAAACAAAATCACAACATAAACATTTCGTACGGCGATATCAAAGCAGAATTAGCAAAAAACAATGCCGAAACCCCAACTTTAAGGGATGTAAGCAATGCGGTTATCGCTATTCGACAAAGTAAATTACCCGACCCAAAAGAATTGGGTAACAGCGGAAGTTTTTTCAAAAACCCGATACTATTAAAATCAGATTTCGAGAAAATTCATCAAAAATTTCCCGAAATGAAATACTATGAAGTTTCAGCAACCGAAGTGAAAGTTCCTGCAGGTTGGCTCATTGAACAAGCAGGTTTCAAAGGAAAACGTTTTGGCGATGCGGGAATTCACAAAAATCAAGCCTTAGTATTGGTCAATTACGGAAATGCAAGCGGACAAGAAATTCTATATGTGTCCAAAAACATTCAAGAAACTGTTTTTAAAACCTTTGGCATTGCTATCGAAGCCGAAGTCAATATCATCTAAATTTAAACCGGTCTAATTAAATATAAAACTAATTGCAGTTTGACAATGAGAAATTGGTGATTGATAATTATCTTTGTACCCATTTTAAAAAGAAGCCAAACCAATATGTTACTGTTCACTCTATACTTTTTTATTGTTGTAGTTGCTATCCAACTTATATATTACCTTCTAGTTTTTGCGAAATTTGCTTTCGCCAAAGCGCAAAAATCAACACCAAAAAAAATATCGGTTTCTGTCATTGTTTGCGCCAAAAATGAGGCCGAAAACGCCATTCGATTCGTTCCGTTGCTTGCGGAACAAGACTATCACGATTACGAAATCATTTTGATTGACGATGCTTCGAGTGACCACACTTTGGAAATATTCGAAGAATTTGAAAAACAATATTCCAATATCAGATTGGTCAAAGTAAAAAACAACGAAGCCTTTTGGGGAAACAAAAAATACGCTTTGACACTTGGAATAAAAGCGGCTAAAAAAGATTATTTATTGTTTATTGACGCCGATTGTTACCCATCGTCGAAAGATTGGATTACGAGCATGAGTTCCCAATTTACCATGCAAAAAACCATTGTTTTGGGTTATGGAGCCTACGAAAAAGTTGCCAATTCTTTCCTAAATAAAATCATCCGCTTCGAAAC
>NZ_JBIKRX010000105.1:0-8368 GCF_044348915.1 Flavobacterium sp. | reverse complement strand
AGACGAAATTCACCAAAACTCCACCCAACATAATAATCAATCGTTGCCAAGCCGGTTTAGAACGAAATTCCCAAGGTTGAGGAGGCAAAGCCATTTGCTCTTTGTCCATACTTTCGTCAATCATTCCCGAAATTTTCACATAGCCACCAAGAGGCAACCATCCAATTCCGTATTCGGTTTCGCCAATTTTCTTTTTAAGCAATGAATATTTTACGTCAAAAAATAAATAGAATTTTTCTACTCGGGTTTTAAATATTTTGGCAGGAATAAAATGTCCCAGTTCGTGAAGTATAATCAGTAATGATAGGCTCAATAAAAATTGAGAAAGCTTGATAACTATTTCCATTTATATGTCATTGCGAGGAACGATACAATCTCATCCTCTTATTAATTTAATTTGTATAGCGCACAAAAGTAAGGTTTTCTGTTTTACTTCCAAAGGTTTACTTTTTGGCAGACGATAATTATTTGTTAATAAATGCCCTATTCCCTTTTCATCTTTGCTGTTTGTGGCGTAACTTTACTATTTGTTACAAAAACAAAGGCCGCAAAGGTTTATTTTGCAAATTAAAACTACTACAATGTCATCACAATTATTTTCATCCATTCAGATAAAAAGTCTTCTTTTTAAAAACAGAATCGCTATTTCGCCAATGTGCCAATACTCCTCAGAAGACGGTTTTGCCAACGATTGGCATCTCGTACATTTAGGAAGCCGAGCCAGCGGTGGTGCAGCTTTAATTATTCAGGAAGCAACAGCAGTTTGTCCTGAAGGCCGAATTTCTCCCGGAGATTTAGGACTTTGGAAGGACGAACAGATTGAAAAAATGCAAGTCATCAATCATTTTATTATTTCTCAAAATTCAATTCCCGGAATCCAATTGGCACACGCCGGAAGAAAAGCAAGTGTTTCAGAACCGTGGAACGGAAATAAACCGTTGGACGAATCGAATGGCGGTTGGGAAACGGTCGCTCCATCTGCAATTCCTTTTCATTCCAATGAAGAAGCACCAAGTACTTTAGATAAAACGGGCATCCAAAAAGTTATTTCTGATTTCAAATCGGCGACCAAAAGAGCCTTTAAAGCCGGTTTTGAGCTAGTCGAAATTCACGCGGCTCACGGCTATTTATTGCATCAGTTTTTTTCACCTTTGTCTAATTTCAGAACAGATGAATATGGCGGAAGTTTTGAAAACAGGATTCGTTTAATGCTCGAAGTTCTCGAAGCGGTGCAATCCGAATGGCCTACCAATTTGCCTTTGTTTGTCAGAATCTCAGCTACAGACTGGGCGGATGGCGGATGGAACATCGAGGAATCAATACAACTTTCGAAAATCTTGAAAGAAAAGGGCGTAGATTTAATGGACGTTTCTTCTGGAGGATTAGTTTCACATCAGCAAATTCCGTTGGGACCCAATTATCAAGTTCCTTTCGCCGGCAGCATCAAAAAAGAAACCGGAATTTTAACGGGAGCAGTTGGTTTAATCACTGAAGCCACTCAAGCGGAAGAAATTGTCGCCACAGGAAAAGCCGATTTAGTTTTATTCGCCAGAGAATCTTTGAGAAACCCAAATTTGCCATTAGATTTTGCCAAAGAACTTGGTGCTGAAATTCAATGGCCAAAACAATACGAAAGAGCTAAGAATTAAACACGAATTACGCTAATTTTCACGAATTATATGGAAATGTCATCAAAAGTTTGTGAAATTATAAGACAAATAAATTTGTGCCAATTCGTGACCCGAGACCAAGGGTCGAACAGGCGAAGCAAATTCGTGTCAAACTTTTAAAATAAACAAAATGCAAAAAATTAAAACAGCACTTTTGTCGTACGGAATGTCTGGAAAAGTTTTTCATGCTCCCTTTCTAGAACTTCATCCCGGTTTTGAACTTTTAGGTGCTTGGGAAAGAAGTAAAAAATTGATACAAGAAGATTATCCCGAAGTCAAGAGTTTTCCCAATTTGGAATCGATTTTGGAAGACAAAACTATTGATCTGGTTATCGTCAACACGCCAATTGACACTCATTTTGAGTATGCCAAAAAAGTATTGCTGGCCGGAAAACACGCCATTGTCGAAAAAGCATTCACTTCAACTGTTGCCGAAGCACAGGAATTAGCCGATTTGGCCAAAGAGAAAGGCTTGAAACTTTCCGTTTTTCAAAACAGAAGATGGGACAGTGAATTCAAAACCGTGAAGAAAATTCTAGATGACAAGTTGTTGGGCGAAATAGTGGAGGCCGAGTTCCATTTTGACCGTTACAATCCTATTTTGAGTCCAAAAGTGCATAAGGAAACCGTCAATTCCGGTTCTGGAATTGCGAAAGATTTGGGCCCACACATTATTGATCAAGCCCTGCATTTGTTTGGCGTTCCCAAGGCTGTTTTCGCCGATATCCGAATCACGAGAGCCCATTCGGTGGTCGATGATTATTTGGATATTTTGCTGTATTATTCCGATTTGAGGGTGCGACTGAAAGCGGGTTTTTTTGTCAGAGAACCCAATCCTTCGTATGTCGTTCACGGCAAGAAAGGGTCTTTTCTAAAATCTCGTGGCGATGTGCAGGAAGACGAATTGAAACTAGGTAAAAAACCCAATTTAACCACTTGGGGAACCGAAAAAGAAGGTCAAGAAGGACTCTTGCACACGGAAATCGACGGTAAAATTACCAGAGAAAAAGTACCCACGCTTCAAGGCAATTATTACGACTTTTTTGAAGGCGTGTATCAGGCGGTTGCCAATGGAAAATCCGAGCCTGTAACTGCTCAAGACGGTGTTAATGTCATGCGAATTATTGAAGCCGCTTTTCAAAGCAGTGAACAAAAAAGAGCCATCAATTTATAAACCTGAACTCGATAAATATTTAAAAAGGTTAAACCACATAGGAAAATTATTGTTTTTTAATAGAAAGACGCTCTGCTTATCATAGATTTACTTAGTCAGTTCGCTTTGCTCGGGTCATAGCTATGAGTAAATAAAATACCTATGAAAATCTTTGTAAATTGTATTTTTCAATAATTTCCTATGTGGTTAAAAATTAGTAATCAAACTCAATTTATAAACAATAACGTTGTACTATTCGGTTTATAAAGGAAATAGCCAATAGAAAAGTATTGATTTTGTACTTTTGCAGATTCAAATTTAAAAAGCAACTCATTTGGAAGACTACAATTTTATAGGCAGTATCAAAGCCAAAGGCAAGTACAAGAAAACGTATCGTGACGCCAAGCAATCGTATTTGAACCGAATTCGTTGGGCTGTTGCTATGTTTTATTTTGGTATGGGTTTGTCTTTTGCCACTTGGGCGAGCCGTATTCCTGCGATTAAGTCGGCGCTGAATTTGAGTGATGGCGAATTGGGAACCATTTTATTTGCATTGCCAATAGGACAGTTGACGATGATGTTTTTTTCGGGAAAATTAGTAACGCGTTTTGGGAGTGATCGCATTCTGCCATTTGCTATTTTGATGTATGCCTTTAGTTTGACTAATATTGGTTTGGCGCAAAATGCTTGGCAATTGGCTCTGGGGTTGATCTCTTTCGGAATTTTTGGTAATTTGGCAAATATCTCTGTAAATACACAAGGAATCTATACCGAAGGTCTTTTCAGAAGAGCGATTTTGTCTTCTTTTCACGGCATGTGGAGTTTGGCAGGATTCACCGGAGCCCTGGTGGGACTGGGTATGTTGGCACTAAATATCACGACATACATACACTTTGTTATTGTAGCTGCAGTAGTAGTAGTGTTAGTGGTCATCAATTTCAAGTATTTAATAAAAGCCAAAGAAAAAGTACGTCCCGAAAAGAAAAAAACATTCAGAAAACCAGATATGTCCTTGATTTTGTTGGGAGTTATTGGGTTTTGTAGTATGGCGAGCGAAGGAATTATGTTCGATTGGAGTGGTGTTTACTTCAAAGATATTGTCAAAGCTCCTGATTCATTAGTGGTCTTGGGCTATACTTCCTTTATGATTATGATGGCGAGCGGACGATTTTTTGGAGGTCATTTAATCGATAGATTTGGTCGAAAAACAGTGATGCAAATCAGCGGTTTGATGATTTCATCGGGTTTATTTATGGCTGTATTTTTTCCTTATATTATTCCCTGTACGATTGCTTTTATGATCGTCGGTTTAGGCGTGTCGACCGTTATTCCCACCTTGTATAGCATCGCGGGAAAACATCCAACAATTCCAACTGGTGAAGCGTTGACTGCTGTTTCCAGCGTAAGTTTTCTTGGTTTTTTGATGGGACCACCCGTGATCGGTCATATTTCCGAACAATTTGGTTTGCAATTTTCATTCGGTTTTATCGGGCTGTTTGGGTTTTTAATTGCTTTTTTGGTTAAAAGAGTCAAAGCATTCGAATAGATTTCGCAAGGCACACGCATTATAAAAGAAAAAACAGGCAGCCACGAATTTGCTTCGCCAGTTCGCTATCGCTCGAGTCACGAATTTACACAAATTTAGTGTAGTCATAAATCACACGAATTTACAAGCAAAACAAGAAAATTCGTGAGAATTAATTTTAACTGTTTATGAATTTGTGTTAATTCGTGTAATTTGTGGCTAAAAATTTTTAAAGATTCCTTGCCCTAAATAGATTGCACTGCAATGTCTATAAGTCCCTCTTAAATCATTAAATTTGTCCCTTATTTAAAGATATGTTAGAAAAAGAAATAATAAATTTTGAAAAAACGGCCATTGTTGGTATCGTTACACAAAACCAAAGCGAAGATAAACTCAACGAATATCTGGACGAATTGGAGTTTTTGACTTTTACCGCTGGCGGAGAAGTGGTGAAACGGTTTTGGCAAAAAATGGACAAACCCAATCCAAAAACGTTTTTGGGTACAGGAAAAATAGACGAAATCAATCTTTTTGTAAAGGAAAATGACATCTCGAGTTTGGTTTTTGATGATGAATTGACACCTTCGCAACAAAAAAATATTTCCAAAATCATAGATTGTAAAATCCTCGACAGAACCAATCTTATCCTGGATATTTTTGCCCAAAGAGCTGAAACTTCCTATGCCAGAACGCAGGTCGAATTGGCGCAATGTATTTATTTGTTACCCAGATTATCGGGTCTTTGGACACACTTAGAACGTCAAAAAGGGGGAATCGGAATGCGTGGACCGGGAGAAACCGAGATCGAAACCGACCGACGTATTGTTCGGGATCGAATTTCGTTATTGAAAGAAAAAATAAAAGCCATCGACAAGCAAATGGGAACCCAACGAGGCAACCGTGGCGCTATGGTTCGTGTGGCTTTGGTAGGATATACCAATGTAGGAAAATCGACTTTGATGAATGCCATTGGTAAAAGTGATGTTTTTGTAGAGAATAAGCTTTTCGCCACTTTGGACACCACGGTTCGAAAAGTGGTGATTAAAAACTTGCCTTTTTTACTTTCAGATACGGTGGGTTTTATTAGAAAACTACCAACTCAATTGGTAGATTCCTTCAAAAGTACGCTCGATGAGGTTCGCGAAGCCGATTTACTGTTGCATGTGGTCGATATTTCGCATCCGGATTTTGAAGATCATATCGCATCGGTAAATCAAACTTTGGCAGATATCAAGGCAAAAGACAAACCAGTCATTATGGTTTTCAACAAAATCGATGCTTACAAACATTTAACTATTGACGAAGATGATTTAATCACGGAGAAAACACCAAGACATTTCACCCTCGAAGAATGGAAAAACACCTGGATGGATCGTGTGGGTGAAGAAAACGCCTTGTTTATTTCGGCTGCCAATAAAGAGAATTTCGAAGAATTCAGAGAACGAGTGTACGAAGCCGTTCGACAAATACACATCACACGTTTTCCGTATAACAAGTTTTTGTATCCTGATTATAAGGATGCTGTGGAGAAAGAAGAGAAAGAATAATTTTCCTGAAATATAAAGTATGTCATTCCCTTTTGAGTTTTTCATTAGGGATTTTTTTTGGGAATGCGTAATGCTTTGATATAGTTTGTAATGAATTATTTATATATTTGATAGGAAATACAATGTGACTTTTGTTGCACATATCTACCGAAAAGTGGGCAGGTTTGTGTGATTTTGTTGTGCATACTATATAATTTAGCATTAAGTATAAAAACCGAAATGGATATTACCATTCAAATGACATTAGAGAATGACAAAGTACTACTTTATCCTTTGCTTGAACAGGATTTTGAGGACTTGTATGCCGTTTCGGCTGATCCAAAAATATGGGAACAACACCCCAATAAAGACCGTTGGAAAAAAGAAGTATTCAGCACTTTTTTTGATGGAGCAATACAAAGCAAGGGGGCATTTAAAATTGTTGATAAAGCCAGCAATAGCGCAATAGGAAGTACTCGCTTTTATGACTATAACGAACAGGAAAAAAGCATATTAATTGGGTACACTTTTTATGCCGCAAAATGTTGGGGAACTGGAATAAATCTTTCCGTAAAGAAATTAATGTTGGATTATATTTTTCAATTTGTATCCGTGGTTTATTTTCATATCGGCGCAGACAATATCCGTTCCCAGATATCAATTAAGAAACTGGGAACTACTAAAATTGGAGAAGAAGAGATAACTTACTTTGGAGAACAACCAAAACTAAATTATGTTTATAGTTTGAAAAAAGAGGACTGGTTTTTAAAATAACCCCGAACCTCAATTACTACAATAACCTTAGCATTAATTAAAAAAAATGAAAAAACGTACGACTATAATTTTTATACTTTGCATCACAATGGCATCATTTGGACAAAGCTCAATGGAAACAGACAAATTGCAGATAAAAGAATTAATTATTAAATCTTTTGACGAAATATGGTCTGAATTAAACTCTAAAAACATTGATAAATACTACACAAAGGACTTTCTGCTTTTGGAGCACGGAGAAGTTTGGAATAACGATACTATTGCAAAGTATTTGGATAATGCTAAACTTCGGAAGCCGAATCCAAAACGAGAGAATAAGATTGAAATTATAGAAATTAAAGTTGCAAACGGAATGGCTTGGGTCGCATACCACAATTATGCAACCTTCTCAACAGATAACACAATCACCAGAAAAGCGCATTGGCTAGAAAGCGCAACGGCAATTTCAACACCGAACGGATGGAAACTACAAATGCTTCATTCCACTCGAATAAAAAATGACTGAGAACGTATTAATACAATCAACTTATCTTCGATTAGGTCACTAGAGAGCACGAAGAAGCAAAACGTTACATAAACCAAAAATCCCTTTTGAAATCGAATTTCAAAAGCTTTTTAGGTTAGAAAACACCACCGCTTTTTAGGTTATTTGTAAGAAAAAATAAATATATTTGAAAAATATAAATGTAATAGTCTTTCAGTAATCTATGTTTATTTTGGTGTATAAATGAATGTTTGATAGTTGTAAAAAAGAGTGTTAGCAACAAAAGTATAAATATGAAAAAAGCACAACAAATTAATTTTTTAACAGGTGTTTTTTTGATTTTAGGTTTAAACCTAAGTTCTCAGAATTTAAAAAATTATTTTTCGGTTTCAGAAGTTTCATTTTCAAATACAAATTATAAATTAGCTTGGAGTTCGCATCCAAACGATGTTTATTATAAGCAAGAGTATTTACCTGCAGGAGAAAAACCAGAAAGTTTTAAAACCATGATAATGATAGAAGCAATAACAGTGGATGCTTCAATTGAAAATGTTGTTAGATTAAAAGAATCAGAGTTACAAGAAAGAAAAAAAACAGACCAAGTTTGTAATTATCAAATTACGACAAATTCACAAACAGGAGAATATTTGATTGATTTCTTGCTGAGTGCCGGAGATATTGTCGAATGGAATGCTTACCGATATAAAAAGATTGTGGATTCAAAAGGAAAACCAACAATACTATTATTTGCATTGAGTAAGCGTGCTTATGGAAACGATTATAAAAATTTTTTAGTTGGATTGAAAAGCGATCGAATCGATGCTATTAATTTGGTTTGGAAATACAATTTGTCAACAATTAAGTTACAAGATTGATAAGTTGTCACTGCCAAATCTATCACTACAAAATTGATTTTTTGCTTTAAAGAAGGTTAGTTTTCTGATTGGGATGATTTGGCAAATCCGAATAATGGGCTTAATTTAGTTCCAAACCTGCTTTAGTCCCACGCGTTAGCGGTAATTATGCGAAAAAACGAAAAATTTAAACAATAAAAGATTATGGTAAAATTGAATTCAGCTAAAAGTTTGACTACTATTTTATTCATTTGTTTTTTAATTAGTCATTCCTTAAGAACCCACTTTTTGAGTTTTTAGATTTTTTACCAAAAATACATCTGCAAAAATAAGCAGTAAAAATTCGAGCCAAAGAACAATTTGCTCTTTGATTTGGTTGAAT
>NZ_JBIKRX010000104.1:0-8394 GCF_044348915.1 Flavobacterium sp. | reverse complement strand
TGCATCTTCCTTAAATCGCTTGTTAAATGTTATTGAATTCACACCTATAAATTTCTCCCTTGTACTCATTTGACAAAGGTAATACTATTTTCGTTTTTGGGCGGCCTAAACGCCTATACCTATTAATCTAATTAAATCTAATAATTTGAATTATTAATTTTTTTTTTAAACAAGTCGAAAATTTGAATTGAAGTATTGAATCAGAGTCTTTTTCGAAAGTGTTTGCTTTTGAACAGGTGTAAATGATATTTATAGTAATATTATGTGAAAAAAAAGTAAATATATGTAATTTAGCATCCGTAGTTTGAATACTCAACAATATAATTAAAATATTAAAAAGATGAAAAATAGTATAATAGCAATTGGAATAGTACTTGCCAGTTTATTTAGTTTTCCCGTTTTTGCACAAAGCAAAGATGAGCCGGTATCCTTAGGTTTGCCCGGGGATGATTTGGATTTATATGCAGTGATGGAGGTTTTTCAAAAATCAAAAACCATTGAAGCTTTTGAAAAATCAATAAATGAAGAAAAATCAAAACTCAACAATCTTGATTTAGATAAAGATAAAAAAGTTGATTTTATCAAAGTGGTAACTAATAAAGATGGTGATTCTTTTAGTTTTATTCTGCAAGTCGCCGTTAGTAAAACAGAAAATCAAGATGTTGCCGTAATTTTTGTTTCAAAGGATAAAAGCGGAAAAGTTGCTATGCAAATTGTAGGCGATGAAGATTTGTATGGCAAAGATTATGTCGTCGAACCAAAAGGATCTAGCGCAGGAGGAACTGCAAACCCAGGATATACAGGAGGTAGCACTGAAGTGATGAACTTACCAGCACAATCTACAACAACTACGGTGGTTGTTCAATCAGCTCCAATCGTTCAGTATGTTTATTCACCTGCTTATGTGCCTTATTATCCTCCTTATTATTATGGATATTATCCACCCTATTATCATCCATTTGTTCCAATCGCACGTGCTGTTTTTTGGTCGAATAATTTCTATTGCCACGGAGGCTATTATGGTGGTTATCATGGATCGGTCAATATTAATGTGAACAATGTAAATCATTATAACAACTATAATAATAATTCTAGAAATAGGTCGAATACCGTTGCCAATAATAAAGCGAACGGAAGTTATGGCAACAGAGCTTCTGCAGGTAACAATATGAACAGAGGTAATAACGCATCGACACGTCCATCAGCGGGGAACAATGCATCGACTCGTCCATCGGCTGGGAATTCGGCGGCGACACGTCCTTCTGCTGGCAATTCATCAGCATCGAGACCTTCGGCAAGGTCGACAAGTCCTTCCACTAGCAATTCAAATCGTCAATCGTCTGGTGCATCCAATTATTCCCGCCCTTCTACTTCTAATAATTCTTTCAATAGCGGAAGTAGTAATCGTAGTAGCGGAGGAGGTAGTAGTTACAGCGGCGGCCGAAGTAGCGGTGGTTTTAGCGGTGGTGGTCGCGGCGGCGGAGGAGGAATGCGCGGCGGCGGCGGAAGAAGATAATTTCTTAATGTTACGTGAAAAAAAAAGAGGCTGTTTTGTTAGAAACAGCCTCTTTTTTATATCCTAATTCCGGGAGGAAGCAATTCTTTATAAATAGGATTCTTTTTGAAGAATACTACAATTTTCGGGAGTATAGGAACGACTTTAAGTTTTCGTTCAATAGCAATTGCCATAATTTCTTTTAGTAAATTTGAAATAAAGACTTCGTCCTCAAAGGAATCTGGTACATTAATTTTTGTTAAGAATATTTTTTTTTCTTGAAATGAATATTCTACTGTAACCAAGCCTTGTTCAGTTATGGTTTCAAATTGTCTAGCAAAAGTATTGTCTTTAATTTCGATAAGCGCTGCGGTTTCCATACTATTATATTTAATTATTTGGCTCTAGTGCCAAAGGTATTTTTGATTTAGAATTGATTTTTAGGGGTAAAATCAATTGTTTATTTTTTGTAGAAAAAACTTTTGCAAAGGTAATAATTTGATTTTCAATTTCAAACGATTTTCGATTGTATCTTGATCTAAGGATTTCTTTGTCAGGCAATACGCATAATGCTTGAATGTGTTCAAGGCAAAATCAAAACATTGGACTAAAGAATTGGATGTTTAAATTTATTGCTAAAATCAGGTTGAAATCGGTTTTGGTTCGAGTAAAAAAATTAATTTTATACAAAATTTAGTTTTCAGTTAAAATGCAATTATGAGCAAAATTCCAGTATATTTTATGCCAGGGCTGGCAGCGAGTTCGGCTATTTTTGAAAAAATTAGTCTGTCGGAGGCTATTTTTGAAACTATTCTATTGGAATGGGAAATCCCTTTGGATAATGAAACCTTGTCTCAATACGCTAAGCGAATCGCGCTAAAGGTTACGCATCCAAACCCAGTTTTGGTTGGAGTATCTTTTGGTGGAATTTTAGTTCAGGAGATGGCGCAGTTTATCGATGCTAGAAAAGTAATTATTATTTCGAGCGTGAAAACAAATTTGGAATTTCCAAAAAGAATGAAAGTCGCCAAAGCAACTAAAGCCTATAAACTGATTCCAACTAATTTATTTGCCAATATCGAGAGTTTGTCGGCGTTTTCTTTTGGAAGTAAAATAAATCAGCGCCTCAAACTGTATGAAAAATTTCTACGAGTTCGAGACAAACATTATTTAGATTGGGCCGTGGAGCAGGTTATTCTATGGGAGAGAACTGTTGCGGATGAAGGGGTTATTCACATTCACGGTGATGAAGATGATGTTTTTCCGATAAAAAATATTCAAAATTGTATGGTTGTCAAAGGAGGGACTCATGTTATGATTCTTACAAAGTACAAATGGCTGAACGAAAATTTGCCGAAAATCATTTTGAAATTAAAAAATTAGCCACGAATTACACGAATTTTCACAAACTGAATTAGTGGAAATTCGTGTAATTCGTGGCTTAATTGATAGCTCTGGCTGTGATTTATATTTTCTTCATTTGCTCTTTCATCATTTTAATCTGATCGGTAAGCATATTTTGTTTGTCTAATTTTTTAGCTTCATTCAATAAATTGGTAGCTTCCAATTTTCTTCTTCTTGACATTGCAATTCCAGCAAGATTCAATTTGGCTACGGCCAAATCCATATCCATCGACAATCCGAGTTCGATTGCTTTCTTAAAATATTTTTCAGACTGATTGATATTAGTTTGAGAAAGCATAATTCCGTGCAAATAATTGAAATAACCTTGTTGCTTTCTAACCAATGCACCTTCTGGATTTTTGATATAAGCCAACCATTTTTTGGCGCCGTCGAAATCTTGTTTTCTTAATTTTAGGAACGCCAAAAGGATGAATTCGTTTTTGAAATAAAGAAAAACAGGAAAAGCAGTCATTAGTATAAGGAAAATGCCATTACCAATATTAGATTCTGTAAATTGCCAAACCGCTGCAACTACCAGAAGGCCAGCGATAATAAGTTTGATATTCTTGTGAAACATAGTGTGTAAATTTATATCAGCAAAGATAGCAAAAGGAATTAAAAAAAAAATTATAAAACTACTTGCCAGAAATAAAAGTCTTTGTATATTTGCACTCGGTTTTAGAATAACGGAATTCAAAACCATCGAAGATACATAAATACATTTTTTAAAGATACAAAGCAATGAGCAAAAGAACGTTTCAACCATCGAAAAGAAAAAGAAGAAATAAGCACGGATTTATGGACAGAATGGAATCTGCAAATGGAAGAAAAGTGCTAGCTCGTCGTAGAGCTAAGGGAAGACATAAATTGACTGTTTCTTGCGAACCAAGACATAAAAAATAATGTTTCTATAAACATCATAAAGGCGTTACTTTTTTTAGTATCGCCTTTTTTTATACCTATTCGTTAAAAAAATAATTGGGTTCTTGGTTTAATGTTACAGAATTAACTAAAAAATCAAGAACTTTGAAAACTTAATAAACAACAAACAACTACACTATGCCAAAAGACGCTTCAATAAAATCGATTTTAATTATAGGTTCAGGTCCAATTGTAATTGGTCAAGCTTGCGAATTTGATTATGCAGGTTCCCAGTCAGCTCGTTCTATTCGCGAAGAAGGAATAGAAGTGATATTGATCAATTCGAATCCAGCAACAATTATGACTGACCCTTCAATGGCAGATCATATTTATTTGAAACCATTGACTACCAAATCGATTATTGAAATCCTAAAAGCACATCCACAAATCGATGCAGTTCTACCTACAATGGGAGGTCAAACCGCGTTGAACTTGTGTCTGGAAGCGGACGAAAAAGGGATTTGGCAAGATTTCGGAGTAAAAATGATTGGTGTCGATGTGAATGCCATCAATATTACTGAAGACCGCGAGCAATTCAAACAATTATTGAAGAAAATCAATGTGCCTTCTGCACCTGCAGAGATTTGTACTTCTTACCTTCGAGGTAAAGAAATTGCGCAAGAATTTGGTTTTCCATTGGTAATCCGTCCTTCATTTACTTTAGGAGGAACAGGGGCGGCTATTGTTTACAAAAAAGAAGATTTTGACGAGCTTTTGACAAGAGGTTTAGAGGCATCGCCTATTCACGAAGTACTTATTGATAAGGCTTTGATGGGTTGGAAAGAATACGAATTGGAATTGTTGAGAGACAAAAACGATAATGTTGTTATTATCTGTTCTATCGAAAATATGGATCCAATGGGGATTCACACAGGTGACTCAATCACTGTGGCTCCAGCGATGACTTTGTCGGATACCACTTTTCAAAGGATGAGAGATTACGCCATTTTGATGATGCGTAGTATCGGGAATTTTGCGGGTGGTTGTAATGTACAATTCGCTGTTTCTCCTGACGAAAAAGAAGATATTGTTGCAATTGAAATCAATCCGCGTGTGTCTCGCTCCTCGGCTTTGGCATCAAAAGCAACGGGGTATCCAATTGCAAAAATTGCTTCGAAATTGGCTTTGGGTTACAACTTAGATGAATTGCAAAATCAAATTACCAAATCAACTTCGGCTCTTTTCGAACCGACTTTAGATTACGTAATTGTAAAAATACCACGTTGGAACTTCGATAAATTTGAAGGGGCCGATAGAACTTTGGGTCTTCAAATGAAGTCAGTAGGTGAGGTTATGGGAATTGGACGTTCGTTTCAAGAAGCCTTGCACAAAGCAACGCAATCATTAGAAATTAAAAGAAATGGTCTGGGTGCTGACGGAAAAGGATATACCAATTACGAGCAAATTATCGATAAATTGACGCACGCTAGTTGGGATCGTGTTTTTGTGATTTATGATGCAATCGCCTTGGGAATTCCGTTGAGCCGCATTCACGAAATCACCAAAATTGATATGTGGTTCTTGAAACAATACGAAGAACTTTATACTTTAGAAAAAGAAATTTCTGGTTTCAAATTGGAAACTTTGCCGAGAGAATTGCTTTTAGAAGCGAAACAAAAAGGTTTTGCCGACAGACAAATAGCACATATGTTGGGTTGTATGGAAAGCCAAATCCACAATTTGCGTATGGAAATGAACATCAACCGTGTGTTCAAATTGGTAGATACTTGTGCGGCTGAGTTTACCGCAAAAACACCTTATTACTATTCAACTTTCGAGGCCGAAATTGAAACAGCCAATGGAGAACGATACGTTCACAACGAAAGTATTGTAACCGATAAGAAAAAAGTAATTGTTTTGGGTTCTGGTCCGAATAGAATTGGTCAAGGAATCGAATTTGATTATTCTTGCGTTCACGGCGTTTTGGCTGCCAAAGAATGTGGGTACGAAACTATTATGATCAATTGTAATCCAGAAACGGTTTCGACAGATTTTGATACGGCCAACAAACTGTATTTTGAACCTGTATTTTGGGAACATATCTACGATATTATTCAACACGAAAAACCAGAAGGTGTTATCGTGCAATTGGGTGGACAAACCGCTTTGAAAATTGCTGAAAAATTAGCCAAATACGGAATCAAAATCATTGGAACTAGCTTTGATGCTTTGGATTTAGCCGAAGATAGAGGGCGTTTCTCTGATCTTTTGACTGAACTTAAAATTCCTTTTCCTCAATTTGGAATTGCTGAAACGGCTGACGAAGCTTCTGCTTTGGCTGACACTTTAGACTTTCCGTTATTGATTCGTCCTTCTTATGTTTTGGGAGGTCAAGGAATGAAAATTGTGATCAATAAAAAAGAATTGGAAGAGCACGTTATCAATTTGCTAAAACAAATTCCGGGTAATAAATTGCTTTTAGATCATTACCTTGATGGTGCCATCGAAGCCGAAGCTGATGCAATTTGCGATGGTGAAAATGTGTACATCATCGGAATAATGGAGCATATCGAACCTTGTGGAGTGCATTCGGGTGATAGTAATGCGACTTTGCCTCCGTTCAACTTGGGTGAATTTGTAATGACGCAAATCAAGGAGCATACTAAGAAAATTGCTTTGGCATTGGAAACGGTTGGATTAATCAACATCCAATTTGCGATAAAAGACGATATTGTTTACATCATCGAAGCCAATCCTAGAGCTTCACGAACAGTGCCGTTTATTGCGAAAGCCTACAACGAGCCGTATGTAAATTATGCTACGAAAGTAATGTTGGGCGTAAATAAAGTAACTGATTTTACATTCAATCCTCAGTTGAAAGGATATGCCATCAAGCAACCTGTTTTCTCTTTCAGCAAGTTTCAAGGAGTGAATAAAGCCTTAGGACCAGAAATGAAATCGACAGGAGAAAGTATCTTGTTTATTGACGATTTGAAAGACGACCAATTTTACGAATTGTACTCGAGAAGGAAGATGTATTTGAGTAAATAAGCTTAATTTTATAAATTGAAAAAGCCCCGTTTGGGGCTTTTTTGGTTTTTGGACACTAGTGAATCCTTACACTAACGTGAGAATCCCGAATACAGCCTGTTCCGATTTTTATCGGGATGACCCGATTGGTCAGTCCTGAGCTAAGCCGAAGGGTCGGTGGTGTTTGAAATAGGTGTTTATTTTTATTGGAATATCAAGATGTCGCTTCGCTAAATGGAGAGGCGCAGTCCGTTAGTTTCTAGCGGAGCCGTCTACTCGATTGGTGGCAGTTATTTTATCACTTCTTTAATTTGAGTTAGAATTTCCTTGTCTCTTTTTGAATATTTTTTGTTATTCTCCCAATCGGTTGTAACCATTGCTTTGAAGGCTTCTGCAATTATTTCGTCTGGTCCATAATTATAACTGCTTATTTTACCTGTTTTTTCATATACAGATTTAGGTATTTCTACTTTGTTATTTGATACCTCTCCTTTTTCATTTACTGAATAAATTTGTTCGTCTAAATAACCAAATAAGGTAGAAAAAGCACCGATGAATCCTTTTGTTCCGTCATATTTTGGATACTTACTAGTCAAAAGCATTGCATAATTTGTCATCACATTTTTTTCGTTAGGCAATTTTATCACATAATCTAACTCGTAATTATCGGGATTTGTAATTCTGATTTTTTCAATTTCAGGTGGTATTAAAAATGGACTAATTTTATTAAAACCAATTAGTGAATATAATTCTTCTCGTTTTTTTATATTGTAACGAGTATAAATATGTAAATATTCGTGAATTAATGTTTCTTCAACGTCTTTCTTGCGTTTTTCAAAGGTTAAAAACTTAAGCTCCTTTTTGGGGATTACTATAGCTTCTTGATTTGTATAATAAGCGTTAAACTCTTCTTTTCCCGTAGTTTTGACAATATAAACTGTATCTCGCAATATATTGGGACTAATTTTTCTTATCTTATTTTGAGAGTGGATAAGTAATTCCGTCATTTTCGTAATATCATTTTCGCCTCAATTTAAACATTGTTCTTTTAAAAATGTTGCGTATTCTTTCTTATTCATTTCTTCAGATTGACTTGATAAGTCTTTTTCCATTCTTATTGAAGCGTCAAAATAGCTATTCCAACGATTATAAAAATCACTTTTTAGTAAATAATTTCCAGCATTTTCAGCATTAAGAAATACGATTGTTTGATTTTCCCCTTTCACGGAACGATTTTCTGTAATTTCTGTTCCTGAGAATCCCGAAAAAACGAAATAAAAAACAGTTCCTAATGTAACTATTGGTAACATAATGTATTTAAATAATTTCTTTAATATTTTCATTGTCGTGTTTATGAGGGTTTGTATAATTGCCCCCAACGGTAGGACGCTTGGCGAAGGACGACCCCTTGGGAGTCTTTTGCCAAACGGCCAGAGTGTGCCCTGCATCCGCAGGACACACTCTGTAGTGTCGAAGAAAAATTCGAAAATACAAATTTCGGATTAAGAATCAAAATTATGGAGTGTTATTTTTCTAGAGGGTGCAAGTCCCTTATGGGCGGTTTAACAAACCGAACCATTAGCACGTCGCAAGCTGGTTTACCG
>NZ_JBIKRX010000103.1:0-8411 GCF_044348915.1 Flavobacterium sp. | reverse complement strand
CATTAAGATCATTAAGAATGTTACGCTTAATGAAACTTAATTATCTCAATGGTTTGAAAAAAGTAATAATTAATTACTCGTATGTTTCATTATTTACTGATGAAAATATGTTTTGAGCATTCCCTAAGATCTTGATAAAGCCTTTCGCATCGTCGGATGTCCAAGCGTTATTCATCTCTCCGTATTGACCAAAACCAGTATTCATCAAATCATTATCCGATTCGATTCCGTCTAATGAAAAGTGGTAGGGTTTCAAAGAAACGGTTACGGTTCCATTTACGGTTTTTTGAGTGTCTTCCAGGAAAGTTTCGATGTTACGCATTACGGGATCCAAAAACTGGCCTTCGTGGAACAACATTCCGTACCAGTTTCCTAGTTGTTCTTTCCAATATTGTTGCCATTTTCCAAGCGTGTGTTTCTCAAGTAAATGGTGCGCTTTGATGATAATAAGTGGAGCAGCCGCTTCAAAACCAACTCTTCCTTTTATACCAATAATCGTGTCTCCCACGTGAATGTCTCTACCAATGGCATATGCATTGGCCAAATTTTCTAGAGCTACAATGTTGTTTGAAGGTTTGTCTTTTTTACCATTTACAGCAACTAATTCCCCTTTCACGAATTCTAAAGTTACTTTTTCTTCACCCTCTTTTGTCAATTGCGATGGATAAGCCTCGTTCGGAAGCGGTAATTTTGCGTTCAACGTTTCTTTACCTCCAATACTTGTTCCCCAAAGTCCCTTGTTGATTGAGTATTGTGCTTTTTCCCAAGAATAATGCACGCCGTTTTTGGCTAAATAATCTACTTCTTCTTGACGCGAAAGTTTCAAGTCACGAATAGGAGTGATGATTTCAATTTCGGGAGCGATGGTTTGGAAAATCAAATCGAAACGAATTTGGTCATTTCCTGCTCCTGTACTTCCGTGTGCAATAGCAGTTGCTCCAACTGATTTTGCGTATTTTATGGCTTCAATAGCTTGAAAAACACGTTCAGCACTTACCGATAAAGGGTAGGTGTTGTTTTTTAGTACATTACCAAAAATCAAATATTTGATGGCTTTATCGTAATACTTGTCTAAAATAGTAAGATTGACGTGTTTCGCACTTCCTAATTCGTAGGCACGGTCTTCGATGGCTTTTAATTCAGCAACGTCAAATCCACCTGTGTTGATTAGTACGGTGTGAACTTCGTATCCTTGTTCGTTTTTTAAATATTTTAGACAATATGAGGTGTCTAATCCTCCGCTGTATGCTAATACTACTTTTTTCATTGTTTTTGTTTTTGCTTCATTTCCTAATAGCATAGGAAGGGTGAAATTAGAATGTTATTTTTTTAAAAATAATGCTTGTTTAATGGCTTTCAATCTGTTCCAAATCCGGACGTTGAAAGGATGCTTTGGTGGATCTTTTGGTTTTTCTTCTGGATCGTAAAGCATTCCAGTACACAAACACATTTTATATTCTTTGCTTTTAAGAATTTCATAATTGGTACAGGTTTGACATCCCTTCCAGAAAGTAGGGTCTGTGGTCAATTGCGAAAAAGGAACCGGTTTGTACCCCAAATCGGAATTGATTTTCATAACAGCCAACCCGGTTGTGATTCCAAAAACTTTCGCGCCAGAATATTTTTCTAAGGAGTAGTTGAAGACAAATGTTTTAATTTTTTTAGCCAGACCGTGGTTCCTGAAATCAGGATGTACAATTAATCCAGAATGGGCAACGAATTTTCCGTGTTGCCAACTTTCGATATAACAGAAACCGGCAAAAACACCATTTTTGTCTAATGCGATAACGGCGTCTCTGTTATGTATCTTTTTATTGATGTATTCGGGAGTTCTTTTAGCAATTCCTGTGCCTCTTAATAAAGCCGAAGATTCTATTGTGTCGCAAATTTGTTGCGCATATTTATAATGTTCTTCTTGTGCTATAATTATAGATATTTTCATTTCGATAGTTGAATTTTTTGATTGTGAAAAAAAATGAGCGATGAATGAAAAAATTCCTTGCAAAGGTACATTATACTATAAAATATAGACTCTGTCCAAGTGCAAAAAATAATGTTGTTTTGAGGATTTAATAATCCAAAAGTAAAAGAATGTAATTTCAAAATGTGAAATATGAAAAATGGATAAATAATTGAAAAACTGGCTTGGAAACTATACTAATAGCATCCGTACTTCGGGAGAAGTCGTTGATCTGTTTATCCGTGATAAAGAAGTTATATGTAAACTTGTTTTTTTCATTGCTGCAAATTTACGAATAAAATAGTTAATACTTTAGAATTTTTTAAATTTGTAACAAAAAAAAACGGTATTGTTTTTTTATTTCCTCACAAAAGGGGGAAGTAATTTTGTTGAGAGTTCTCCAAATCCTATTCTAACGCCATGGTTTTTAGAAAATCCTTTCATAATTACGGTATCTCCATCTTTTAGGAAATTCCGCTCTGTATTGTCCTTTAGTATGATTGGCGATTTTCCTCCCGATGTTAATTCAAGTAGAGAACCATAGCTATCTGGAGTTGGACCAGAAATAGTTCCAGATCCCATTACATCACCCGAATTGATTCGGCAGCCATTGGACGTGTGGTGTGCTAATTGCTGTTGCATCGACCAATAGATGTATTTGAAATTAGTTTTAGAAATGTCTGTAATAGACTGATCTTCGGTTTGTATAGCTACTTCCAAATTAATGTCGTAGTTGTTTTTTCCTTTTTGTTGCAAATAGGGTAATGGTGCAGGATCTTGTTTTGGACCTTTTGCTCTAAAGGGTTCTAAAGCATCCATTGTTACAATCCAAGGCGAAATGGAAGTAGCAAAGTTTTTACCTAAAAAAGGACCGAAAGAAAGGGATTCCCATTTTTGAATGTCGCGTGCACTCCAATCGTTCATTAGTACCATCCCAAATATATAATCCTCGACTTCACTTATAGGAACGTTTTCACCCATTACGTTGGCATCTGTGGTGATAAAGGCGGTTTCCAACTCAAAATCGACCATTCGAGAAGGACCAAACACGGGTGTGGTTTCGCCCATAGGCAGTGTTTGCACCATAGGTCTAGTAATCGGAATTCCTGATGGAATGATACTAGAACTCCTTCCGTGATAGCCCACTGGCATATGGAACCAGTTGAGCGGCAAAGCTTTCTCAGGGTTGTTTATTATTTTACCAATATTTGTTGCGTTTTCTTTACTGCTATAAAAATCGGTGAAGTCACCAATTAAAACGGGCAATTGCATTTCGATGTCTTTTACGTTAAAGATGACTATTTCTCGATGTTCTTTATTATCTCTTAGTTTTGGATTGGTTGCGTCAAACAATTCCGCCAAGCGATTCCGAACCAAACGCCAGGTTTTTTTTCCGTCTGAAATGAAATCATTCAAGGTGTCTTGCATGAACATATCATCGGTCAATTCGATTCCGTCAAAATAATTTAATTGTTGCAAAGCGCCCATATCTATCGCGCAATCGCCTATTCGAGTTCCAATGGTGATTACATCATCTTTGGTAATAAAAACCCCAAAGGGAATGTTCTGAATAGGGAAGTCGCTATCAACTGGTACTTCTATCCAAGATTTACGGTTGGTATTATTAGCTGATATTGGCATACTATTGTTAATTATATTGTTAAGAATTACTCATCAAATATATCATAAACTTACTATTTACCAAACGTTTTTTTGTATTTTTGCGCCAAATTAACTAAAATCAAAGAAATGCAACGCGACAAACAAATTTTTGACCTTATTTTAGAGGAACAAGACAGACAAATTCACGGACTAGAACTTATTGCTTCTGAGAATTTTGTAAGTGATGAAGTAATGGAAGCAGCTGGTTCTGTTTTAACCAATAAATATGCCGAGGGATATCCTGGCAAAAGATATTATGGAGGTTGCGAAGTGGTGGATGTTATCGAACAAATCGCCATTGATAGAGCTAAAGAATTATTTGGTGCCGAATATGCCAATGTTCAGCCTCACTCAGGTTCTCAAGCCAATACTGCAGTATATCACGCTTGTTTGAAACCTGGAGATACTATATTAGGTTTCGATTTGTCTCACGGTGGGCATTTAACGCACGGTTCGCCGGTGAATTTTTCAGGCCGTTTATACAACCCTGTTTTTTATGGTGTTGACAAGGAAACAGGTCGTTTAGATTATGATAAAATTCAAGAAATTGCTACTAAAGAGCAGCCAAAATTAATTATTGCAGGTGCTTCGGCTTATTCTCGTGATATGGATTTTGAGCGTTTTAGAGTTATTGCTGATTCTGTTGGTGCTATTTTATTTGCTGATATTTCGCATCCTGCAGGTTTAATTGCTAAAGGATTGATGAATGACCCAATTCCACATTGTCATATTGTTTCGACAACTACCCATAAAACTTTGCGTGGACCAAGAGGTGGTTTGATATTGATGGGGAAAGATTTTCCAAATCCAATGGGTTTAACTACTCCAAAAGGTGAAATCAGAATGATGTCTTCTTTATTGGATTTAGCCGTTTTTCCTGGAAATCAAGGAGGTCCTTTGATGCACATAATTGCAGCTAAAGCGGTTGCTTTTGGTGAAGCTTTGACTGATAATTTCTTTAGATATGCTTTGCAATTGCAAAAAAATGCCAATGCTATGGCCGATGCTTTTGTGAAAAGAGGCTATGATATTATTTCGGGTGGAACCGACAATCATATGATGTTGATTGATTTGAGAAACAAAGGGATTTCAGGAAAAGATGCTGAAAATGCGTTAGTTAAAGCAGAAATAACTGTAAATAAAAATATGGTTCCTTTTGATGATAAATCACCGTTTGTGACTTCTGGAATTCGTGTTGGAACAGCCGCTATCACCACTCGTGGTTTGGTTGAAGAAGATATGGAAACAATTGTTGCCTTGATTGATAAGGTACTATCAGATCATACCAACGAAGCTGTAATCGAAGAAGTAGCCAATGAAGTAAACGAAATGATGAGCGAAAGAGCTATTTTTGTTTTCTAAGAAGTACTTTTTTAACATATAAATTTCACTAATTTTCGCCAATTTCTTGGTGGTCAATTAGTGAAATTTGTGTTTTATAGCCCGTCAAAACATGGTGTTGTTTGTCTTTAAATCGGTTTTATTCATAATTATTATTTGAGGTTAAAAGTTACTGTGTAAATGGCATATCTAACCTGCTGTTGGTAATTTTATTTTAATTTTTAGGATTAATATAGCGTTGATTCTCACTTATTAGGGGCAGGAACGGCAATTCCTGCCTTTTTTATAGGTTAATGATTAGGTCTTTAGTTTCGCTTTCGTTGCAGAAAATTTCAATGGGTATATTGGGTAAACTTTCATTTATGTTCCATTCTAGTTGATTTTTATACTTGCCTATTGCATTTATATAAATTATTTGTTGACCTAATTTTAAAGACAGAATTAGATATCCATCTCCATCATTATTGTTTAATACCATTTTTTGATTATTTGGCAGCATTAATCTTATATAAAATCTTTTTCCCACATTCTCAGGTTTTGTTACATTAACTATGCATTTGATTTTGGCTTTAGTATAATAAACGAACGTCTGCTCTAAACCAGCAGACGGTAAAAAATAAGGATCTCCTTGAGTATAATATTTTTGACTGAATGCACTATTGGGATCTAAATCAGAACTTAAAGGACCATACAGATGAATTACCCATATTTTTCCGTGAGATTCTGCCATATTAATTTTTAACTTTCCACCATTTAATTGTACATTGCTTCCATTATTATAGGTTTCAAGTGCATTATCATGACGGAATAATGGAGCCCAACTAGCTCCTTGAATATTTGGTATGGGTTGATTGGTGCTGCCATCAATCAGATTTACCGTAAAAGTGCCTGACGGTGAATTGTTTGTATCGCTACACGAGTTTATACTTATAGCTCCGATAAATAATAAAAAAATGAATAACTTTTTTTTCATGATTTCGTTTATTTTAAATGATAAATGAGTTTGTTGATTGTTTTTTCATGACAGAGGAGAATTTTTTATAATTATGTTTCATAATTAACGTACTCAAATATAGTTATTTATAACATCAATTAGTGAAAAAAAAACTTACTTTTTTTGGCCAAAAAGAACCTTCGCTATCAAAGAGTTCGTCGATGAAATACATAGAATAAATCCGATACTTTTGATAGAATGTATTATAAAATGGAGTGTTATATCGTTTGTTATTTCAAAAAATTAAATGAAATGTACATCTGTATTATACCAGAATTCTTTGGATAATAACAGAAAATCATTAGGTATTATTTTGTAATTTTGAAAGGTATTTATACAATTAAAATCACTACCAAATGAGAATAGAAACAGAAATGAAATTAGGGTTCAAAGACGTAATGATAAGACCCAAACGATCAACCTTAAAGAGCCGTTCTCATGTTAGTTTAGAAAGAGAATTCAAATTTTTGCATAGTACTACCACTTGGACTGGAGTTCCGATTATGGCTGCTAATATGGATACTGTAGGAACTTTTGAAATGGCAAAAGCTTTAGCCGAAGACAAACTTTTTACGGCAATACACAAACATTATTCTGTTCAGGAATGGAATGATTTTTTGCGTGATTTAGCGCCAGAAATGTATGATTATATCGCCATAAGTACTGGAACAGGAAAAGACGATTCAAAAAAAATTGCTCAAATTTTCGAAGCGAATCCGTTATTGAAATTTATTTGTATTGATGTGGCCAATGGCTATTCCGAGCATTTTGTCAATTTTGTACAGCAAACCCGCAAACAATATCCAGACAAAGTTATTATTGCGGGAAATGTGGTTACTGGCGAAATGGTCGAAGAATTATTATTGGCTGGAGCCGATATTATTAAGGTAGGAATTGGACCTGGGTCGGTTTGCACAACCAGAGTGAAAACAGGTGTTGGATATCCTCAACTTTCAGCAATTATCGAATGTGCAGATGCAGCTCACGGTCTTGGTGGACAAATCATTAGTGATGGGGGGTGCAAAACCCCTGGCGATGTGGCCAAAGCTTTTGGAGCTGGAGCCGATTTTGTAATGCTGGGCGGAATGCTCGCCGGTCATACCGAAAGTGGTGGTGAATTAATCGAAATCAATGGCGAAAAATTCAAACAATTTTACGGAATGAGTTCGGCTACCGCTATGGAAAAACACGTAGGAGGCGTTGCGGAATATAGAGCAAGCGAAGGAAAAACGGTTCAAGTTCCCTTTAGAGGCGCTGTCGAGGTGACTTTGAAAGATATTCTGGGAGGTTTGAGAAGTGCTTGTACTTATGTAGGTGCATCCAGATTAAAAGAATTGACCAAAAGAACCACTTTTATTAGAGTTTCTGAACAGGAGAATACGGTTTATACTCCATAGTTTTTTTAACAAGTATTCACTTTTTGATTGTAAACTGATAATGAAACGGTAGTCTGTTTTTATGTAAAAAAAACACAAGTCCTCTTTCGAAATTTAGTGTTGAAAGGGGAGTTTTTGTTGCTTTTTTTTTTAAATGGAACGGTTCGTATCGGGATTATTTTTTTTGGCCTATTGTCAAAAACTCAACTAATTTCCTTCTTTTTTTTGAATAAAAAAATTCCTGAAATACCCATTCTCAGAAGAAAATGAGGGGAAATTAAAAAATTTTAAAGAACTATACCGTTATCGTAATTTTTTGAATTTTCTTTCAAAAACATACAAAACATTAGGATTTTTAATTTATGTAGCCTATAATTTGTTTTTTTTTGTTGTGAACAACACAAAAAAATGATTTATTATTAAAAAAAATCGTAAATATCACAATCTATTTACATATTTCGTAAATTTAGACATAGAAAAAAGATAAAAAGTTTAGAAAAATTTAGAGATATAAAAAATGGAAAGTTTAGTAAAAAGTTTAGAGTTCAAGTTAGGAGTTTGGAAAGATAGTATTAATGTGCACGATTTTATTTTGCAAAACATAAAATCCTACGAAGGAGACGCTAGTTTTCTTGTAGGACCTTCTTATAAAACTATTCAGCTTTGGGATGTTTGTAAAGAAACACTTTTAAAAGAAAGACAAAATGATGGTTGTTTAGCAATCGACACTGAAGTTATTTCTAATATTACTTCATTTGGACCTGGTTATATACAAAAAGAGAATGAAACGATTGTAGGTCTTCAAACTGATATGCTTTTGAAAAGAGCTATGAAACCTTATGGTGGTATCAAATTAGTAGAGTCTGCTGTAGCTGAAAGAGGTTTGAAAGTTTCAGACAGAGTAGTTGATATTTTTAATTACGCAAAAAATCACAATCAAGCGGTTTTTGGTGCGTATGATAGTGAAATTAAAACTTATAGATCAAAACACGTTTTAACGGGTTTACCTGATAATTATGCAAGAGGAAGAATAATAGGTGATTTTCGTAGAGTAGCACTTTATGGAATCGACAGATTG
>NZ_JBIKRX010000102.1:0-8416 GCF_044348915.1 Flavobacterium sp. | reverse complement strand
TAAAAAATAACGTTAATAGTACGTCAGTTCGAGTGATTTTTAAAGCCAAATAAAAGTTGAATTATTAAAGAAAAGTATTGCTTTAAAAATTGTATCGAGAACCCTTACTAAAAACTTCTCGATACAACTTTTATCGTAAAGCTGGCGCATTACTATAAAAATCACTCGAAGAGACGTGTGGGTAAAGAATAACGTTAATAGTACGTCAGTTGAATATCGTAAATCACATTTTAAAACTTCGCAAGCGCAGCGAATTCGCAATGACTGAAACCGAACTAAAACTCATTGCGGCGGCGGCAATCATCGGCGACAACAACAAACCGAAAACAGGATACAAGAGTCCCGAAGCTACGGATATTCCCAACACATTATATATAAATGCAAAAAACAAATTCTGTTTGATGTTTCGCATCACGGCATGACTAAGGTTTTTGGCTTTGACAATGCCTTGCAAATCGCCTTTAACCAAAGTAATTTGAGCACTTTCAATTGCGACATCGGTGCCTGTTCCCATTGCAATTCCTACGTTGGCTTGTGCCAATGCGGGAGCGTCGTTGATGCCGTCACCTGCCATCGCAACAATTTTCCCTTCGGCTTGCAGGCGTTTGATTTCGTTGAGCTTATCTTCCGGCAAACAATTGGCAATAAAACCAGTCAAATGCAATTCATCGGCGACAGCTTTGGCGGTATTTTCGTTGTCGCCTGTAATCATAATCACTGTAACACCTTGACGCATCAGTTCTTTGATTGCACTGGCAGAGGTCGCTTTGATTTTATCGGAGATTGAAACAAAACCCACCACAAGACCATCAACGGAAATATAAGAGACTGTTTTGCCCAGTTTTTGTTCGGTACTGATTTTAGTTTCCAAATCCTCAGCAACAGCTGAATTCAGTTGTTCCATCAGCTTTTTATTGCCTAAAGCTACTTTTTTATCGACTACAGTTCCTACAACTCCTTTTCCTGAAATGGCTTTGAAATCCGTGACTTCAATCAAAGAAACCTTTTTTGATTGCGCATAATTCACTACGGCTTGCGCCAAAGGATGTTCGCTGTATTGATTCACAGAAGCAATAATCTGCAACAAATTTTGATCCTGATTATCAACTGAATACACTTGTTCTACAGACGGTTTTCCTTCGGTTAGGGTTCCCGTTTTATCAGTAATTAGAACGTTTACTTTGTTCATATTTTCTAAAGCTTCAGCATTTTTGATCAAAACACCCGATTGCGCTCCCTTGCCTACTCCAACCATCACCGACATTGGTGTGGCCAATCCCAAAGCACAGGGACAAGCAATAATCAAAACCGCCACCGCATTGATAAAACCAAAAACCATAGCAGGTTCGGGGCCAAAATTCGACCAAATAATAAAGGTCAATGCCGCAATAACCACCACCGTGGGTACAAAATATTTGGCAATACTATCGGCTAATTTCTGAATAGGCGCTCTCGAACGACCGGCATCATTGACCATTTGTACAATTTGCGAAAGTAAAGTTTCCGAACCCACTTTTTCGGCAACCATCACAAAAGATTTATTGCCGTTGATAGTTCCTGCAATCACAGGATCACCAACTATTTTATCAACAGGAATGGGTTCTCCCGAAATCATCGATTCGTCTATAGTACTTTCACCATCGGTTATTTTTCCGTCGACTGGGATTTTCTCGCCGGGTTTTACACGTAAAAAATCGCCTTTTTTGATGTCGTGAATTGAGATTACTTTGTCTTGTCCTTCGAAAACTAAAGTTGCTTCGGTTGGAGCGAGTTTCAGTAATTCTTTGATGGCTTTATTGGTTTGTCCGTGGGCTTTGGCTTCCATTAATTGGCCTAATAACACTAAGGTCAATATTACCACCGAAGCCTCAAAATAAAGCGAAACTGTGCCGTAGTGTTTGAATTCAGCGGGAAAATATTGAGGAAATAAAAGTCCTGCCACACTAAACAAAAAAGCAACACCCGTTCCAATTCCAATCAGCGTGAACATATTGAGATTCCAAGTCAGCATCGATTTCCAAGCTCGGACAAAAAACATCCAACCCGCATAGAAAACCACGGGAAGCGACAAAACAAATTGTACCCAATTCCATTTTTGGGTTTCCATCAATTGCAGTAACGGATTGTTATGTACCATTTCCAGCATCGAAATGATAAAAACAGGAATGGTAAAGACCAAGGCAATTTTCAATTTGCGCCACAAATCAAGATAAGCTGAATCTTCCTCTTCAACTGGTTGTATTGCTACCAAATCCATTCCGCAAATGGGGCAATCTCCGGGTGTATCCTGAACAATTTCGGGATGCATCGGGCAAGTGTAAGTAGTTTTGGTAGCGATTAATTCGGGGGCTTTGACCAAATCCATTCCGCAAACAGGGCAGCCCACTTGCGTGTGATAGACTGTATCTCCTTCGCAAAACATCGGGCAATAGTATTTTCCAGAAGCAGAGCTAGGTAATGATACAGCATTCATTTCGCTAGGTTGCGGTGTGCTGTAGATAGAATTGAAAGCATCTACTTCACTAATTATATAATTACCAGCAGCATACAGTGCCTTTTGAAGTTTAAAAACCGAAACCGATTTTTCGGATGTAATCGTTACTAGCGGTGGATCCAAGCTAACTGCGGCTTCTACTCCATCTATATCATTTAAGGCTTTCTCGGCTTTTGTGCGGCAGCCATTGCACGACATTCCGGTAATAATGTAGGTGTGTGTCATTTTATCGTTTTGAAGCGCAAATTTACGGAATTAATCCTGTAGATAATTTATAGCCGATTAGATGCAGGACAAACGCCTTTAAACATAAATGCTGTTTCTTTTTATCAAATTGTAATTGGCACACAGATGACGCGGATTGTACAGATTCTCAAGGATTTTTTTTCTGTAATTTAAATAGAATCAGAATTTGTGTAAAATTCGTCCAATCTGTGTCATCCGTGTGCCATAAATATAGTAGTTCGGTGTACAAACAGTCATAAAATGTAATTTGTTGTGCACCCGTTTTGATGATTTGGACTGTTTTTAATAATAAACTACTTTAGCAGACAAAAGCACCGCTTATGGAATGGGAAGCCAAAATCATCACACACAAAAAAGAAAAACGTATAGCAGTATATTTCGAAAAGGATTTAGATTTAATTGCTCGCATTAAGCAAATTGATGGCACTCGCTGGAGTCAAACTTTGCGCGCTTGGCACCTACCTGATACTGAGGAAAACCGAATTCGGTTTAAACTCACACCACTTTCACACACTATTCCTTCGACAGAAGGTATCGAACAAATCGAGAAATTCAAGCAATGGCTGCGCTCCAAACGCTATAGCGAAAGTACGATAACCACTTATAGCGAAGCCCTAAAATCCTTCTTGATTTTCTACCGAGAAAAACCCATTGCCGATATTACCAATGAGGATTTGATTGTGTACAACAACGAGTACATTTTGAAAAATAATCTTTCGGCTTCGTATCAGAACCAGATTGTCAACTCCGTTAAGTTATTTTTTATGACGATTCGCGACACCAAAATGATGGTCGATAAAATACACCGCCCAAAACGTGCCAAGGTTTTACCTAATGTTTTGAGCAAAGAAGAAATTAAATTGATTTTGAATGCCCATAGCAACATCAAACATAAAATGATGCTTTCGCTGATATATAGTTGTGGTTTGCGTTGTGGCGAATTATTGGCGCTACAACCTGTTCATATCGATTCTAAAAGAAATTTGGTCCTGCTTAAAAACGCCAAAGGCAAAAAGGACAGGATTGCACCGCTATCGCCAAAAATTTTAGAAATGTTGCGGGAATATTACACTGTATGCAAACCCACAACCTATTTGTTTGAAGGGCAAATAAAGGGACAACCATATGATGCCAGAAGTTTACAACTTATATTGAAACAAGCCTTACAAAAAACGGGAATTACTAAACCTGCTACTTTGCATTGGCTCAGGCACAGCTTTGCTACTCATTTACTCGAAAGCGGTACTGATTTGAGATACATACAAGAATTATTAGGTCACAATAGCAGCAAAACTACTGAAATCTATACGCATGTTAGTACGAAAAGTATTCAACAAATAAAAAGTCCTTTTGATGATTTGTAAGAAAAAATTATTATATTTGATGCAACAATAAAGCGAAACAAACCTTCGCCAATCTACCCAATTTTGGGTGTATATACGAAGGTTTGTTTCGCCTATATACAAGTTAGGTGCAATGCCAACGGACACCCTAAAACATTCGGAGTTGGCTGACAAAATCTTTAAAACGCTTTTCTTGTGCTTCATAATAATCCTTATCTATTTCAAATCCTGTAAATGCAAAATGTAATTCATTACACGCCAATCTAATTGAGCCACTCCCCAAATGAGTATCTAAAATCAAATTGCCTTCCACCGCAAATTCTTTTAATAGCCATTTGTAAAGTTTTAATGGCTTTTGAGTTGGATGTATTTTGCCATTTGTATCTTCCCAATTTGAAGCTGAACCAGTCCAGTGTATTTTTTTTATTCTCATTGGCTTATTAAAAGAAGTCCAAGCCATTTCACCATCAGCAAATCCACTTTCTCCATTATTTTTATCCCAAACTATCCAGCTTTTTGTTAATGGCAATTCAAAATAATTACCACCCCAAACAATTTGATTTTTAGATACCCTAAACAGTTGCTCCCAATATTCAGCAGTTGGCGTTTCATTATCCCAGTTTTTGCCTTTACTCCATTTCTTTTTTGCATTATTACCCATTTGCATTTCACTTGCTCCAATGCCATAAGGTGGGTCAACAATCGCAAGGTCAAAATGATTATCAGAAAAGCGTTTTAAACCCTCCACACAATCCTCATTATACACCACAGAAGGCACTGCACCTAACACGGGTTTGGCAAAATTGCCGTTTTGTTCTTCTATCAACATTCGTTCTTAATTTTAAACATTTGTACTTCTATTTAGCTTTTCGGTTCGGCAACTTCGCCAAGCCCGAACCCGTTGGCAGCAAGGCTAACGGAACTCGGGGCTAAAAACAACTGTCCAAAAAAAGAAATTCCGTTTTGAATTGTTGCCGTAAATCGGACAACAAATGGCGGAAAATGGAAAGAATAGCAACTTATCAAAAGCTAAAACGGGAAAAAACGATGAATTTTATACTCAATATCACGACATTGAGAGCGAAATAAATGCGTATCTGGAATACGACCAAAATGTATTTGAGAATAAGACTATTTTACTTCCTTGTGATGACCCAGAATGGAGCAACTTCACCAAATTTTTTGCACAAAATTTTGAAAGACTTAAACTTAAAAAGTTAATTAGTACAAGTTTTGCACCCGAAAGTAAAAACATTAAAGTTAATTATCAACCTACCCTTTTTGAAACCAACAATCCGCAATTTGACAAAAATAAGACTATTGTAAATGGTAAGATATTTACATTGACTCACGATAAAAATGGTGATAAAAAAATTGATGTAAACGATTTAGAATGGACTTATTTAAAGGGCGATGGAGATTTTAGAAGCGAAGAAATAAAAAAATTAAGAGACGAAGCAGATGTAATAATAACTAATCCACCATTTTCTTTATTTAGAGATTTTTTGGCTTGGATAGTTGAAGCAAACAAGAAATTTGTAATTATTGGAAATATGAACGCAATAACTTACAAAGAAGTCTTTCCTTTAATTCAAAACAATAAAATGTGGACAGGAAGTAGATTTAATAAGAGATTAAATGGTAAAAATATGACATTTACTGTTCCTGATGATTACGCTTTAAGTGGTACAGAAGTTGAAATGAGTGCCGAAGGAAAAAAAATGGTTAGCGTTGCTGGAACAGGATGGTTTACAAATCTTGACCACGGTATAAGACACCAATTTTTACCGCTTATGACAATGGCAGATAATATAAAATTCAGCAAGCACAAAGAAGTAAAAGGTAAAGAGTATCAAAAATATGACAACTATGATGCAATCGAAATTCCTTTTACAGACGCAATTCCAAGCGACTACAACGGAGTTATGGGAGTTCCAATAAGTTTTTTACCAAAATACAATCCAGAACAATTTATTATTTTGGGTGCAACTCAAAGAGGTTGCCACGATAAAGTTCCTGATACAAAAAAATACGATGATTATTGGGAAGTGAAACAAAACGGTGAAAAAACAGGTTCTTCAGGTGGTAAAACAAATGAAAATGCAAATTTGACTGAAAATGATGGTAAAAAAAATTATTTCATTAATAAAGAAGGACATATTGTTCAATCAGCATATCAAAGAATATTTATTAAACATAAAAAATGATAACAACACTAAAAACAGATATAAGCGTTAGAGATATTTGCGAGGGTTTTGTTTACAATGCACTTGAAGGCAAAGGTCTTTTTGGTTTATCAGGTAAATTAACAATTCAACCCGAATACCAAAGAAACTATATTTATGCTGATGGTATAAGAGATGTTCGTGTCATAGAATCTTTATTAAAAGGCTATCCTTTAGGATTAATTTATTTCAACAAACCAACAGAAAATAAATTAGAAGTTTTGGATGGTCAACAAAGAATTACAAGTTTTGGAAGATATGTAACAGGCAAATTTGCAATTAAAGATGAAAATGGAATGGAACAATACTTTAGTGGTATTGCAAAAGACAAACAAGAAAAAATATTAAATACAAAACTTCTAATTTATGAATGTGAAGGGACAGAAAGCGAAATAAAGGAATGGTTTAGAACCATTAATATTTCAGGTGTTCCTTTGACAAATCAAGAATTATTGAACGCAGTTTATTCTGGACCATTTGTAACACTTGGTAAAGAAGAATTTAGCAATAGTCAAAATGCAAATATTCAAAAATGGAGTGCCTACATTTCAGGTAGTGCAAACCGACAAGACTTTTTAGAAAGAGCTTTGGAATGGGTAAGCAAAGACAATGTGGGCGACTATATGAGCCGACATAGATTTGACAACAATATAACAGAACTAAAAAATTATTTTACAAGTGTTATTGACTGGGTTTCAACTGTATTTACAGACGTTGAAAGTGAAATGAAAGGACTTGAATGGGGAAGACTTTATGAAACTTACAGCAAAAAACCGTATAGTTCAAAAACTGTTTCAGAACAAGTAAAAAAACTATACGCTGACCCATATATAAAAAGCAGAAAAGGAGTTTTTGAATATATTTTGGGTGGTTCAACAGACACAAAACTTTTAGAAGTTAGAGTATTTGACGAAGCGACAAAAAAATCTACTTATGCCATTCAAACAGCAGAAGCAGAAAAAAAAGGAACTTCAAATTGTTCTTTTTGTACAATCGGACACGATGCAAACAAATCAAAAATATGGAAACTTTCTGAAATGGACGCAGACCACGTAACAGCTTGGAGCAAAGGCGGAGCGACAGACACAAAAAACTGCGAAATGTTATGCAAATCTCATAATAGAGCAAAAGGGAATAAATAATATTAAGTATTTATAAAATAAGCCCAGCTGCCAACAAGCAGTTTGGCAAAATGGCGGGTTCGGTGCTTTTTTTGAAACGAATTGCTTAATCAAAGTTAAGGAATTTTTAGTAACTTTGTGCTGAAAAACCGCCACTTCGCCAAGCTGCTGGGACGTTAGGCGATATTTTGAAAAAAAACGAAAAATATGAAAGCAATTACGAAACTTTATATAAAGACATTTTTATTAACAGCAATTCCTTACTTTTCATTAATGACTCTATTTGGCTTTGACGAAATTAGTAAAACAATTATTTTGAAAAATATCACTGCATCATTATTCTTCGGAATATTTATGTCTTTAATTTTAGTCTCTTTTCATTGGTACAAACTAAAAAAAGATGGAGTTAAAAATATCACAGATGAAAATATTGGAGTAAATCAAACTAAAAAAATAGAAACTAAACTGAATAAAGAACAACTAATTCAAAAATTAAAGTTAGACCCAACAATCAGAAAAATGAAAATGACAGAAATCGAAAATGGAGTTTTACTTAAGACAGGAATGACAATGAAATCTTGGGGAGAAGAAATTAAAATAATTTTGAAATCAAACAAAGAAAATAATTTTGAATATCAACTTTCAAGTAGTCCAAAATTGAAGACAACAATTGTAGATTATGGAAAAAACTTAGAAAACATAAATAAAATCGAAAGTGTTATAAAAAACATCGCCTAACACAGGTTTTACGCTATTGCGGGTTTTGGGCTTAATTTAAAGTTTGTTTTGTATCTTTGAAGTCAGTGCAAAACCGAAAATTACGGCTTCCTTAATCCGCAACAGACGTAAAGCCTGGGAACGTTAGCTGCAAGTGTACAAACTGACAATAAATAAAAACAGAAAAATGACAAAAAAAGATTTAATAAAACGGTTAAATTGGTATTATCCAATGGAACGGATGCACGCATTTATTACTTTCCCATTAAT
>NZ_JBIKRX010000101.1:0-8468 GCF_044348915.1 Flavobacterium sp. | reverse complement strand
ATGTAATTATTCTTGATGATTTTGGACTCCAAGCACTCGATAGCCACAACAGAATTACACTTTTAGAAATCATCGAAGACAGGCACAACAATGGATCAATTATCGTTACCTCACAAATCCCAGTACAGGGTTGGTATGATATAATTGGTGAAAAAACCATAGCTGATGCAATTTTGGATAGACTCATACATCAATCCCACAGAATCGAATTACTAGGAGAATCGATGAGGAAGAAAAAAAGTCTAAACAAGGTATAATTTATTGAGTATATTTGAGTATTAATTAACAGATGAAAAAAAGTAGTTTTAAATGAAAAATTGGGGTGGTCAATTTACTCCGAAATTAGGTGGTCATTTTGAATTGGAATCAGGTGGTCACTTTAAATTGGAATTGGGTGGTCAATATCACTGGAATTTGCACTATGACCACTACTTCACGATTTTACACTTATAATACTACTACCAATTTGTATAATGCCATTATTCCTTCTATAAATAATATTGAAACAGGAAAAGGATATTTAATTCGTATGCCAAATAATCATCCTACAACACCTACTTCTTGGACTGGAAATTTTGAAGGTGTACCCAACAATGGTGATAAAACGGTTACAATGGTTAATGCAGGTGCAGGTTTCCGATTCAATTTAGTAGGAAATCCTTATCCGTCACCTATTGATATGCAAAAGTTTGCAAATGATAACAACACAAAAATTACAGGAGCTCTATATTTCTGGAGAAAAACAAATGGACTAACGGGTTCTGCCTATTGCACTTGGACAAGAACTTCATCTACTACAGGTACGTATGTGTCAAATTCGAATTCGGCAGCAGTAGATCCACTTAAAATAATACAAACCGGACAAGGCTTTATTGTAGAAGCATCAGGTACTTCCACCTCTATACAATTCAAAAACTCTCAAAGAACCGCAAACACAGCCAACCAATTCTTTAAAACAAAAGAAAACACAGCGGAAATTAGCACGCTATGGTTGAACGCTACGAATGATTCAGGTGCATTTTCGCAAATGGCAGTAGGTTATAATCCCGAGGCTAGTTTAGGCGTAGATTTAGCTGATGGAAAATACATCAATGATAGTAGTTTTGCTTTGAGTTCACTACTTGACAATGAAGAATATGTAATCCAAAGCCGCCCTCCTTTTGACCCAACCGATGAAGTTCCTTTAGTGTTCAAAACACCAACAGCAGGTATTTATAAAATTGCCATCGATCATACCGAAGGCTTGTTTTCTGGAAACCAAGATATTATCCTAAAAGACAATCTTACTGGTACAGAAACGAATTTAAAATCATCTGACTATACATTTACTGCAAGCGCGGTTGTAGACAATGCAAGGTTCAGCTTGAAATACCAAAAAACTTTAGCTGTCGATGCTCAGATACTGGACAAAAACCTTGTTTTGGTATATAAAAATAAAGGAAGTATTCACATCAAATCTGCTGGATCAGCTATTGCCAATGTAAAACTATACGACATCAGTGGTCGCCTTATATTCGAAAAATCAAATGTAAAAGCGAATGAAACTCGTATTGAAAGTGCAAAATTTGCAAAACAAATTTTAATAGTTAAAATCACCTTAGATGATAAAAAATTGATTAACAAAAAGGTAGCAAATTAAAAGCGGATTCTAAAATATTGTATAAATAACTCAAATTAAAAAAATCACAAATTACAACCTAACATATGCTAAACTTTTTTTAGCAATTAGCCACTCCCGATTATTTTTCTGGATTAAAAAAGGTTATTTTGAGTTATAGCACAAAAAATTTGAGAACTATAATTTAGTCCTTTATCGTTTTCAGAGCCGAAATAACAGTTCAAGTGATTCTTTTTTGAATTTCTTGAACTGTTTTATTTGATGGTATTTAAATATTAAATCTTGTTGGATTCTATTTCAAATAATAAGATGATTTTCTTTGTATTTAATGGCAAACCAAAAAACAAATAAAGAGTCCTAAGAAAAAACCAATTTTGGGTTCCAAACAGTACTTCGAATTAAAAACCTAAAAGACAGTTTTTTAACGAAATAATATCAATTCGACAAAAACATTATAAATCTAAATCACCTTCCTTTAGATAAAAAAAACAATACACCACATTATAACACATTTGATTATTCTTACAAAAACTACTTATATTGTGTATTTCAACGATTAAAATTGCTTTTTAGCCGAATTGAATAGATATTTTTTGTAAATTTAATATAGATAATCAGGGCTCAAATCAATTACAATTAAACTGCCTATAAATTAAGACATGCCAAAATTAAATCAAAAAAACCAACCCAAAATATTGGAAAAACTGAATAATTCTTCATGCTTTTTACCTCAAAAAAGAAATGAAAACAATAGCCAACATTGGAATAAGAACTTACCTCATTTTCGGGTGTCATTTTATTGCCTTTTTTGGATTTGCTCAAACGGTTACTTCTCCTCAAGTGCTTTTTTCACAAAGAACTGCTGCAGCTACGCCATCACAAACGATTTATAATGTCAAAGGTGATTTTACGTTAATTGGCAACACTAACTTAACCCTCGAGACTTATGGCACTAGCTATGATAACCAAAATAAAGAGATGCGATTTGTGGATATCGATGGTGATTCCAATACTTTAAACTCCTCTAAAGCTACTCTTGAACTCTCTAATGGAGGTGAAAATAGTGCCACCCAAAATTGCTCTACCGTACTCTTTGCAGGACTTTATTGGACTGGAAAATCAGACGATACCAATACAACTTTTACTTCAGTTAGAAGAATATCCCACAATCAGAATGCCTTGAGTTCGAATTTTAAACTTACTGTTTCAAGAGGAGGCACTTCAGCTAATTATTATCCCATTTATACTTTTACCACAATTACAGGTACTGTCCATACTTATGTTTTTAGTTTTACAAACGCAACATCGGGTTCTTCTATTGTGACCCTTAGCATTGATGGAGCTGCATTGACTGACATTCCTGTTACTTACAATAATGTAGGAAATGCAAAATTTACAACCTCCTACACGTCGAATGCTGCATGGGGCAATCAATTTACGCTTACTAGCTTAACTAGAAGTCCATCGAAAGATTTAAACTCAGCTAATTATCAAACCAGTAGTTCAGCAGGTATTGTAATCTCTGCTGCAAAAACTTTCGACAAAAAGTCTATTTCTTTTAAGGGGCCAGGCGCTTCTGGATACACGACTATTACTACTTCGTCAACCATAAATTTTCCTGGAACAGCACATAGCGGTATTTTTGTAGGATATCAAGAGGTTACTGATTATGTAAATACGCATGGACCAGGAGCATATACTGTTGCGGATATTGCGCTAATTGAAGGAAATAACGGAAACCAAAATTATGCTCAAAACCCGGGTTATTCTGGTGGTTGGGGTTTGGTTGTAATTTATGAAAATCCTGTAATGAAAAGTCGTGCCGTAACTCTTTTTGATGGCTATGCATATGTCAATGGGCAACTTGCTGGTGGTGGCGAATATGGAAATATTGACATTTCAGGATTTACAACCGTTGGAACAGGCCCTGTAAACATGAAGTTGGGTGTTATGGCTGCCGAAGGAGATCGAAATCTTAGTGGAGATTACCTTGCAGTACAAAAATTAAATGCGGATCCCGCAGTATATCCTACAAACTATTTGATATTAAACCATTCTGGGAATACAACTGATAATTTCTTCAATTCTTCTACATTCCCAGTTCCGATTGGCGGAACTTCTAATAGTAATCCCAATTTAGTGAACAATACAGGAGTTGACTTCAGTATGTTTACAGTTCCAAATACTGGAAATTTAGTTATAGGCAACAATCAAACCTCAACTACTTTTAGATTTGGCTCCACCACCGATGTGTTTACCATTTTTGGATTCGCCATGTCAGTAGATGCCTATATTCCAGAACCTAAAGGTTTAATAAGCGTAACATCTATCAATAATGTTCCTAATCCACCCGTTTTAAACGCATTGCCTGGACAAGTAATTAATTATTCTCTCGATATTACTAATGAAGGAACTGAAGCCACTAACAACACGATAATCACCATCCCTATTCCTGCAACGGCTATTTTCAATGCTGGAACCATAACCTCTAATCTCTATAATGGTGCTACCCAAGTTAGCGCTCCTTTATATAATTCGGGAGCAAATGCAATTACTTGGAATTTAGGCACATTACCCATAACTGCAAACCATCCTGAATACATTTATGCCGATATTAGCTTCACCCTAGATGTCACAACAGATTGCAGTATTATATTAACTGCTGGTTGCAGCCCCGAAGTATCTTTAGAAACTGGCACAATAACTGGTACAGGTGCCATATCAGGATCACCATTTACAAGATATTTTTTTCAAGGATATGATGAAACCTCTTGTAATTTACCCATTGATGGCTCCATTATTGTAGTGATTGATGCAAGCTCATGCTTATCAAGTATGGCTGGACCTGATCAATCAGCGTCTTGTGGAGGAGAATTAGCAACTTTAGCAGCAACTGAAGTAACCGGGCTTTGGTCTATTGTAAGCGGACCATCTGGCGGTGGTGAGCTTTTTTCAGATGATACAAGTCCAATTTCAACATTCTATAGTCCAAATCTCGGCACATACACCTTAAGATGGACAACGAGTTGTGCCACAACAGACGATGTCTTGATTACTTTTGAGAATTGTGATGTAGTAAATTTTGACGGAATTGACGACCATATTAATTTCAAAAATGAATTTAACTTAAACAGTGGCTCTTTTAGCATAGAAGTTTGGATAAAATCGAATGCTACTAATGGCAATACCCAAACCATTATTGCAAAACGTCTCAATACAAGTTCAACAGATGGCTATGACTTGAGATTAGTAAACAATATGTTGTCATTTAATTGGAACAACGGAAACGCTATAACCTCAACCCATCCAATTGATAGTAACAGATGGTACCACATTGCAGTAACATTTTCTGGTTCAAATTACAATTTATACATAGACGGTATTTTAGTTGCAGGACCAATTTCAGGACCTAATCCAAGCTCAAACAACGTGAATTTCATTGTCGGAGCAATGGATCAAAACAATGTCAGTCCGTTTCATTATTTTAATGGTTGGATGGATGAACTTCGCATTTGGAATACTGAATTAACAATAAATCAAATTCGTCAAATGATGAATCAAGAAATTGTAGCAGATGGTAGCAATGTTAAAGGAGCAATTGTCCCAAAAAACATTAGCGGATTAACTTGGGAAAATTTAATGGGCTATTACCAAATGAATGGCTCAACCGATGTGGATAATGGTTATTTGTTAGATAAAGCGACTTCTTCAATCGATGGTAAAATAATCAATATTTACACTCCGCAGCCCGAAACAGCACCAATACCTTACACTTCTGGAAGCAATGGTACATGGGAAACAGATGCTACTTGGACTCATCACGATGTTTGGGATGTTCCATATAGTTTTGGAATAGATAGCGGAACAAAAATAGATTGGAATATAGTTAAAACAACACACAATATTAGTTCCAATGGTAATAAAACAGTTTTGGGATTATTAGTAACAAGTAATACATTAAGTGCTAACAATGACTCAAAAATAGAAGTTTCCAGTTATCTAAAACTAGACGGAAAGATTGACTTAGTTGGAAAATCACAATTACTTCAAACTACCAATAGTGATTTAGACCCTACTAGTTCTGGCTCAATAGAACGAGACCAACAAGGGCAAGCAAATAAATACAACTACAACTATTGGTGTTCGCCTGTAAATCCAATAAATAATACCGCCAATAACACTAATTATTCAGTTGCAGGCATTATGAAAGATGGAACTACATCAACACCACAAAATATAAATTGGATAGCAGGCTATGATGGAGCATCTACTTCACCAATAAGCTTAGCAAGATACTGGTTATACACCTTTGATAACTATGTTAATGCTTATGCCAACTGGAAGAAAATAGTAGAAACAACTCCAATTCGAGTGGGACTTGGTTTTACTCTGAAAGGAAGTGAAAATCCTCCATCTGAATCAAGCAGAATTGCACAGGGAACTACAAGTAAAGTATGTACATCCGCAACAACACAAAATTATACTTTTGTAGGAAAACCAAATAATGGTTTAATCAACTCAAATAATGTCTTGCCTGAACAATTGCTATTAACAGGAAATCCATATCCATCAGCACTAGATGCAGTTGCATTTATAAATGACAATGCTACTTCAATCGATGGAACATTATATTTCTGGGAACATTACACCACTAATAGCACTCACGTTTTGAGAGAATATCAAGGCGGATATGCTACACTAAACTTAATAGGTGGTGTTGCTTCTGGATGCATTCCTAGTGCTATTGATGTAGATTATATAAGTGGATTAGGAATACCTTCAAAAGGAGCGCCAAACCAATATATACCTGTGGGACAAGGATTTTTTGTAACTGGAAAAACAGGTTTTGGCGGAACTGTTGTTTTTAATAATAATCAAAGAGCTTTCTATAAAGAAGACGAAACCGGTTTGTCAAACATACTATTCAAAACTGTAGCAAATAATCAAACTCAGAGCACAAAAATCGATGCAAAAAATTCATTGGTAAAAGAAACTTACAAGAAAATCCGTTTGGGTTTCAATTCAAACAATCAGTATCATAGACAAGTATTATTGGGATTTATGAATGAAAAAGCAACAAGCGGCATGGATTATGGTTATGATGCTTTGTGTATAGACGATTATCCGAACGATATGTACTTTTTAGTAGGAGAAAACCAGCTGGTTATTCAAGGTGTTGGATTCTTCGATGTAGAGGCCTGCTTCCCTATTGGTGTAAGAACCAACATAGCAGGAGAAGTTTCCTTTACTCTTGATGCTACAGAAAATTTCGATTCCGAACAAGGTATTTATATTTATGATAATCAAACCGATACTTATCATAATCTAAGAACGGAAATGTTTAAAGTGGTTCTTCCGATTGGTATAAATGACACTCGATTTTCTTTACGATTCAAAGACAAAACACTTAAAGTAGAGCAAAATTTAATAACTGATACTATTCAAATCTTCTACATTCAAAATGGAAATTCTCTTGAAATTAAAAACAAATCAAATGATTCAACCGTTGAAAAAGTAACTCTTTATTCTATTCAGGGGCAATCGATATCTACCTGGAAAATTGAAAATCAAGATCAACAAAACATCAAAATCCCAATTAAAACTGTACGTTCAGGAGTGTATATAACCAAACTAAAAACATCAATCGGTGATATTAGTAAAAAAGTAATTGTACTTGATGATTAATCAAAAAAATATACTCCCTATATTCGAAATAGTTATCGATGACTTGCAGCTATTTATCAAACCGATAAAATTTGCAATTAAAAACGAAGGAGATACACTCAATTCAAATTCGTGAGCAAAAATCTATAGATAAGTTCAGTGATCAAAATTATGGCAAAAAAGTAAAGAAAAAAATTCGTTAATTTCTAAAAAAAAATCCCTGCCCAAAATATTGAGCAGGGATTTCTTTTATTGTATTCATTACTCAAATTTTTAAACAAATAAAAATCATTTTATTCCTACAATAATATATAATTTGTGTATTTTATCGTCTTTTTGTGTATTTTAACGTTAATTATTGAAATATTTTATTATGTTTGGCTTGCAAATGAGTTTAATAATCGAATTTTATTCTGATGCTAAACTTAATGTTGACAAAATCAAAATAACAAAAAAGCAACTATTCATCCTTTTGCCCCAAAGTCATGAAAAAAAATACACTTTTTACGAAAACTTTACTGTCACTTCTTTTTATATTAATTGGAACATTAACTTTTGCACAAACGACAGTCTTCAATGCCGATTATAGCAACGGAACAGGAAATAACGCTTGGATATCTGCCTCTACAGGTTCTGGAACAGGAGGTTGGACAAATGGCACTACCGCAACTCATGCTACAGGTGCAACTGGTAATTATATTTATACAAATTTATACACCGGTAGTAATGTGTACAACAGCAATACGATATCGAGTATAACGAGTCCAGTGGTAAACCTTACTAATTATACCAACTTAATTTTAACTTTTAATGTCTGGTTCAACACCGAAGGGTACTGGGATGGAGCAAATGTAGAATACTCTACAGACGGTGGAGGAAGTTGGGGTTTACTAGGTACCTTAGGGACAGGTTTTTATACCGATACCGAAGTAAATTCTTTAGGCACTGATGTAAATGGCTGGACGGGTAATAGCAATGGCTGGACAGCAAAAACGATTAATCTTAGTGCTGCCGATATTAATTTCGACAACAATAGCAATGTAAGATTTAGAATTAAATTTGTAGGTATAGGCGTTTAGGCCGCCCAAAAACGAAAATAGTATTACCTTTGTCAAATGAGTACAAGGGAGAAATTTATAGGTGTGAATTCAATAACATTTAACAAGCGATTTAAGGAAGATGCAGA
>NZ_JBIKRX010000100.1:0-8716 GCF_044348915.1 Flavobacterium sp. | reverse complement strand
CAAGAAACCTCATCAGCCAATTTTACCAACGGATGACTAAGGTTTATAAGGTCTGTTAACCTAGTTTTGAATAAATTTTGCTGTAAATCCGGTTTTATTTTACCTAACATATTGCCACTTTTTTATATCGAAATATACACTTTTTGGCAATTTAACAGAGCCTTTTTTAATATTATTTTATCATAAGTTATTAACAATCAGATTGTTAATTTGTTTTTAAGGAATGACTATTTAGGTGTATTTGTTTAAAAGGTTGTGGAGGGTTATTCACGGTTTGACCTTAGCGGTAATAATTTGACGAACATTGCTTAAAATCAAAATATTGTACATACATTTGTACAAATTATAATAATTATGGTAGTAGCAAATATTTCAGATTTCAGAAAAGACATTAAATCTTACTTTGATAGAGTGGCAATAAACTTTGAAACTCTAATTATAAATCGCGGAAAAGATTCAGGCATTGTTGTTATTTCACTTGAAGAATATAATTCACTAATTGCAACAAATTATGAATTATCAAACAGAACTAACGAAAGTAGGTTAGACTCTGCTATTGAAAAATTGAAGAGTGGTAAGTCTTTTTCTAAAGACTTAATTGAGAAATAATATGAAATATATATTTGTTGATGAATCTTGGGAAGATTATTTGTATTGGCAAAAAATGGACAAGAAGAAAGTAAAAAAAATAAATGATTTACTTAAAGATATTTCAAGAAATCCTTTTGAAGGAATAGGAAAGCCAGAACCATTGAAACACAAGTATGCAGGATTTTGGTCAAGAAGAATTGATGATGAACATAGATTAATTTATAGGTTTATTGATGATGAAATTCAAATTGTCAAATGTAGACATCATTACGACTAATAGTACTTCCGCTAAAAGCTTGAGTATGTTGCGTGCGTAGCACAAACACCCAAGCGACAACGAACGAAACCGATTACAAATCCGTCAACACTATGGAGTTTAAAGTTTGGCGAAAGAAGAGAAAGAATAATTTTTCTGAGATTTTAATAACCAACAATCCCTTTTGAGTTTTTCAAAAGGGATTTTTGTTGGAAATAGCAGAAATTCAGAACAATTAAGTATCTTTAAACTCATAAATAATAAATGTCAAATAATTAGTTTTGATTTTTCTGGCAGATTTTGCTGTTTTACGAGGATTTCGGACCAGAAAAACGGTACACTAATTCATAAATAAAATCATCGAAAATTAACCCTTTAAAACCAATTACAATGACAAATTTCTTAGTTATAGCGCAGATTATTGTAGCAGCCTCAGTTGCTTTTGTTTGGATTTTCAGAATTCACAATGTCATCAAGGAATTCAATCAGTTTGGTTTGAGCGATGTCACCCGCAGTTTCGTCGGTTTTTCCAAAACGGCTTTAGCTACATTGTTAATAGTGGGTATTTGGTATGATTCACTGGTTACGATTCCAGCACTTCTTATGGGATTGTTTATGGTGGCTGCACAATACTTTCATTTCAAAGCCGGAAAACCTTTTCAACAACGTTTACCTTCATTACTTTTATTAGTACTATGCGTTTTTATCGTTGTCATCTCGGCTAACCTAATCTAATTATGAGCATTTACTCTTTTTGTGTTTTCTTTTCGGGCGTTTCGTTTTTGGGTTATGGCATTTCCTATTTTGTAGGAACCCAAATGAAAAATGAATTCAAACGCTTTCAATTAGAAAAATTAGGTTTGCTCGTGATTGTTTTAGAAATTTTAGGTGCAGGAGGATTATTAGTCGGTTATTGGTACTCGAAACCCTTGCTATTGGTAGCCTCTGGCGGATTAGCAGTGCTGATGCTTTTGGGTTTACTAGTAAGAATGAGGCTTAAGGACAGTCTTTGGATATCCCTACCCGCTTTTTTTTATATGGTTTTGAACGGGTATATATTTTACTTAGGTAGTAATCAATAATAAACAGACTATTTATAACAAGGTATAGAACGTTCTTTGCTTCTAACTTTCAAACAAAACAAAAATCCCTTTTGAAACCCATAGTTCAAAAGGGATTTTTGTTTTAGGAAATGGGTTTTTTAAAATCCATAATTCACACCTAAACCAAAGATTTGTCTGGTTTGAAATCCTTGAAAGGCATCGTCATCATAAATTGTTTGAAAGGTGAAATTGGCAGATAACACTTTATTTATTGTCATTACGATATTGATTTGATAGTCGAGATCGACGTTTTCGGGTTTTTCTAAATAATTAGAATATAAATTCAAGAGATTTTCTACCGAAACGTTTTTCATCAAATTAAACTTGTAATAGGCTGATGCATAAAAACCCAGCTCATAACGCAAACTTTTATTGGCATCTACGCCAAAATAGCTGCCATCAATATAGCCGGGAAGAGAAGTATAGAAATTGTCTACAAAGGTCATTTTTGAAGTTAGCGGTGCAAAATTTAATTTGAAATTATCATTTTTCTTATAGTAAATACCAGGTCCAAAAGTGAGGTAGGCAGGAGAGAAAAACCCAGTGTTTTCTACTCTAGTTTCGACTCCGTTGCGATCTTTTCCGTAGATATATCCTGTTGTAAATTGGGTTCTAAAGTTTAAGATAAACGAATAGTACCAATTTCCGTTTGCCTTTTTGCCGTAGATGGAATTCAACTCTAAACGGTCATCTGATTTTTTGCTAAATTCAGCATTATCGGTACGAATCATTCCATAGCTTGCTAAAATTCGGTTGTCCCAAGTGGTGTTCTCCCCTTTGTAATGCAGTTCGTAGTTAAGCCCCAACGTTCCTGAAAGATTGCTCTCACCTCCAGCGATCCAATTGTTAAAGTTAGCTTGGTTAAACAAAAAGGTAACGGTTCCTTTTCGCGACCAGCCATTTTTAGTGGTGTCGTTGATGACTTTAACGGCATCTTCCGATTTTTTGATTAATTCTTTTTCAGGTGCTTGTGCTTGAATAAAAGCGGTTGTAACCAAAAAACTGAGGCAGAATAAAATGTTTTTCATTTTTGATGATTTTGAGTTAGTGCGGCAAATGTAATAAAACTCATGAAATCTTCAAAAAGCCAATCAATTAAAAGCCAATACTTTATTTTTTTGGAGCTTTGTATAGAGGTACCGCCGAGCAAGCCTCACCGTACATAATGCTTCGGGCTTGTGATTGCAAATGCTGCGCCGCCAAAATATAGGCACGCACAGGTACGGGTTTTTTCGAACAGCCTTTGATGATCACGGGCTTATTTGCATAAACCGAAAAATCTATTTGGGAAAGAATTTCTTCGTACAAAGCGGCGTCTAAATCTTCAATTGTTCCGTTTGCAATTTTCTTGGCAAAAGGAGCCAAATGAACAGCAACCAAAATCGTTGCCCAAGCCGGAAAAACAGCATCGGTGCTGCAATGGATGGCCACATATTGGTCTTGGTATTGTGACCAATTGTGTTCTTGTAATTGCGCTCTAAAATCTTTTTCTTTAAGCAAAAACCCTTCCAGAAACCATTGCGAAATATCGATTTGCACACGAATTCCCTTTGGATAGTAGTCTTCAAGATCGAAAACTTCCAAGGCGCTATTGGCTACTTTATTAACTATTTTTTCCATAAAAAATCGTAGTGATCAGTCGTCAGTTTTTAGTGGTCAGCGCTTTACTGAATACTAAAAACTGAACACTGAAAACTTTATTTAAAGCATTCCCAGTTCTAATTTGGCTTCTTCGCTCATCAAGTCTTTATTCCAAGGCGGATCGAAAGTGATCTCCACTTCTGCGTCTTTGATATGTTCGATCGATTTTACCTTTTCTTCCACTTCACGAGGCAAACTTTCTGCCACAGGACAGTTCGGAGAAGTTAGTGTCATTAGGATTTTTACTTCAAAATCAGTGCTGACCATCACGTCATAAATCAATCCTAATTCGTATATATCTACAGGAATCTCCGGATCGTAAATCGTTTTCAGTTTCGCTACGATCTCTATTCCTAATTGGTCGGTGTCTATTTTTTGTTCCATAGTTTTTTATTTTTTAAACCATATAAGTCATATAAGGTTTTTTTGTTTATAATTGATTAATAAGTTCATTTTAATTTATTTATAAAATGAATTATATGTTTAAATAATTAATCCTCCAGCATTCGATAATATTCATTAACCATTGTTTTTTGACCCTCATAGAAAATGTTTTTCACATTAAAATTAATCAATAAACCAATAGGAGCTTTTAATAAGTTCATATAAGTAAGCACTTGTGCTTCAAAAACAGGGTTTATTTCGGCTACCGATTTTAGTTCTACTACAAGACAATTTTCTATCAATAAGTCGCATCTTAATTTTGACTCTAATTCATATCCTTTATAATTTAATGGAATCTGAAGTTCAGATGAAAAATTTATTTTTCTTAACTCTAATTCTTTTTTAAGACATTGATGATAAACATTTTCTAAAAGACCAGCTCCAATATTTTTATGAACTTCAATTGCTGCTCCATTTACTTGGTAAACCAAATCTTTAAGAGAACTTCTGGTTATAATCATACTTTAAAGAATTACTTATATCACTTCTTTTTTCTTAACTTATTTTAAATAAAGCTTATATGTTAAATCATTTTTTTACATCATTTACTTATAGAACTTCTTTTTGTCTTAGCTTATTTTAAATAATACTTATATGTTACATCATTTTTTTGCATCGAATGCCAAGGCGTACATTTTTATATTTTTGATCATCGAAACCAATCCGTTGGCTCGTGTGGGCGACAAATGTTCTTTCAGCCCAATCTCATCTATGAAATCCATATCGGCATTCAAAATATCCGAAGCTTTTTGGTTCGAAAAAACTCGAATTAAAATGGCTATGATTCCTTTGGTTAAAATCGCGTCGCTATCGGCGGTGAAGACAATCTTGTCGTCGTTTTGTTCTCCTTTTAACCAAACTTTCGACTGACATCCTTTGATAATGTTGTCGTCGGTTTTGAATTCTTCTTTGATTAAAGGCAGATTTTTACCCAAATCTATAATGTACTCATAGCGTTGCATCCAATCGTCAAACATCGAAAACTCGTCTATGATTCCGTCTTGTATTTTTTTAATGCTCATTATTATTTTTTTGCAAAGGTATTTATTTTATCAACTATTTTTTTGATGGCTTCCGGTGGATTTCCGTGATCGAAAGCCTCTGTTTGAAAGCTTTTGTCCTGATAGGTTACTTTTAAATTGGCGATGGCGGCTCCGTCGTGGAATCGTTTTTCGGTTGGCGCTTTTAAAGTCGCTAAACTATCCAAATTTAAGGATTCAAAATAGCCAACTAATTCCTTCCAATCTTTGTCCGAAATTTTTGTTACAATTGGCTTTTCAGTCCCGCTTCTGTCTTTCGAAACAGAAACCATTTGATTTTCGACAGTAATCTTTTGATAAAAACCTCGAGTGCTGGCAGTATATTCTATCGCGGCCAATTTCAAATCGTTTTTGGTTTGACCTTCACAGCTTTTGCTTAGGAAAACAGTCAATAGAATTGCAGCGAATAGTTTCATTTTTTTTATCGTTTAAGAAAGCATCATTTTTGCTTTTTTCACAGCTTCTACCATAACGTCAATTTCTTCTTTGGTATTGTAAAACGAAAACGAAGCCCGAATCGTTCCAGGAATATCGAAAAAATTCATAATCGGTTGGGCACAATGATGTCCTGTTCGAACAGCAATTCCTAATTTGTCGACTATTGTTCCAATATCATACGGGTGAATGCCTTCAATGTTAAACGAAATCACCGAAGTTTTTTCCTTGGCTGTTCCGTAAATTTTCAAGCCTTCAATTTCTAATAATCGCTTTGTGGCATATTCTAATAATGCTAACTCTTGTTCTTGAATATTCTCAAACCCGACAGCATTCATATAATCTACAGCCGTTCCCAAAACTATTCCGCCGGCAATATCAGGAGTTCCAGCCTCAAATTTGTGTGGTAAATCGGCATAAGTGGTTTTCTCGAAAGATACTTCCTTAATCATTTCGCCTCCTCCTTGATAGGGTGGTAATTTATTCAACCAAGCTTCTTTTCCGTATAAAATTCCAACTCCAGTTGGGCCACACATTTTATGTCCTGAAAAAACATAAAAATCACAATCCAAAGCCTGAACATCGGGTTTCAAATGCGGAACAGCTTGCGCTCCATCAATCAGAATTGCGGCACCAAATTCGTGGGCTTTGTCGATCATATATTTTACAGGATTCACAGTGCCCAATGCATTCGAAATATGATTTACGGTAACTATCTTGGTTTTATCCGATAGTAATTTATCGTATTCGGCCATAATCAATTCTCCGTTTTCATTCATTGGAATGACTTTCAAAACTGCGCCTGTTTTTTCGCATAGCATTTGCCAAGGCACAATATTGCTATGGTGTTCTAAGGCAGAAACCAAAACTTCGTCACCCGATTTTAGCAGTGAAGCAAAACCATTGGCAATAGCATTAATTCCGTGCGTTGTTCCTGAAGTAAAAATCACTTCGTGGGCAAACTTGGCATTGATATGGTTTTGAATTTTCCCACGCGAAATTTCATACGCATCGGTAGCCAATTGGCTCAAAGTATGCACGCCACGATGAATGTTGGCGTTGATTTCTTGATAATATTTTGAAATCGCATCGATCACAATTTGTGGTTTTTGCGAAGTGGCTCCGTTATCGAAATAAATTAATGGTTTTCCGTTTACAGTTCTAGAAAGTATAGGGAAATCGGCTCTAATTTTATGGATATCTAACATAATGTTATTTAGAAAAATTCTAAATACAAAAGTAGTGAATATAGACTTGTTTTATGACACCAATTTTACAATTTTTAACTGTTTAAATTTATTGCCAATATGTTTTATCTATATTGATTTTTGCTAAATTGCTTCAAAATTGGCTTCAAATGAAAAAAATATTCAAAATTCTTTGTTTTTCTGTTGTACTTCTTCTAGGGTATTATTTGTATACCAATTATCCGCTGGATTTGATTTCCGGATTTTCAGCTAAAAGCGTGGCTTCTGGGCATTTTATTGACCAACGCCCTCAAGAAATGATCGAAAATGGCGACAATGATGTTTCCGTCATTTTTTTGGCGACGAACAAAATTGATGAAAAAGAAAAACTCGTAACCACTTCGGTTTTTGGGTTGAAAGAAAGAAAAGCGATTTACCGGGAAGGTTTGGGTGTGACATTAATAAATGACGATTTTGATATTACAAAACCATACCTAGTTCCGAAAAGAACTAAACTGAATACTAATTTGTCTTTTCCTTACGGAAATGAGCAGCCAAAAGACACCGTTTTTGCCAATATAGATTACTCTAAACTGAAAACAGCTGTCACCAATGCTTTTGACAAAAAAGGAGAAAATGATAAAAGAACACGTGCTGTTTTGGTGATTTATAAAGATAGAATCATTTCGGAGCAATATGGAACAGGTTTTGATAAAAACTCTAAAATTTTAGGCTGGTCAATGACCAAAAGTATTACGGCTACTTGTTTTGGGATTCTACAAAAACAAGGCAAAATGAACATTATGAAGCGGGCGCCAATCGATGAATGGGCAAAGGATGAAAGGTCAAAAATCACTATCAATGATTTATTGCATATGAACAGTGGTCTCGAATGGGTAGAAGATTATTCTAAACTTTCTGATGCCACAAAAATGCTTTTCTATGATACTGATATGTCAAAAACGCAAATAAACAAACCACTTGTTGGCAAACCCAATGCTAGTTGGAATTATTCATCGGGAACTTCTAATTTGCTGTCTGGAATTTTGCGAAAACAATTCAAAACACATCAGGAATATCTTGATTTTTGGTATTCGGATTTGATAGACAAAATTGGGATGCACTCGATGCTAGTTGAAACCGATATGGCGGGAAATTATGTAGGGTCGTCTTATAGTTGGGCAACGACTAGGGATTGGGCCAAATTTGGATTACTGTATTTGCACAAAGGGAATTGGAACGGTGAGCAATTATTTGATGAAAGTTGGGCCAAATATGTAGCCACACCAACTAACGGTTCAAACGGAAAATATGGAGCACACTTTTGGCTCAACGCTGGAGGCTATTTTCCAGATGCGCCAAGGGATTTATATTCTGCCAATGGATATCAGGGACAAAAAGTTTTTATAATTCCATCTCAGGATTTAGTTGTCGTACGAATGGGTTTAACCGAAGATGAAAAGTTTGATTTCAATGGCTTGTTGAAAGGGATTGTGGGGAGTTTGAAGAAGTAAATACGGCCTTGTTCAGAAAAAAAAGCAATGTATACGGCAATGCAATTAATGAATGGAGGAGGATTATAAAAATTTAAAATCCCTAAAGATCGGGAGAGTTTTGTAATTTCACATAAATAAGGCAATTATTTTCGCAATGCCATAACCATATCCGGTCTTACCACTACTTTTTTATTTCCCCAACTCGCATAAACATAAGAAAGAACATCGGCAATTTGTTGATCATTGAGAGCCTGTTTGGGCATAGCAATAGTATATTTTTTGGCATTAGTCTTTAATGGATTTAATGAGCCAACTAAGACTTGTTTGATAGCTCTGTTGACATCGGCATTTAAATAATCCGATTTTGCCAAAGGTGGGAAGATACCGGGCATTCCCGCTCCATTAATCTGATGGCAAGCCGCACAATTCTTGTTGTATACTAATTTTCCGTTATTCAATTGTTGCAAAACCGGGTCTTCTGAAAGATTGTTTTTTGGAATAAAATAATCTTCAGTGTTTGGTT
>NZ_JBIKRX010000036.1:0-27875 GCF_044348915.1 Flavobacterium sp. | reverse complement strand
TTCCATTGCTCTTTTTATAGCAAAAATAGAACCTTCATTTCTTGCCCAACTTCTTCGTGATATTCCGTTATTGACATCCCAAAAAAGCATCGATTCGATTCGTTTTGAAGCCGCTGCAGACCCATCAAGAACCATCCCAAATCCACCATTGATAACTTCGCCCCAACCTACACCGCCGCCATTGTGAATGGAAACCCAAGTGGCTCCACGAAAACTATCGCCTATCACGTTTTGTATAGCCATATCGGCAGTAAAACGAGAACCATCATAGATATTTGACGTTTCTCTATAAGGAGAATCCGTACCGGAAACATCGTGATGATCGCGGCCTAAAACCACTGTTCCAATCTCACCTTTAGCTATCGCTTGATTAAAAGCTTCGGCAATTTTCATTCTCCCTTCGGCATCGGCATAGAGGATTCTTGCTTGGGAACCTACAACCAATTTATTTTCCTGAGCGCCTTTTATCCATTGAATATTATCGGCCATTTGTTGTTGAATTTCAACTGGAGAATTATGCTGCATTTTTTCCAAAACTTCACAAGCGATGGCATCTGTTTTTTGTAAATCTTCAGGATTTCCCGAGGCACAAACCCAACGGAAAGGACCAAATCCGTAATCAAAACACATTGGACCCATTATATCTTGTACATAACTAGGATACCTAAAATCGATTCCGTTTGCCGCCATAACATCAGCGCCAGCGCGAGAAGCTTCAAGTAAGAAAGCATTTCCATAATCGAAAAAATAGGTTCCATTTGCCGTGTGTTTATTAATCGCTGCTGTATGTCTTCGCAAAGTTTCCTGTACTTTTACTTTGAATAATTCCGGATTATTGGCCATCATTTCATTAGCATCTTCGAATGAAATTCCGACAGGATAATAGCCTCCAGCCCAAGGGTTATGCAAGGAAGTTTGATCGGATCCCAAATCGATAGCCATGTTTTCTTGGTCGAATTTTTCCCAAACATCAACCACATTTCCGAGATAAGCGATAGAAACAATCTCTTTATTGGCTTTCGCTAAAGCAACTCTTGCTACTAATTTGTCGATGTCTTCAATAACTTCGTTGATCCATCCTTGACTGTGGCGAATGTGCGTTATTTTTGGATTTACTTCGGCACAAACTGTGATGCAACCTGCAATATTTCCAGCTTTGGGTTGAGCGCCAGACATTCCACCCAATCCTGAAGTGACAAATAATCCGCCCGATGGATTGGTTTTTATTTTTCTAAAACCATTCAGAACGGTAATCGTAGTTCCGTGAACAATGCCTTGCGGCCCAATATACATATAACTTCCTGCTGTCATTTGGCCGTATTGTGAAACTCCGAGGGCATTCATTTTTTCCCAATCGTCCGGTCTGGAGTAATTCGGAATAACCATTCCGTTTGTTACCACCACACGGGGTGCATCTTTGTGTGAAGGAAATAGTCCCATGGGATGACCCGAATAAATCGTAAGTGTCTGCTCTTCGGTCATTTCAGACAAATACTGCATCGTCAATAAATACTGTGCCCAGTTTTGGAAAACGGCTCCATTTCCACCATAAGTAATTAACTCGTGAGGATGTTGGGCCACCGCATAATCCAGATTGTTCTGAATCATCAGCATAATGGCTTTTGCTTGTTCGCATTTTCCAGGGTAATCTGAAATAGGACGAGCCTTCATTTCATAATCAGGACGAAAACGGTACATATATATTCTACCGTAGGTTTCTAATTCTGCGGCAAATTCTTTGATTAATTCGGCATGATGTTGTGGCTCGAAATAACGGAGCGCATTGCGAAGTGCTAATTTTTTCTCTTCTATCGAAAGTATTTCTTTTCGTTTTGGAGCGTGATTGATGTTGGCTTCAAAGGGTTTTGGAAGCGGTAATATGGTTGGAATTCCTTGTTGAATTTGTTCTTTGAAAGTCATTTTTCAATGTATATTGTATTGTTGTATAATGTATATTGTTATTTTGTATGCTGTTCGACTTACAGAAATACAGTCTACAATATATAATTTTTACTTTTTAATAATCCCCGTTTTTTTATTGAATCCATACGGGCAATGGCGACAGCCATTTTTGCAACAATACCCTTTTTTGAGATGGTATTTCTCGGTAAAACATTTATAACCTTCGGGTGTGAAATAAAAATCTTCCCCTTCGATTAATAATTTTTCATTACTTTGCTCTTTCATAGCGGCAAATTTATACACTTTATAGCAAATGTTTCTAATTGTTACCAAATATTTAATACCTAAAGGCTATCGAGGTTTGACCGTTTTTCCTTTTGTATTTGTGAAGCATCAGCTTGATAAAAAGAATTTTGTATTTATCCATCATGAGCGAATTCATATAAGGCAACAACTGGAAATGTTATTTTTTCCTTTTTTTATATGGTATTTCATTGAGTTTCTTATCCGATATATACAATTCAAAAAATGGAGTTTGGCCTATCGAAATATAAGTTTCGAAAGGGAAGCTTATACAAATGAAAAAGATCTAGACTATTTAAAGCGAAGGGATTTTTGGGGATTTTTGAAATATATTCGTTAGTTACCTAATTTTCTGTATCGTATCTTTGTCAAAAAATTCTATTTGTTTTGCAAGACATTTTAACGCAAAAAGTAAAAATAAGTAACGAGGCTGTATCACTCTCGATTCGCAGGGAGGATCTCATTCATCCTTTTATTTCTGGGAATAAATTCCGAAAACTCAAATACAATTTGATTCAGGCAAAAGCCGAGAATCAGGATACACTTCTGACTTTTGGTGGCGCATTTTCGAACCATATAGCTGCTGCCGCTTTTGCCGGTGCAGCACACGGATTCAGAACCATAGGAATTATTCGTGGCGATGAATTAGAAAATAAAATTCTCATCAATCCAACTCTTAAGTTTGCCCAGGAATGCGGAATGCGGTTTAAATTCGTCACTAGGGAATCCTATCGGCACAAAACGGAATCTGATTTTATCGCTAACTTGAAGAATGAATTTGGGGACTTTTATTATGTTCCCGAAGGTGGTACCAATGAATATGCGGTCAAAGGCTGTCAAGAAATTCTGTCTGTTGAAGATGCTCAATATGATTTTATCTGTTCTGCCGTTGGGACAGGAGGCACCATCAGTGGTTTAATCAATAGCATTTTGCCACATCAGAAAGTTTTAGGTTTTCCTGCTTTGAAAGGTGATTTTTTAAACGATGAAATTCGTAAATTTGCACAAAATGAGAATTGGGAATTGATTACGGACTATCATTTTGGCGGTTACGGCAAAGTGAATCAGGAGTTAATCGCTTTCCTGAATCGCTTTTATCGAGAAAATCAGATTCCTTTGGATCCTATTTATACAGGAAAGATGGTTTTTGGCGTTATGGATTTAATAGGAAAGAATTTTTTTAAAGAGAATTCCAAAATTCTGCTCATTCATACCGGTGGACTCCAAGGAATTAGTGGAATGAATATCAAATTGAAGGCAAAGAAATTACCAATTATAGATTTTTATGAATAGAATATGCGCATTCCTAGTTTTGGCTCTTTTATTCGTAAGTTGTAATACGAACAAATCGGTTATTCAAACCACGAAGAAAGGCTCAAAGTCCAATTCTTCCGTCGTCGATGCGTATAAAAAGCCTGGTGTGAACGGTTCGGTTGAAAACGCATCTACTGCAAAACCGGATCAAAATTATAATCGGAATACACAAATTCTGGAAGCTACATCTCGGGTAAAAGTGACCAACGAAATCATTTTGAATTATATCGATTCTTATAAAAGTATAGCTCAGTCCAATATGAAAAAGTATGGTATTCCGGCGAGTATTATCTTGGGTCAAGCCATATTAGAATCAGGTGCGGGAACAGGACCATTGAGTGTCCAAGCCAACAATCATTTCGGTATAAAATGCCATAAAGATTGGTTGGGTGAGAGTGTGAGCTATGATGATGATGCCGTTGATGAATGTTTTCGAAAATATAATAATTCATCAGATTCCTTCCGAGACCACGCTCTTTTTCTGACCACTAAGTCGCGATACGCCTCTCTTTTCACTTTAGAGAAAACTGATTATAAGTCTTGGGCCAGTGGATTGAAAGCGGCCGGTTATGCGACCGATGTTCAATATCCAGCCAAATTAATTGGATTAATTGAACGATTTCAACTGTATAAATACGATGATGTTGTGGTAGATAAAAAGGCTGTAGCCGAGAAAAAGACTATAACTCCTAATCAAGAAGTGAATAGGCATACAGTAACAAAAGGAGATACCTTATATTCTATTTCGAAACAATACAATATTCCTGTCGAAGAGTTAAAAAAGCAAAATAATATTTTTGACAATGCTATTTCGATAGGTCAGAACTTAAAAATTCAATAACAATCGTGAGGTTTAAAATGGTTTAATATTGTTTAAAGGTTTAAACTCTTAAACAATATTAAACCTTTAAACTCTTAAACAATTTAAAAATCTAAAATCTAAATGTTATATCAAAGAAGTAGTCAGCTGTTTGCTGAAGCAGAAAAAGTAATTCCGGGAGGTGTAAATTCGCCAGTTCGTGCGTTTAAAGCAGTAGGAGGAACTCCCATTTTTGTCAAAAGTGCCAAAGGTGCTTATTTGTTCGACGAGGACGGAAACAAATTGATCGATTATATTAATTCTTGGGGCCCAATGATTTTAGGTCACGCTTTTCAGCCCGTTGTCGATGCTGTAATCGAAAAAGCCAAGTTAGGCACATCTTTCGGAATGCCAACAAAATTAGAAACGCAGATTGCAGCTTTGGCTGTTTCTATGGTTCCCAACATCGATAAAATACGTTTTGTAAATTCAGGAACCGAAGCTTGTATGAGCGCCATTCGATTGGCTCGTGGATTCACCAAAAGAGATAAAATTATCAAATTTGCAGGCTGTTATCACGGTCATTCCGATTCGTTTTTGATTCAAGCTGGAAGTGGAGCTGTAACTTTTGGTTCTCCGAATAGTCCTGGCGTCACTGCAGGAACAGCAAAAGACACCTTGCTTGCCAAGTACAATGATTTAGACAATGTGGCGACTTTGATAAATGCCAATAAAAACGAAATTGCTGCCATAATTGTGGAGCCAGTAGCCGGAAATATGGGTTGTATTCCGCCAAACAAAGGTTTTCTGGAAGGCTTACGCCAATTGTGTACCGATAACGGAATTCTTCTGATTTTTGATGAGGTAATGACAGGATTCCGATTGGCTAGAGGCGGAGTGCAGGAGTTGTTCAATATCAAAGCGGATATTGTTTGCTTCGGAAAAGTAATAGGCGGCGGTTTACCAGTAGGTGCATTTGCAGCCCGTAACGAAATAATGAACTTTCTGGCTCCACTTGGGCCAGTGTATCAAGCAGGAACTTTGTCAGGAAATCCGTTGGCGATGGCTGCAGGTTTAGCAATGCTTCAGGCACTAGATACTGACCGAGAAATTTTCAAAAGATTAGCAGATAAAACGGCTTATCTGGCCGCTGGAATTGATACAGTTTTAAAGACAAATAATGTAGATTTTACAATCAATACAGTGGGATCTATGATTTCAGTTCATTTTGCTGACACTCCAGTTTTCGATTTTCAATCCGCAGCAAAAGGGGATAACGAAACCTTCAAAAAGTTTTTTCACGGCTTGCTGAAAGAGGGTATTTACATCGCGCCATCAGCTTATGAAACTTGGTTTATAACAGACGCGCTTACTTATGACGACTTAGATTTTACCATTCAAGCTGTTGATAAAGTATCAAAAACATTTTAAGTCGTCTCTTCGAGTGATCCCGCTTTTGGGCGGGATTGTATCGAGAAGTTATCTCTACTTGGGTTCTCGATACATTTTATTATAAAAAGCTATCGCATTTTTAATAAAATACTCGAACAGACGTGCCTGTTATATTGATTTGTAAAAGTAAATTTATTTGACTTTTTTTACATAAAAAAAACTTCCGGGAAGCACCCCGGAAGTTTCAACTAACTAACCAATTTATTAACCATTATTATCTAACCTCGTCTTTTTGGGCGATCCTCACGATCACCCTGATGTTTTCCTTGATGTTTTCCGGGACGATTTCCATTATGATTTTCTTTTAAAGAACTCCATTTTTCGAATTGCTTTGCATTTAGAATTTTTTCCACTCTTTTTTTAGTTGCAATTTGTTCGTCAAGCATTTTCATATGCATTGCAAACCTTTCGTCATTGGTAGGTTTTACTCCTTTTTCTTTTTTTGCTTTCATTTCAGCCTTCATCGCATCTTTTTTCGCCATTTTTTCCGAAATAACAGCGCTCATTTCTTTTTGTTGAGACTCATTCAAATCTAAATTTAAAGTCATTTTTTTTAACATCAATTGGTTTTGCTGTTCTGGAGTAAATTGCTCCATTTCAGGTCCTTGATGTTTTCTGTTTCTGTCTTGTGCAAAAATGGTTGTCCCAACCATTAGTAATGCGATAACAATTAATTTTTTCATTTCAAAGTGTTTTTAAATTATAGTGATAAGACATAGTTAGGGTTTAAAGGTTTAATCTTTAACATAATTTTAATAAATAAAAAATTATCATGAATTTATTTTTAAAGCTATATTTGCTCCGTGAAAAAAATATTACTCCTATTAACGTTGATTATGTTGCTAAAACCGGCGCTTCCGGTTATAGACTATGTCGTTAATTATGAATATATTTCTAAAGTGCTTTGCGTAAATAAAGCTAAGCCTAAACTGAAATGTAATGGCAAATGCCATTTGATGAAAGAATTGGCCAAAACATCCGAAAGTGAAACGCCAATTTCTTCCAATAAGAAAATGGCTTCCCACGAATTGGAAATATTGTTTTTCGAGAAAATCAAATCATTCAAAATTACACCCATTTATTTTGATAAAAATCAATTCTTAAACAGTAACTATTCTGACTTATATTCCTATTTGAATAGTGATTCTGTTTTTCGACCTCCTATTTTCATTTCTTAAAGTTTATGAATAAACCGAAGCTTTCTTTCAAACGGATTGCTTTAGTTTGTTGCGCTTTTTTCAATTTTATAACAAATTGAAACCATTCTTACGTTCAAAATGTTTTGAGGACAACTGTTTTCAAGACAAAATTTTTTACAAACTTTAATCAATAAAAAATGAAATTTCAAATAAAAAACATAATAGCCTTAGTGGCTATAGCGATAGCGTTTACATCTTGCGAAGAAGATAAAGTAGAAACAATTTCTGGCGAAGGTGCATTAAAATTAAAATTCGATAATGTATATGGTGGCGCAAATTTAGCGTTCAACACACCATATACAAACGCAAACGGAGAAGTAATCAAAGTAAATAAATTGGTTTACATCGTTAGTAATATTGTGCTTACAAAAGAAGATGGTTCAACCGTTACAATTCCAAAATCCGATAGTTACTTTTTTGTAAACGAGGCCGATGCGGCAAGTACAACCATTACATTACCAAAAGTTCCAGCAGCAAACTATAAGAAAGTATCTTTTGGCATTGGTGTAGATAAAGCACAGTTTGATGCAGGTGCGGATGGTCAGGGAACAATGTGGACAACAGCACAAGGATTGTCAATGACTTGGTCGTGGGCTGCGGGTTATAAATTTATAAATTTTGAAGGTACTGTAACTTCAGTAACACGAACTGATGCAAGATTTAGAGTACATACCGGAAAAACTGGTGAGGTGTACAACTATAACGAAGTTGCTGTAAACTTTCCCGAAAAAGCAATGGTGAGAACAAACATCACGCCATCAGTACATATTTTTGCCGATGCAAAAAAATTAATCGAAAGCACTACGGTAATCAGCTTTGAAACTGCATTAGACGTAATGGGTGGAACGCCAGTGCAAAACATTTCTGCAAACAACGTACCTACAATGTTTACAATTGATCATGTACACAACGATTAATTTTTTTTGGAGCTAATCCAGCTGTACATTTCAAGTCCGCAGGAAAAACAAAAATTTTGTAAGCAAAAAAATGTGCTTCTTTGGTCGCAATTTTTTTTCAACAAAATCAATTTGTTTTTCCTTTAGCTTTCCATTCCCATCTGGGCTAAAAACATCAATTATGAAAACACGATTTTTAATCTTAATGGCGCTGGTTTTTATCAGCAGTTGTTCTACTAATAATGATGACGAATACCAAAACCTTCCCATAAACTATCAAGTTCCCTCAAATTTTCCGCCTTTAGCTTATAATATGGCAAATAATCCTTTAACCGAAAAAGGGTTCGAGCTCGGAAAAAAAATATTTTATGACGGTCGTTTGGCTTCCGATGGTGTTGTGTCTTGTGGTTTTTGCCACATGCAGGAAGATGCATTTACGCATCATGGTCACACTTTCAGTCACGGCGTTGACGACGGAATTGGAACACGAAACGCACCGCCAATTCAAAATATGGCGTATCAAACTCAATTTTTTTGGGATGGCGCGGCCGATCATATCGAGCTGTTATCTATGTCGCCTATTTCGAACGAACTTGAAATGAACGGAAACATAATAAATATCATTAAGATGATGAAAAATGATGCCGAATATAAAAAATTATACAGTCAAGCATTTCCAGGCAAAGAAATCAATTCCGAATATATGCTGAAAGCACTTGGGCAGTTTATGACTATGCTAACTTCCTTCAATTCAAGATTTGACAAATACAGACGCAACGAATCAGGAGGAACACTCACTTCCGAAGAAATTGCGGGTTATCAAGTTTTTAATAAAAAATGTGCTTCTTGTCACGCTACCGATATTTTTACCGACAACTCATTTCGAAACAACGGATTACCCATAGACCCAAAAATTAATGATTTGGGCAGATTTCGGGTTACAGAACAAGAAAATGATAAATATAAATTCAAAGTACCCAGTTTGCGCAACATAGTAAAAACTGCGCCTTACATGCACGATGGAAGATTTTACACATTAGAGGGAGTAATTGACCACTACATCAATGGTGTTACTAATACACAAAATTTAGATCCTAGTTTAAACAACAGCGGAACTTTAGGAATACCAATATCATCAATCGAAAAATCGCAATTGGTTGCTTTTTTAAAAACCTTAACCGACAATGAATTTCTTACTAATCCAAAATTTGCAGAATTTTAATATAATGAGCTATAAATATATTATTCCTTTACTGCTGATTTTTCAATTCGCTTTTGCAACAGATAAAGACAGTTTGTCAACTCACAATCCGTTTGTGAGATTTCATCAATTTGCCATCGCATTAGAGGATGATTGTGATGCGTGTGGCTGCTCCGCCAGTGGCGGTAGTATGGGTTTTGCTTCGATGCTAAACTCCAATTTTGTTGGGGTTCGCTATTTTAATCAATCGTATAAAAGTACCGATGGTTTATATAGCAATTCGACTTGGAACAATGAAAATTATAATACAATGCAAATTTGGGCTAGAATTCCGGTAATTAAACGGGTTCAAATTTCAGCTTTAGTTCCATATCATTTTCACAATCGAGAAACGGCAACCGGCAAGCAAAGTATCAGCGGCATTGGCGATATCACAGTTTTAGCGATGTACCAATTGTATCAAACTCACAAAGACAGCACAAAATTTGTACACACACTACAAGCAGGTGGCGGAATGAAAATTCCAATTGGAAAATTTGACCAAGACAATAATGGCAGTTTTAATCCAAGTTATCAAGTAGGAACCGGCAGTTGGGATTATCTTTTGGCTACTGAATATGTAATTAAAAGAAAACAATTTGGACTCAACACAATGTTGAATTACATCATTAAAACTGAAAATGATAAAAATTATCGTTTTGGAAACCAATTCAATTATTCGGGAACTTTTTTCTATTTGCACGAAAACAACACTTTTTCTTTTGCACCACAGTTAGGTTTCTCAGGCGAAGTTTATGATGATAACTACCAGTTGGGGCAACAAGTAAACAACACAGCAGGCGATATTTTTCTGGGAAAAATAGGTTTCGAAATTGCAAAAGATAAATTTTCTTTGGGGGCGAATGTAATGCTGCCGATAAATCAAAACTTAAACGGTGGAAATCTTGAAGCCAATTACCGTTGGAGTTTCAATTTGAATTATAGTTTATAAAAAAAGAAAGGTCTTCGCCGGAATTTCCGTTCAAAAAAGTGAATCTCAAACGCAATGTAGCCCTTTTTAAATGGAAGATAGAACATCTTCTTATGCTATTGTGAATTTTAATGCAGGATATTCTTTTGCTTTTGAAAAAGTGAAATGCAATTTAAAAGTGGGAATCAAAAATATTTTAGATATTTACTATTAGACATTTTCAGACTGGAATAATATTCCTAGAAAAAGAAGGAATATCTTTTTGAATCTCGCATTTGGGTTTTAAATTGGGTTAAAAGACCTCCCCAATTTTTAGATAAACACTGGCGTAATCCTTGCTAAACCCCAAATCGAAGGCGACGTTTACTTTGGTGTATTTGTTGAATTTTAATCGAACGCCAGCACCTACAGCGGGTTGCCAATGTATAAAGTGCTGACTATCATATTGTGATGCTGAGGTTGCATTGGCAAAAACCACACCGCCCACGAATCCATTTCGAGTTATATTGAAGCGGTATTCAGACTCGAAGAACAGCATAGCATTGCTTCGGTATCTGTTTTTTTCAAGACCTCTTGAAGAGCTCCCTGTTCCAGGCTCTGAGCGCGTTGAAGGTAAATCGAAATAAGGTACTGTTCCAGATAGAATAGTCCAATAATAAGAGCGAAATGCAAGGACACTTCGTGCATAGGGAATGGGAAAATATTTTCTAACATCAACAAAAAGAGATTGCCAGCTTGTGTCACTACCCAAGCTTTTGTCGTTGTACAAAAAGGTGGCACTAGCATACATCCCGTCTTGTGGATTGTTGATGTTTTTTCGGTTGTCGAAAACTATGGGGACAGAAACTCCAGACGAGATAGTTTTTTTAGTAGTATTTTGTGGAATATCTGCATCTATGTTCGTTTCAATTATTTCGAGGTCGTGATGTTGGTCAAATTGATAGCCTAGCCCAACTGCTAAATTGGAAGTAATTCCTCTTAAGACGTTCTGATGAAATCGAACCTGATTACCGTCAACCAATGTTTCGTTGCTATTGGAAGTATTTCCTCCCAAGCCCCAAGTACTCTGAGGATAGTTTAAAACAAAATATTCTCCAACAAAATTCCAACTGTTGTTTTTGAGCCAGACCGTGGGGTATAATTCAATTCCATATTGACCGGTAAATGAAATATATGGAATTAAATATACGGTTGAATTATTGGTATTGGCTTCATCTCCTAATAAAAATGTGGCATTAAAAGAGGAAACCAAAAGTCTGCCGCCAGCGTTTTTGGTATCGGTAGGAAAAAACGAAAAGTTTACTTTCTTGTGTTCAATTTTTTCAGGGCTTTTTTTGATTTTAAATAGTCGAATTAAATAGTCAATACCGTCAACCTGCTTAAAGGAGTCATTGTTTTTATAAATGTAAATAGTGTCTTTATCTTGTGCATTGCCGTTGTAAACAACATAAAAGAAAATTAGCGCTATGATAAATTTACTTTTCATTTAATAAGATAAGGATCTTCAAGAAATAGTTTAGTAGCCGAAAACAAATTTAATGAATAAAAAGATAAATTCAAGTAGAGCGCTTTATTATACATTAGTTTTTTATAAAGCCACCACAATTTCCATCTCGGTCTAAGGATTGCTGAACGATCAAGCTTCCAATGGTGATTAGGTTTTGCAACTCACACAAATCGGCATTAATCTGATACGTATTTATTTTTTCATTTATTTCATTTTTCCAAAGTGAGAGTTTTTCTTTAGCTTTTTCCAAATCGACATCATTACGCACAATTCCAGCGTTTTGTCGCATCAATAGTTGCAATTCGGCTTTTCTGGTTGCTACATATTCCGGATTAATCGCTGGTTTTGGAAACAGTTTCCAATCGGTAACTTTACCATTAAAATGACTATTTCCGAAAGAATTCTTAGCTAAATAATTAAAAATTTTATCAGAATACACCAAGGCTTCTAATAAGGAATTAGACGCTAATCGGTTGGCACCGTGTAATCCCGTTCTGGAGCATTCGCCACAGGCAAATAAATTTTCAACAGAGGTTTTGCCGTTTTTATCGACTACAATTCCGCCACAAAGATAATGTTGCGCAGGAACGACCGGAATCCAATCTTTTGCTAAGTCGATACCTTTTTTTTTGCAATGGTTATAAATCATCGGGAAATGTTTGATAAACGCTTCCATATCCAAATGGGAACAATCCAGAAATACGCATTCGTCACCCGATTTTTTTAGCTCGATATCAATGCATTGCGAAACAATATCACGCGATGCCAAGTCCCCTCTAGAGTCATAATCAGGCATAAATCGATGACCATTTTTGGTGCGCAAATAGGCACCAAAACCACGAACGGCCTCGGAAATCAAGAAAGAAGTTCCTGTTGATGCATCGTATAATGCGGTGGGATGAAATTGAATAAATTCCATTTCTTTGATGGCTGCATTGGCACGAAAAGCCATAGCAATTCCATCACCAGTGGCAATAACTGGATTGGTGGTGTGTCCGTAAAGGTGACCTATTCCGCCAGTGGCAAGCAATGTAAAATCAGATTGGAAAGTTAGGATTTCGTTTGTTTTTTCATCCAAAACGTAGGCTCCTAGGCAACGATTGTTTTCTGTAATTAAATCGATAGCCAAATGATAATCTAAAACGGCGATATTTTCTTTTTGGTGAACTTGGTGCGAAATAGCACGTTGAATTTCTTGACCGGTTTGGTCTTTATGATGCACCACTCTATTTTCGGAATGGCCGCCTTCTTTTCCTAAATTTAAGGTGCCAGCAGTATTTTTATCAAATTTTGCGCCCCATTCTATCAATTCTTTTAACCGTTTTGGGCCTTCGGTAATGACCATTCTTACTACTTCTTCATCGCACAATCCGTCACCGCAAATAATAGTGTCTTCTATGTGTTTTTCATACGAATCGACTATTTTGTCAGTAACAATGGCGATGCCACCTTGAGCATATTTGGTGTTGGATTCATCGGCGTTGGCTTTGGTCACAATCGTAACTTTTCCGTCGGGAAATTCCTCTGCCATTTTTAATGCAAAAGTCAATCCCGCAACGCCAGAACCTATAATTAAGTAGTTTGTTTGGATCATTATTTAGATAATTCAAGCATTCGCTCAATAGGAACTAACGCTTTTTTCATAATATCTTCGGGAACAAAAATTTCGGGTGTTTCGTTTAGCAAACAGTCATATACTTTTTGCAAAGTATTCATTTTCATATAACCACATTCACTGCAAGCGCAGGTGTTGTCTTCGTTTGAAGGTGCTGGAATTAATATTTTATCAGGAACCTCTTGTTTCATTTTATGAAGAATTCCTGCTTCGGTGGCCACAATAAATTTGTTGTTGGGATTTGTTTTGACATAATTTATCATCCCAGCAGTTGAGCCTATGTAGTTGGCTGTTTTTAAAATATGCGTTTCCGATTCGGGATGTGCAATAATTTGCGCATCAGGATTTTTGTTGTAAAGTGCGATTAACTTGTCTAATGAAAAAGCTTCGTGTACCACACAGGAACCATCCCAAAGCAGCATATCTCTGCCAGTTTGTTCCATTACATATTTGCCTAAATTTTTATCTGGAGCAAATATTATTGGTTTGTCTTTTGGGATAGATTCAACAATTTTAACAGCATTTGAAGAAGTGACTACAATATCTGTCAGCGCTTTTACTTCGGCGGAACAATTTACATAAGTGATGACAACGTGATCTGGATGTGCCTCGGTAAATTTCTTAAAATCTTCCGGAGGACAAGACTCGGCAAGGGAACAGCCCGCTTTCAAATCGGGTAGAATAACTTTTTTGGAAGGGTTCAAAATCTTCGCAGTTTCGGCCATAAAATGTACACCTGCAAATAGGATAATATCGGCATTCACTTTCATTGCTTCTTGTGATAATCCTAAACTATCGCCTACATAATCTGCCACATCCTGAATATCGGCTTCTTGATAATAATGCGCCAAAATAACGGCATTTTTCTCTTTTTTTAGTTCTAATATTCGTTCTTTAAGATTTTTCATTTCTTAATAAATTTTAGTATTCCCTATGTTTTTACATTATTGTACAAATATACACTTATTTAAAAAACAAAAAACTCAAATTATGTAAAGGAATTGTCCTTATATTATAGGATTATACGGATTTTAAAGCTAAATGTATCTGCATTAGCCTTGAGATATGATAATTATCAGTTTATGTCTTAATCGTTTGTCAGATATTTGCACATTATACCTTAAACAAATTATCTAAGTAAAGATGACAAATAAACAATTACACACTTTTCATATTCCGGTGATGGGATTGGCTTTTACAATTGATAGCCCAATCCGAGTGGCGAAGCACGGAATGTCGTCAGTCATTGCTCTTGCAGATGATGAGCTAATAGAGAGAATGAGAGCTTTTTACAGTGAAAAATTCGATGTTCCTTATCAAGAAATAACTAAAAAATTTCACGATTATCGTGCAGAACGAATCACTTCTTATTTGAACTTGGTTGATACAATTGTAAAAGAAAAATTCGAAAATTTCAAGACAGAATTATCTGAAAGCAAACAAGCTTTAGAAAATTACGTTGCCATGTTGCCTAACAAATCTGAAATAAAAGAAGGTTTGGAGCACTTTTTGGAAGACGGAATGGCCTTGAAAGAAAACCTTAAAAAGTATCTCGAAGAGCACATTTATCCGGGTCAAATCGATGTCAATATTATGACAAAGTTGGACAAAGACAATTTTGCAAATGGCGAGCAATTGCCTGTGGAATTTAATGATGCTCACGCTGCACTTCGTGGATTTGCCAATAGTAATTTATCTTCTTCCATTATTTTATCGGCAGGGATGAATCCGCGATTATTCGCTTATTTCGAAAGTTTTCCTTGTTTCTTCCCAGATGCAAACAACCATTTGAAAAAGAAAATTATTTTGAAGGTGAGCGATTACCGTTCAGCAATGATTCAGGGAAATTTCTTGGCTAAAAAAGGGCTTTGGGTTTCAGAATACCGTATCGAATCAGGATTGAATTGCGGAGGACACGCATTTGCTACCGATGGAGTGCTGTTAGGACCGATTATGGAAGAGTTCAAACATAAAAAAGACCAGTTGGTGCAGTCGGCTCACGATATTATGGTGAAAGCTTTGGCAACTAAAGGGATGCCTATTCCTGAGATGCCTTTAGAATTGAAAATTACAGTTCAAGGTGGAGTGGGTACGGCTGAAGAGCACGATTTTATGATGGATTATTACAATGTGGATGCTGTGGGTTGGGGAACTCCGTTTTTATTGGTTCCTGAAGCCACTTCAGTTGATGCTGAAACTCGTGAATTGTTGCGAAATGCCAAAGAAAAAGACTTGTATTTGAGTCATATTTCACCTTTGGGAGTTCCTTTTAATACAGTACGAGGAACCTCTAATGAAATGTTCAAACAACAACGTATTGACGAAGATAAAGCAGGAAGCTCTTGCCCGAAAAAGTTTTTGGCTTTGAGTAAAGAGTTTGGTCCCGAAGGAGTTTGTACTTCTTCGAAGAAATTTCAAGACGTTAAATTGGATGAATTGAATGAGATAAAAGAAACTTTATCGCAAGAAGCTTACGATAAAATGAAGTTTGATATTACCGAAAAAGCCTGTCTTTGTGTAGGTCTTGCCAATGCTTCTTACCTTGAAAATGATATCGAAATCAAAGGGCAGGCGCAAGGCGTTATAGTTTGTCCTGGTCCAAATTTAGCTTATTTTGACAAGGAAGTTTCTCTTTCTGAAATGGTTCGACATATTTATGGTAATTTTAATGTGATGACGGATCCAAACAGACCGAACCTTTTCATCAAAGAATTGAAAATGTATATTGATTATTTGAAAAATGACATCAAAAACCTTTCAACTGAGATAAATGCTTCACAAGTAAAGAAATTGAAAGCTTTCAAAAGCAATTTATTGGAAGGGATTGCTTTTTATCAAAACTTTTTTGCCAACACTACTTATTTCGAAAATAGTATTGCAGCAATACAAAATCAACTAGAGTTTTATACAAAAGATTTGATTGCTGTAGAAGTGCCCGAATTAGTGGTAGCTTAAGGGATTTTTAAACTCGACTTTTTAGAAAGATTTAAGTTTTATACTAAATGCCTCAAAGGTTTTTGAAATCTTTGAGGCTTTTTAGTTTATATTAAATATGAATCACCTGCATTGATATCTAAAGCCAGTTCTTCGAGAGTGGTGGTTTGTAGCATTTTTGCGAGATCTTCGCGGATGTTTCGAAATCTTTTATTCAATGGACAAGGACGTTCCTTCGAACAATGATTTAACCCTAAACCACAGCCTGTAAAAATGGAGTCGCCATCTATAGCGGTTACAATTTGATCAAGAGTTATTTTCGCGATGGCTTCTTTTGGAATTTCAAAACCGCCACCTATTCCTTTGATAGATTGTACAATGCCTTTTTTTGCCAAAATCTGTAAAATTTTAGCGGTGAAAGATAATGGAGAGTCGATATTTTCGGCGATTTCTTTTATTGTAACCCTATTATTTTCATAGGATTGTGTGGCAATAAAAATAGAGGCCCTGATTGCGTATTCACAAGTTTTTGAAAACATACATTTTTTATAAAGTTAGTCAATTTTATCTTATTCTCGTACAATAACTTGAATAGTTTGGGTCGAAAGTTTTTTACAATCTATTGTGTTTCTGGATAGTTCGAGCTCTGCGAGGGTTTCTACATTGTTTTTGAAATATTGAATGTAATAACTGCCAACGTAGTTTTTACGTTCCAAAAACTGAATCATTTCCCTCAAGTCATTTTCCGATAATAATTGGGAATGAAATGTTGTTCGAACTTCAAATGGAATTTTAGTTTGCAATAGCAAATCTAAAGTTCTTTCGAAAGAATCGTATAAATTAGATTGTGTAATTGCTTGAAATTTTGCTTGCGTTGCTTTGTAATCTAAGGCGATATAATCGACAAGTTTGTTGTTTAGTAGCTCTTGAATGACTTCGGGCGAACTGCCGTTGGTATCAATTTTTACCAAGAAACCCATTTTTTTGACTTCGGAAATCAACGGAATGATTTTTTTATGCAAGACACATTCGCCACCGCTAAAAACGACGGCGTCTAACAAATTTTTCCGTGTTTGTAAAAACGAAAGTATTTTTTCGAAAGTAAGACTGCCTTTTCCAAGCACAATCTCAGGATTATAGCAATACAAGCACCGCATATTACAACCTGCAAACCATAGAATGCAGGCTGATTTATGAGGGTAATCTAATAAAGTGAATGGCGTTAAGCTGTAAATAGGCTTACTAGCATTTTCCTTCTGTAAAATGAGTTCGTTGTTTGTGTTCACCTTTTTTTCCAATATTAAAACTTTCTACGGGTCTGTGATAGCCCATTACGCGTGTGTACACTAAACATTTGGTTCTTAAATGTTGGTTCTCTTCCAAAATTGGATTGGTTTTAGTTTCAGTTTTCATATATTTTTTTTGTTTAATGTTGTTTAAAAGTTTAAAGTTTAAGGTTGTTTGTGATGGTTCAAAATTTTAATCTCTTTAGCGGTTAAACAATTTAAACTTTTAAACAATTTAAACCTTGTTCTTTTTCTATTAATGCCTCATCACATTTAGGGCAATATTCGTGTTCTCCATTCAAATAGCCGTGAACAGGACAAACGCTAAATACTGGAGTAACAGTGATATAAGGTAATCTAAAGCTTGAAACCACTTTTTTAACAAACTGTTTACATGCTTCAGGTGAACTCATTTTTTCGCTCATATACAAGTGTAGCACGGTACCTCCGGTATATTTACATTGCAATTCATCTTGTAAAAACAAGGCTTCAAAAGGATCTTCAGTATGATCTGCTGGAATTTGTGAACTATTCGTGTAATAGATATTGTCGTCTTGTCCGGCTTGAAAAATATTTGGGAAACGCTTTTTGTCTTCTTTGGCAAAACGATAAGTTGTTCCCTCGGCTGGAGTGGCTTCAAGATTGTACAAGTTACCGGTTTCTTCTTGAAATTCTTTCATTCGGCCACGAATATGATCTAGGATTTCTGCTGCAAAATCAATTCCTGTAGATGAGGTTACTGTGTCTTGTTTTCCTGTAAAATTGACAATCATTTCGTTAATTCCGTTGACACCTATAGTCGAAAAGTGGTTTCTGAAATGTTGTAAATAACGTTTAGTATAGGGATACAAACCTCGATCGTACATTTCTTGAATGAACACTCGTTTTTTCTCTAAAGTCGATTTAGAAATGTATAATAATCTGTCTAATTGTTTGAAAAGTTCTTCTTTGTTTCCTCTATATAAGTAACCCAATCGCGCCATATTGATGGTCACAACTCCAATACTTCCCGTCATTTCTGCACTTCCGAAAAGGCCATTTCCGCGTTTCAATAATTCACGTAAATCCAATTGTAAACGACAGCACATACTACGAACAGCATTCGGTTTATAGGCGTTTTCGTTTTCAACTTTATCGCCATTTTCATCTAACTTGTATTGGCTTCCGATGAAGTTTTGGAAATAAGAAGAGCCGATTTTGGCAGTATTTTCAAAAAGCAAATCCGTATTTTCTCCGTTCCAATCGAATTCTTCGGTGATATTTACTGTCGGGATTGGGAATGTAAAAGGTTGTCCGTTGGCATCGCCTTCGGTCATAACGGTATAATAGGCTTTGTTGATGAGGTTCATTTCTTTTTGGAAATGCTCGTAACGCAAATCAGTTACTTTATTAACTCCGCGTTCTTGCGCTCTTACCAAAAGGTCGTGATTGAAATTATTTTCAAAGAAATGGAAATCGTTTTTTGTAGGGATTTGAGTTTTCAAATCTTCTGGAACTACCCAGTCCAAAGTGATATTGGTAAAAGGAGATTGTCCCCAACGTGCAGGAACATTCAAATTGTAAACAAAACTTCGAATGGCTTTCAATACATCGTCAAAACCTAAATCGTCTTTGAAAACATAAGGAGCTAAATAGGTGTCAAACGAACTGAATGCTTGAGCTCCAGCCCATTCGCTTTGTAGAATGCCCATAAAATTTGCCATTTGCCCTAAAGCTTCTCTAAAATGTGATGGAGCTTTGCTTTCGACACGACCACGAACTCCATTGAATCCTTCGTTAAGTAAAACACGTAAACTCCAACCTGCGCAATATCCAGTAAGGCAATCTAAATCGTGAATGTGTACATCTCCATTTCTATGGGCGTATCCTTCTTCTTTGGTATATACTTTATCGAGCCAGTAATTGGCAATGATTTTTCCAGCCACATTATTCACCAATCCTGCATTAGAATACGAAGTATTGGCATTGGCATTGATCCGCCAATCTGTTTGTTCTATATATTCGGCTATGGTTTGTGAACTATCTACATAAGTGGTGTCTTCGTTGATTCCTGCGACGTGCTCCCGTTGTAATTTTCGGGTGTGACGGTACAACATAAACGAACGCATTACTTCGAAATACTGTTTTTCAAAAAGACTTTTTTCGATTAAATCCTGAATTTCTTCGACTGCCCAAGTTTCTTTGTATTGCAATCTTTGCATCACATCTTCAAAAACACTTTCGTCAAAGGCTACTGTTGCACTTTTGAAACATTTTGAAATGGCGTCTTCAATTTTGAAACTCTCAAACGGTTTGTAATCTCCGTTCCTTTTGATAACGTACTTTTCCATAGTTTTTACTGGTTTTGGTTTTATGTTGGGTTGTTGTTTTTATTCTTCAGTTGAGAAAAATTTCTCTAAGGCTTTTGCTTTTGGAAACAGGATGTTGTTTTCCAAATGAATGTGTTTGTGTAAGTCTTGTTCAAATTCTTGAAGCATTGCGTAGGTCACTTGATAGGTGTTGCAGGCGTCTTGTGGTGGTGTGTAGTTATTGGTTAATGCGGCAATTGTTCTATATCGTTCTCCTTCGGCATCGTGTTCATTCATCATAGCGGAGATCGGATTTTTCACAGTACCAAAAAATGGCTTACCGATTGAACCGTGGCTTTTAGTAGCATTGATCATCTCTTTGACAAAAGGAAACAGAATCATTTCTTCTTTTTTCATATGTGCAGCCAATTCTTGAGCGCTGTCATTGAAAAGCTGGTTGATTTCAAATAATTCAGGATGATTACTTCCGTGAACGCTACATAACTTATCTAAAAACGGAATCAAAGCTTGCGTTTTATCTTCGACATATCTATGGTGTGTTTTTTCGATATAATCTATTAGTAAATCCAAAGGCCAAGAATTGAAGTCGACACCTGAATCATTTTTTGTGTTCAAAACTTGGTTTAAGTCACGCAGTAAATCATCTTCGTTTATGTCCTTATTATTGCACACTTCTTCGATGGTTCTTTGTCCTTTGCAACAAAAATCAATACCATATTTTGAGAAGACAGCTGCTGTTCGGTAATCTTTGGCAACAAAATCTCCAATCGTTGTTATTTCTTGTAAGCTCATTTTTTTTGAGGTAATATAGGGTTAGAAGTCAATGAATTAGAAAAACATTTCGGCTTATTTTTCCGAGTATAATTCTAGTCATTAATATATTTATATCATATGATTTAAGTCATATTCTGTTTTTTTTATCATTTTTTTATTAACAAGAGGTTGATAAAAATGCAGATCTAAATTGGTGTTGATTATTATTGATTTCATTCAGGATTTAATTTAAAAACAATTTTATTGAAGTATGATTGGAATCATAAAGTGTTATGTTTTTGAATGCTTACTTTGCATCGTATTAATAGTGGATATATTTGTCCATTATTATTTAAAGAGTATTATTAACTAACAAAAAACTGACATTTATGCTTTCAAAATCACAAGCAAGAGCATTTTTTCTAGGAGGAACATTAGTCACCTTTTTAATTTTCATTGGGCTGACTATTTATTCGTTTATGCCTAGTAATGATCAAACCAACTACAGTTCGATTGATGCGAATGTAGAAAGGGGAAAAGAAATTTGGGAATCCAACAATTGTATGGGTTGTCACAGTATCTTGGGAGAAGGAGCTTATTACGCTCCAGAATTGACAAAAGTTATCGACCGCAGAGGCGAGGCTTATGTTAAAATTGTATTGATGTCTAAAGAACCTTGGCAACCACGAGGGCGAAAAATGGTAGCTTACGGAATGAGTGAAGCCGATGCGGATGCAGTTGTGGCTTATTTCAAATGGATAGGCAAAATCGATTTAAATGGTTTTGACCGTGTCGTTTCTCCTTTATCTAAAGTTAAAAATTAAAAATCAATAAAAATGAAATCGCCCATAAATATAAGTTTGCTTAAGCAAACACAAACAAAAAAAGCGATACCATTTTTGACATCTAACAAATAAAATTTACAAAAATGAAATATAAATCACAAAAAGTAGCCTATTGGTTTTTTGCATTGTGTATGCTGTTGTTCTCTTTGCAAATTATTTACGGCTTTATTATGGGCTTCGACCGCATAGGATTGCAAGGATTGCACGAAATTATCCCTTTTAATGTCGCACGTGCGGTTCATACCAACTTATTGGTGGTATGGTTGTTAACTGGTTTTATGGGTGCCGCTTATTATATCATTCCAGAAGAAGCACAACGCGAGTTAATCAGTGTAAAATGGGCTTACATCCAGCTTATTTCACTTGCTGTTGTTGGTGTTGTAGCCGTTGTTGGGTTTCACTTAAATCATTGGGAAGGACGAAAATTCCTTGAAATTCCAAGAGAACTTGACTTTCTAGTGGTTATCAACGTCTTGCTTTTCTTAGGATTAATTTTGGGAACACTATTCAAAGGCAAACGCCAAACGACCACTGCATTGGTTTTGTCAATGGGATTGTTGTTTGCAGCCTTACTTTATTTACCAGGAATGATTTGGTTCAAAAGCCAAGTGATGGATTCATTCTTCCGTTGGTGGGTAGTTCACTTGTGGGTTGAAGGTGTTTGGGAATTAATTATGGGAGGTATTCTTTCCTTCTTATTAATCAAATTGACAGGAGTGGATAGAGAAGTAATCGAAAAATGGTTGTACGTTATCGTTGGTCTTACCTTTCTTTCAGGAGTTTTAGGAACAGGACATCACTATTATTATATAGGAGTAAACAAAATTTGGTTGATTGTAGGTGGTATATTCTCTGCATTAGAGCCTTTAGCATTCTTGGCGATGGCATTATTTGCCATAAATATGTATCGAAAAGGAGAAAAAAGCCATCCGAATAAAATTGCTTTATTCTGGACAATTGGTTCAGCTGTTGTTTCTTTTATTGGAGCTGGATTGCTTGGTTTTGCGCATACTTTACCACAGGTAAATTTGTATACACACGGAACTTTGGTTACTGCTATGCACGGACACTATGCTTTTTGGGGTGCTTATGCAATGATAGTTTTGGCCATCATTAGTTATGCTTTGCCAAATTTAACTGGCAGAAAAAGATACGATAGCACCCAAGGTCATATGGCTTTTTGGTTATCCAATATTGGAATACTTGGAATGACCGTAGCTTTTGGAGTTGCTGGAGTTGCTCAAGTGTATTTAGAAAGAAAAATGAAAATGGAGTTTGGAGATGTTCAAAACGAAATTGCTGTTCACTTTGCAGTACTTCTTATCTGCGGTACGATGTTTACTGTTGGAATCGGCTTGTTTATTTATGACTTTATCAAATATGGCACTCCAACAGATGAAGCTTTGGAGGAAGTCAAATAAAATTAAACACTAACTAATTCAATTATTGCTGGCCAGAATCCCTTACCCTCACTTTTTTAGAATAGTATTTCCAAAGAAATGAAGGTAAATGGTTTCTGGCTTTTTTTTAAAACAAAAACAAAATGTTAGAAAACACACCCTATTATCACGCAGTTGGAAAAGAAATTGAGGTTTTCAACCAAGCTTTCAAAAACAAAATTCCTTTTCTTTTGAAAGGGCCAACGGGTACTGGAAAATCAAGGTTTGTTGAGTATATGGCGCATCAATTGGATAAAAAAATCATCACCATTAGTTGCCACGAAGAAACCTCTTCTACCGATTTGATTGGTCGATTTATTATCAAAGGTGCCGAAACGATTTGGCTTGACGGCCCATTGACGACTGCTGTAAAGGAAGGTGCTATCATTTACTTAGATGAGGTGGCTGAAGCTCGCCCTGATGTGATTGTTGCCATTCACTCTCTCACAGACCATAGGCGCGAACTTTTTATCGATAAATTAGGTGAAACGGTAAAAGCACACGAAGATTTTATGTTGGTTGCATCCTATAATCCAGGCTATCAAAGAGGTTTTAAAGAGTTGAAACCATCCACTCGCCAACGATTTATTGCTGTTTCATTTGATTATCCTGAGCCAAAAATTGAAATGGAAATTTTGATAAATGAAACCAATATTGACCAAGACACTGCCAAAAAATTGGTCGCCATTGGAAATAAAATCAGGAATTTAACTGAATTGGGATTGACCGAAACAGTTTCTACCAGACTTTTAGTCGATGCTGCCAAGATTATTCACAGCGGTTTACCTAAAAGATTATCCGTTCACGTGGCCGTTGTAGAGCCATTGACCGATGATTTGCAAACGGTAGAAGCACTGAAAGATTTGTGTAATTTGATGATATAAAAAAGGAGTGGTCAGTAGTCAGATTTTTAGTGTTCAGTTGATAAAGGGATTGAATACTGTGACTGCCGATGATTTATAAGTATACAAATTACTGAACACTAGAAAACCGAACACTGAACACTATAAAAATGGGTTTTGAAATAGACGAATATTTAGTTGGAAAGTTTTTCAAGCATTTGAAAAGGAGCAAAAAAGTTGATCCCGAAATAAGTGCTCGAACAGTTTCTTTGAACGAAATCAAGCCGCGATTGACCATTTTGGCGCGTGCATTGACAGGAAATCCTATCGAAATTTTTCCAGCGGAACGAGAAGGAGGTTATAAAAACAACAACTTTTTCCTTCCAGTTTCTTTCGCAGAGTTTTCTACGGTCGAGCAAAATAGAGACTTTTATCTTTTTAGATTGTTGTATTTAAGCGTACAGCAACGCTTGGATTTGAATTGGAAATCCTCAGATCAAGAACAAACATTAATAGTATCGCAACAAAAATCCGAAGAAGTATCACCAGTTGTTTTGGATATTTTATTTGAAGAATTCCCGATTACAAATGATACTTATAACAAAGCAAAACGACATTTTGAACAAAAAATTGATTCAAAAACGGGCGTTGATTATTCGTGGATATTCGGAAAATGGATGCGAAATGAAGACGCACTAAAAACAGATTCTGTATTAGAAAACTTCTCTGATAAAATAAAGAAAGCCCAAGAAAATCAAGCTTTAACCACTTTGAAAGCGCGGGCGGTTGAAGAAGTGATCACCGTAGAACTAGATAAAAAACAACAGGAAGATTATGTCTTATTGCACAATTTTGAAAAAGTGGAAACTGCTGAGGAATTCAATGGGACTTGGCGAGATTTTGATGGTTCAGACGAGCTTGAAGATCATCAGGAAGCACTAGAAGAGTTGAATATGAAGTTCACCGTTCGAGTAGATGACACTTCGCATTCGGTTTACCAAGCAGATTTTATCGAAAACACAACCATTTCCGAAAGCGCAGAAGTGGACTCCAAGGGGTTTCATCTTTGTTACGACGAATGGGATTTCAGTAAACGGGTGTACAAAGATCATTTTTGTAAAGTCTATCCCAAAACCCAACTGAAGACCGATAGTAATTATTATAAAAACACGATTACAAAGAACGCGTCGACCCTAATGGGTTTACGCAAAATGTTGACCAATGTCAATAACAAAATGCTACAGCAAAGGCGACAATCACAAGGAGACGAATTCGATATTGATGCCATCACCGATTTGTATGTAGATGTGCATTCGAAAAGGACACCATCCGATAAAATTTATATTTCAAATCGGAAAAAAGAAAAAGATTTATCCATTTTAATCCTTTTGGATATCAGCCTTTCGAGTGATGGTTATGCCGCAGGAAATAGAGTGATTGATGTGGAAAAAGACGTTTCGATTCTTTTTGGAGAAATCTTAAATGAATTCAATATTGATTTTTCTATTGACAGTTTTTATTCGAAAACCCGAAATTACTCAACTTATTTAACATTGAAAGATTTTGACGAAAGTTGGTCAGTTGCCAAATATAAAATTGGAGCAGTCGAGCCTAGCGGATATACTCGAATTGGAGCTGCTTTGCGTCACGCTGGAGCAAGATTAGACAAAAGAAATACCAAAAATAAATGGGTAATCCTGATTTCTGACGGAAAGCCAAACGATTACGATAAATATGAGGGCAAATACGGTATAAACGATGTCAAGCAAGCGCTAAGGGAACTCAACGGAAGAAATATCAATTCCTACGCTTTGGCCATCGAAGCCGAAGCTAAATATTATTTGCCGCAAATGTTCGGGCAAAATCACTACCAAATCCTGACGACTCCAGTCGAATTATTACAGTCGTTAGTGAAATTATACGAAAAAATTAAACATCAAAAATAAGAATACAATGTACGAGAATTCGAATACAACAGCGCTTCCAGAAGGGCACCCAATAAGTATATATTTTCAAGAAAAGGAAATTATCATTTGCTTGATAGAAGAAATTTTAGCCGTAGATGCTGAAACCGAAACACAGAAATACACCAATATATTCAATCAACTGCATACTATAGAAAAGCGTTTTGCTCGAAAAGAAAATCAACTTTTTCCTTATTTAGAAAAAAAAGGATGGAATGGCCCGTCGCAAGGAATGTGGTCGTTTCACGATATTTTGAGAGATCAATTTAGAATGTTGCGCAAGAATATGGACAACAAAGAATTTGATAGAATAAAAACAAACACACCGTTTTTGACCGATGGAATACTGCGGTTGATGAATACCGAGGAAATGGTTTTGTTTCCGAATGCTTTGGATTTGCTTGCCGAAAAAGATTGGATTAGGATGCGCCAAGGCGAAGAGGAAATAGGTTGGATGCTTTCGACGGTGCCAGTTGCTTTTCCAGAGGCAGAGTACATTCATCCAAGTGAGGATTTTACCAAACGCGAAATGACTTTTTCGCTTGAGAATACTTCGCATTATGATGAAGGCTATATGACGGTGGAACAAGTAAATCTGCTGCTTAGAACAATGCCACTTGATTTGACTTTTGTGGATGAAAACGACAAAGTGATCTTTTACAATCGGGGAGAAGAGCGTGTTTTTCCTAGAAGCGCTGGAATAATAGGTCGTGAAGTAAAGTTTTGTCATCCGCCAAAAAGCGTGGGAACGGTTCTTAAAATTATTGAAAGTTTTAAAAATGGCACTCAAAACGAGGCTTCATTTTGGATTAATTTCAAAGAAAGACTGATTTATATTCGCTATTTTGCGGTGAGAGATGCCGATAAAAATTATAAAGGAGTAATCGAAATGTCGCAAGATATTACGGAGATCAAAACTATTGAAGGCGAAAAACGCCTATTGGATTGGGAATAATTTTAACCAATAGTAACCAACAGTTGAAACTGTTGGCTATGGAAAAGAGCAAACTTTGATGATTTTGATCGTTGTGCAATGTTTCAATATTGCCCACGGTTTCAACGCGTTTACCATTGCCCACGGTTTCAATGGGTTTGCTATTTCCTTCGGTTTTAATGAGTTTATTATTGCCTGCGGTTTCAATGCTTTTACCATTGCCCACATTTTCAACACGTTTACCATTGCCCACGGTTTCAACCGTGGGAATAATAGTATATAAATAAAATGAATGCCCTAAAAATTAATTACAAAAACATCTATTATCCGCCGGGAGGAATCCTGATGTGGATCATTATTTTCTTGGAATTAGTCACTTACGGAATGGCAATTGTGGCATTTGTGTACTACGGAACACAGGAGCCTCAGGTCTTTCATCAATCGCGATTGCAACTCGACACCACTTTTGGATTACTCAATACTATTTTTTTGTTGACTAGCGGTTTGTTTATGGCGGCTGGAGTTCAGGAATTCAAAGAAAATAATCGAGAGAAATCTTCTTTCTATTTCAAATTGGCAATGCTGGGAGGGTTGTTGTTTGTAGTGGTTAAAAGTGTTGAATACTATCATAAAATCGAAGCTGGAATTTTTTTGGAAACCAATATGTTTTTTACTTTTTATTGGCTGTTGACGGCATTTCACCTGATTCACGTTTTGGTGGGTTTGGTTATTTTGATTTGGACTAACAGAGGAATTACAAGAAAGAATTCGGATACAGCTATTGAAGATGTCGAGGCTTGTGGTGCATTCTGGCATATGTGTGATTTGATTTGGTTATTGTTGTTTCCAGTCTTGTACTTAATTTTTTAAGGATGAAGAAGTCGTTTGTTTTTACCTATATCAGTTTGTTGCTCCTTACGGCGACCACGGCGTTAATTGCCTCGTCAAGTATAGTTTCGAAAGTTGTGGTTTTTCTGATTCTAGGGATTTCGGTACTGAAAATAGTATTGGTCGCCTTTCAATTTATGGAGTTAAAAAAGGCTAACTCTTTTTGGAAAACGAGTTTAATTTCGGTGCTGATTTTGATTCTGGCCGTAATTTTTGGGATATTATTAACAGGGCATTTAATATTTAATACTGTTTTGTGGTGGTAAAGTAGAGTAGGAGGTTGGTCAGTATTATTTTGGTGTTTTAAATAGTAAACAAATTCATTTGTACCTCGAAGTCACTAAAATAGTACTTCTTTTTATGGTTAGGTTTCTTGAGTTTGGGGGTGATAAAGAAATTTAGGTATAGGCGCTTAGAGCACCCTTGTTATCTATTGATTTTATTGATATTTATTCAAATTTCACCATCTTTTTCATTAACACATCGAAGATTGTCCCCATATTTGACCTTCTATTGTATCTAA